>CAZCXH010000029.1:0-37648 GCA_964502525.1 uncultured Chitinophagaceae bacterium
CCACAGAATACCGCCAGCATTTCAACACCGATGTGTTTGTTGACATGGTGTGCTATCGCAAATACGGGCACAACGAAGGCGATGAACCGCGCTTCACGCAGCCGATGCTCTACAACATCATCGGCAAGCATCCCAGCCCTCGTGAAATATATGTGAATAAATTGGTAGAAGCGGGTTCAATTGAAGCCGAGATGGCGAAAAAAATGGATAAGGAATTCTGGCAGATGCTGCAAGACCGCCTGAATGAAGTGAAGCAAAAACCGCTGCCCTACAAATACCAGGAGCCGGAGCAGGCGTGGCGCTCGCTGCGCAGGGCGAAGCCGCAGGATTTTGAAAAGTCGCCCGACACGTCAATCACTAAAGCCGTATTCGACAAGGCTTTGAAAGGCATCATGGAATATCCGGCTGAGTTCAGGCCGCTGGAAAAAATAAAGAAGATTTTCGAGCAGCAGCAAAAAATGATTGAGGCCGGAAGTTTCGACTGGGCGCTCGGAGAATTGCTCGCGTACGCTTCCATCCTGATTGAAGGAAAAGACATCCGCATGAGCGGACAGGATGTGAGGCGTGGAACATTTTCGCACCGCCATGCCGTATTGCGCGATGAGGAAACCAACGTGCCCTACAACCGCCTGACGAAGCTTGATGAAAAGCAGGGCAAATACAGGATTTTCAATTCGTTCCTTTCAGAGTTTGGCGTGCTCGGCTTTGAGTTCGGCTATTCCATGGCTTCGCCCAACACGCTGAACGTTTGGGAAGCGCAGTTCGGTGATTTCGCCAATGGCGCGCAAACGATTATTGACCAGTTCATCATCCCTTCGGAAACCAAGTGGCAGCGCATGAGCGGCATCGTGCTGCTGCTGCCGCACGGTTACGAAGGGCAGGGACCGGAACACTCCAGCGCGCGCCTTGAACGCTTTCTGCAAATGAGCGCTGAGTTCAACATCGTAGTTGCAAATTGCACCACGCCTGCAAATTTTTTCCATCTCTTAAGAAGACAACTCGCGTGGCAGTTCCGCAAGCCGCTCGTGGTGATGACTCCCAAATCGCTGCTGCGCCATCCGAAATGCGTTTCTCCGAAAGAAGAATTTCTGAAAGGCGGTTTTAAAGAAATTATTGATGACACTTATGTAGATACTGCAAAAGTGAAAAAGGTGTTGCTGTGTTCCGGTAAGATTTATTACGACCTGTTGGAGTACCAGGAAACAAACAAACGGAAAGACGTTGCAATCGTGCGGGTAGAACAACTCTACCCGCTGAACTACAAAACGCTTGACGCTCTTGTTGACAAATACAAAAAAGCAAAATTCGTGTGGGTGCAGGAAGAACCCTCAAACATGGGCGCGTGGGTGTATCTGCTCAGTTGCTACCGCAAAGTTGCGCTTGATGTTATCTCCCGCAAAAACAGCGCATCGCCTGCAACGGGTTATCAGAAAATTCACTTTGAAGAACAGAAACGGATTGTGGAGGAGGCGTTTGCGTGAGGCGATGATTTGTTGATAAAGTGGTGTGTTTATTTGATTAAGAAGTCAATAGCTAAGTTATTAATCGGGGGATCTGTCTTATCGTCTGTGCTGAAGATTCAAGGTTTATCCGGCAGCGTGGTGGTTGTGGTTGGAGCAGCCGTTGCTATTATTTTTGCGGTGCCCGGTTTTTTCATCATGAGCATTAAATACCCGGAATAAACACATAAAATGGACTTCATTCTTCTTTGTGGTATTCTGATTTAGTTGCAGGTTTAGTTGCTTTTGCGTGGGTCAGGCACGATGCTTCAAAACAGCCAAAGCACTGAACATCCCACTTTCTCCAAGTCGTTTAAGGGTTCCCCGGATGAAGCGACTTTTTAAGGATTGTACTTTGAACCACATCTGTTCCCACGTGTTCTGCGCTGGACCTTGAGCAGGGCTCATTCGTGGGTTGTGATTGGCAGCAGTTTCGACTGCCTTCCCGCCTTCCTCATCGCAGGTTCCAGGATGTCTATTTTGAGCGATTCGGCAAGAGAACTCGTATTTTTATATTTCAAAGATTTCAGATTTCCATGAAGAAAGGATTCACGAAAAAAACATTGCAATCGCTTGTTCCTTTTGCCAATGGCAACCGCCTGACTGCTAAACAGAAGAAGGAGATCAGCGCATTTTTCGCTAAACATCGCGGACAGCGAAAAACTAAGAAAGCCGCTTAACCCTTAGCTGTCTCTTTCCATACCCTGCCTGTATTTTTTCTTTCCCCAGCGCAAATAGTTTGCACTTCTTTTTTGGAACATTGCCCCATGGAAGTGAAAACACCCTTGCAGCAGCCGGATAAAACAGCCTATCAAAAGCTTCTTGCCGACCCGCGTTGGAAAGAAAGAAGCCGGCTGGTGATGGAGCGCGATGGCTTCAAATGCCGCAACTGCGGAAGTATTGAGAGCCTCCATGTTCACCACAGGCAGTATCATTTCAGAGCGATTGCCGGGATTCACGCGGAGCCTTGGAATTACGAAGATAAGTATCTGATTACGCTCTGCTCATCGTGTCATGAACTTGGACACCGGCTTTATAAAGTACCTGTATTTCATATTTAACCCTAAAAACCACACACTATGAACTTCTTTAAAAAATTATTCGGAATCGGAAATCAAAACCCCATGACTGGCGACAGCCAAATAAGTGTTAACCTGGTGATCAGTGAGGACTTGTTTGTTGACAATCAGCCTCCGCGGGTGCAGGAAAAACCTGCGCCTGTG
Source organism: uncultured Chitinophagaceae bacterium (assembly GCA_964502525.1). Lineage (GTDB taxonomy): Bacteria > Bacteroidota > Bacteroidia > Chitinophagales > CAIOSU01 > DATLYB01. The sequence continues at coordinate 2,723 of CAZCXH010000029.1, forward strand.
TCAGCACTGATGCAGTTCCTTCGGGCGGACTACCTGGGTGAAGGCTTCAGGAACGGCTATGCCCTTCACTCCGCTGACGCGCTGGAATCCGCTTTGCGCCATTTGAAAGCGGAGTTCAGGCTGATTGTTGACGAAGTGATTAATAAGCACAAACAGGAGATGTCAGCGATCAGGCAACAGATAATTGCGACATCCGGCATCTCCGGCAGGCTGCAAAGCCAGCTTGAGCTGCGGGTTCAGTCATTGAACGAGATTGTTCTGCAGCTTGAGAAAGCAAAGGAATTGTCAATAGATGACGAGGGGCTTATTGCCAAACCCGTTCATTGTTACCGCGATGGGTTTCTGAAAGGGCTGGCACAGTACCACGAGGAAAGATTCATCGCGCCCAGCACAGGAATGTTTAACTGAAAAACCAAAAACGTCATGCAGAAATTATTTTGCCTCATCACCGGAGATGATTATGAAATGCTGAAGCAGGACACGCCTGCCAGCCGGAAGAAGGTTGCGTTGCTTGCCTGCTCGCTGATGATACCTGTGTTGATATGGTTTTTTATTACCTTTCTGATGGCGAAAACCGTGCTGCATCATTCATCGCACACTGCTGTTCTTGCCGCGGTGGTTTTTGCCGCGGTGGTTTTCTTCATTGAGAAATGCATCATCATGGCTGATGGTTCGCGGAGGCTGGCTGCGTTCAGGATAGGGCTGGGATGCGTTACCGCGCTGCTGGGCGCGTTGTGCATGGACGAAGTGTTTTTTCAGGGCGATATTGACCGTCAGTTGGCGAAAAACAATGAAACGGAGATACAGGAAGCAATGCGCAAGCTGGAATCAGCTTATCAGCCGGAGTTTGGCAGAACAGATGATGAAATTGCATTGAAATACAGGGTGTGGCAGCAGTCGCTGGCTGATGTGAAAGCTGAAGCCGATGGTTCGGGCGGCAGCGGCAGAAGCGGGGTTCATGCCATCACAAAGCTGAAACGGCAGATAGCCGCACAACATGAAAGTGAATACGAAAAAACCAAAGCCGAACTGATGACGCTTCAGCAGAAACTTGACAATGAAAAGAAGCTTGCCGCAGCAAATCTTGCCGCAACTTTCAATGACCACTCATTGCTGCTGCGCATCAAGGCATTGTTTAATCTTGTAGCCAGCGACTATTACATGCTCGCCATCTACATTATATTTACGCTGTTCTTTTTCTTCCTTGAATTCCTGGTGGTGATACTGAAGATGTGCTCGAAGGAAACAAATTATGAGCGCAGGGTAAGGCTGATAGAGGAAATCGGTGAAAAGCGCATGACGCTGCTCGGGCAAAGCGAGGCAATGTATGACATGGGGCTGTATCATCCGGTGGGGGAAGAGGCAAGAGCTACTTTGAGAAAACCTCCTCATTCATTGTTCAATTAATTCTCATCTACTATGATGGTCAAGGGGCTATTTCTTCAGAATTTTCGTAGCATTAAATCATTCACTTTCGATTTTAATGCGATTACGATTCTTACCGGAGCTAATAATTCTGGCAAAAGTTCAATTATCAAAGCTTTATTGTTACTTGAAGACAATTACAAGAAAAATCATTTGGAGGAAATTGATTTCTCCGGAGGCAGACATGACTTAGGCAGTTTTGACCTCGTTAGACGACATGGATCGGATCAAAAGGAAATGATGATGCTTGAAGTTATCTGTGATAATTACAAACTATATAATCCACATAACCGCCCAGATACGCTTGGTTTCTTTCCAGTGAAACTTCATTTTCGCCTTGGGCTGGTAAGGAAAAACGAAAAGGGCAGGATAATTACTCTCGAGCTATTAGATAGTAGTCCAGACGTTACGGGAGAAAAAAGAGAACTGTTTGGAGTATTTGTAGACAACAAGCCAAATCCAAAAAAAAGAAGTCTGAAAGAGATGAGGATACAAATTAGATTCAATTGGCGCTTTTTTCTACATCGAATTGAAACCTATTTAAAAGAACATGAGGAGAAAGAATCAAGAGAATTGAATTTGCCTTATGAGGAAGAATTACAAACGATTCCCCCGCTGGATGATGGATTCTTTCCTAAAGAAATTCTCGGCTTATCACAAACTATTATTGATGATGCAAAGATATCCAAGGCGACCGGCTCTAAAACGAGTAAAGAAATAATAAAGACTTTGAACAGTGTAGTGTTGGACTATTTGCAGAGTTATGATTATAACGAATCGAATTGGTTCAGGGATTTTGTTCCATCAAAGCCATATTCGGATATAACCGCAATAGATGCTTTGAAAACATATTTACCTGGTCTTCATAAAGGGTTTCTTGAGTTAACCGAATCTCATGAAGGAATTCTTGAACGAAAAATAAAGGACTTTTTAAAGGAATTGCTTAAGAAGCATCCTATAGAAATGGTAGTTCCTTATAACATCATAAAGCCATTAGCGAATAAGATTGGTCACATGAATTTATTGGATATTTTTACGGACCCATTTCTTGAATTTAGAAAGCTGCTTCGTAAAAAAGTTGAAGACCTATTAGTTCAAATGGGCAATTCTCTTTCATTTGAATACCTTCCATCAATCAGGGCATATCAACGCAGGATATATCTTGATACCCAGCAAGGGTCTGCCTTGGATGAACTTCTGAGTTATATCAAAAACCATCATTTTCAAAAGCACGAATTAGGGTTCATCAATGATTGGGTTGAAAAATTTGATATTGCTGATGGTGTTGAGTTTAAAAGGATTGAAGGTATAGGATCGCAGTTATTTCTTTTAAAAAATGATAAACGACAGTCGCTTACCGAACAAGGTACCGGAATTGCTCAAGTATTACCCATCATTCTAACCATCGCATTAAAATTTACAAGTAAGAATGCTGATACTATCACTGAAGCTTCCAAACTTCTCATAATAGAAGAACCTGAAACAAACCTGCACCCAAAGTCCCAATCATTGCTGGCAGATTTGTTTAAGGATGCCTATGAAAAATATAACATTCACTTTATTATCGAAACCCACAGCGAATATTTGATAAGGAAGCTACAGTACCTCGTTGGCACGGATAAAATAGAACACGACAGGATTGGTATTTACTATTTCAATTCACCCGAATCCAAGGAAAAGAACCTAATCAGACGAATCAAAATAAACAAGGACGGCACCCTTGACGGAGAATTCGGCACCGGCTTTTTTGACGAAGCAGATAACCTTGCTCTTGCGATTTATCGAAATGCAAGCTCATCCAAAAATTGAGTATGGACAAAATCCCTGTTTATTGCCAGTTCGAGTTTCTGGATGAGTTCTACAAATCCATTCCGCCATTCGATATTGAGAACCCCGACCTAATCAAGAATTTCAGCGATTTTTTCAAGATGATATTCAGCGACTGCGAGCTGCTGATGGATATTCCGGTGAAGCAGGTTGACAGCCTTTACAGGGATAATCTGCTTTTGAAAACATTGGTGAAGCGATCCACTGCGGGAGGCAGCGCTATCAGCCATCAGCCTGATTTTTTCAAGGAGCTACCCAAAAACAAATTGATTGTTTACCGCGTCAACCCGCGCTCCGTGTTCCTGCTTGATTCGGAGGCAGATGAATCTGAAAACCTAAAAAACGGCTTTGGATTTCACTTCATAGGCAGGCAGAAGGCGGACAAGGCGGTGCCGCATTTTTTCAAGATTAACCAACACAGTATAAGCAGGAACCCGAAAAAGAAAACGGAAAGAAATTGGAGTTTTCTTAAAAACCGCTTAGCCCCCGCTAATGCCGCCATTATCTCCGACAGGTATTGCCTCATAGAAGATGGAGCAGTGATAAAGGAGAATATGTTCAGTTTACTCAGGAACATTCTTCCTGTTAGCCTCGCTGACATGGATTTCCATCTCGCGATTTTCACAACTTATCTGAAAAAAGGCGCCACAAAGAAAGACAAGCCGGAACCTGGCTTAGCGCAGCTTCAACCCCTGCATCAAGCCCTGGCGGATTTCATTCAAACGCTCCATCTGCCTTACAGCGTGGAGTGTTCAATCGTGGTATCCAACGAAGTGAAACACGACCGCGAACTTGTCACCAACTATTACCGCCTCAACTCAGGCAGTACTTTTAACTATTTCAAAGGAGGCAAGCCGCTGACGGAAACGACCCTTTCCGTTTTCCCGTTCGGCTTCCGGGTAGATGAGGCAAGAACATGCTACAACGAAGTCAGCAGGATTCTTGAAGAATGCTCGAACATTCTCAGAAATGTAAAAAACAGCCCGGATGAAAAAAAGGGTTTAGCAGGTTCAGGTATTAACCGGCTGCTGGAAGTTTCTCCGTAATGACCCGTTCACCGCATAGCCACGCTAAGCTTCAGGCGCGCGCCAAGCCCTTCCCTGATAATCCTGATGAGCGTAGAGAGCCGGATATCGCTTGCATCATTCTCTATCCGTGAGATATAGGTCTTGGTGGTGCCGCATCTTTCAGCCAACTGCTCCTGTGTCAGTCCCTGCTCTTTCCGGAGTTCCTGAAGCATCACCCCCAGCCTGAACGCTTCAAATCCGGCTTCATACTTTTCTCTTTTGGGCGTTCCGCGCTTTCCGTACTGCTTGTCAAGATGGTCGGAAAATGAAGTCAGGTTTTTAGCTGTCTTTTTCATCAAAATATTTCATCCATTCGGATGGATAATCAAAATACGAAGTTAGCTAATTGGTGAACCAGGTCGTCACGCATTAAAATTGTTGGATGGCTTCATTGCCGTTGGCTTCAGCCAACGGAGATGAAAGGATCGAGGATGTCGGGCTTTAGCCCAACCGTGTCAAAAACATACAATTTGGCTAAAGCCTGTTCATTTCTCAATTCTTAACCGTTGGCTGAAGCCAACGGCAATGAAATGGTTTGATAATCAGTCTGATTCAAATGCGTGTTGCCCTAATTGGCGAACATAAGTCAACGGGAAGAAATCTCCGTACAGGTGCAATCACAATTCATAACTCTTTAAGCTCTTTTTCAGATTATCGGCAACCTCTTTCGCCAGGCCGTCCGGTTTCAACACCTTCACGTCTTTGCCAAAGCTTAGCAGCAGCGACACCAATTTGCGGTTGGGTATCAATTCGAGCTGAATCTTCAATCCCTTTGAATTATTGGCGAGCTGTTGCTGTGAACCGTGAAGCGGCTTGGTGGTGATATAAGGCGCGCGGTCGGGACGGAACCATAGCATAATTTTCTCAACCGCCTTACCCTCGGGAACAGAGACACCGATGATGTTTTTGAAATAATCTTCCTTATTGAAAAAGGTGTTCGGGATAAACGCGACATTCGTCACTTTGATCATTTGCATCCTGTCAAGCGCAAGGTTGGATACTTTCCCGATCCGCTCATCATAGCCGAACAGAAACCAGCGGTCGTTGTATTCCTTCAGCAGGTAGGGATGAAGGATGATTTCCTTCGGCTCCTTTTCACGGAAGCTTTGATAGCGGACCTTCAGAACATTGCGATTGTAAATCGCCTTGTACAAATCCCCAAGATGCTCCTGCCCTAGTGTTTCCACGGGGGACTGGAACTCGATGACATTCATTTCCCTTCCATAGCCCGTTTCGATGCGTGACTCCAGCTTGTGAATCACCGGGTCAAGTTCTTCCGACAGATGCAGCCCCTTGATGTTTTTCAAAGCTGAAACAGCCTGCTTCAGCAAATTGATCTCATCGTCATTAAACGGCAATTTGGTGATGGAGAACTCCTTGTCAGAATAAAAGTAATGTCCGTGTTTGCAAACGATTGGCGCGTCATAGCCATCCGGCTGAGCGCTGCGCATGTATTGAATGTCATACTGAAGGGTTCTCTTGCTCACGCTGATCCCGAGAATTCGCAGACACTTCTCCTGAAGAAATTTTATGGTGCATTTTCCCGAGCGCAGGCACTCGTCAAGAATTTTGTGACGAGCTCTTGCTTCTTTTACCACGGGCATGATTGGTACGAATTAATGTAAAAATATTCAATGCGGCCATGCCTGGGCATGAAAATCATCGCTTATCGCTGTGGAATAGATTTTACAATTTTGGAGTTGAATTCCAAATCTGTAAAAACGCCAGGGTTTCATATCTCAGCAGCATTCATCCATGAAACCACTCTTCCCCCAGTTCCCGCCAGTCTTCTGCGGCAGCCTTGAGCAATGCTGACTGGTGGGTTTAGTTGGCGGAACTGTTTTCACTTCCCGCAGCACAAGCTATGAAACGTAGTCAAAGTGCCTTCCTAAACTATCTCAGCAGCATTCATCCATGAAACCACTCTTCCGTGCTTGCGCTTTTGATTGTCATCTCCGCCATACAGCAAATAGCTGTATGAAGTTTTCCCCTTGCTGAGTTGGTTGTAATAGTTCAATCCCCTGAAAAAATCATCGCTGATGGTCTTTCCGGCCTTTATCTCCACGGGTTTCAGCCTGCCGCTTTCTTCCGCAAGCAGGTCAATTTCGTTGCCGGTGTTGTCGCGCCAAAAGTAGAGGCGCGGACGCTCGCCCCGGTTCAGCCTGTTTTTCATCATGTCGGCAACCATCATGTTTTCAAAAAGCGCGCCCTTGGCGTAATGCGTCTGCAACTGCTTTTTGTTTTGAATGCCGAGCAGATAAGCGGCAATGCCCGTGTCGGTGAAATAAAGCTTCGGGGTTTTCACAAGCCGTTTGTTAAAGTTTTTGTGATGCGGCTGCAGCAGAAAAATAACAAAGCTTGTTTCGAGCACGGAGAGCCACTGCCTTATCGTCTTATTATCGCGCGCAACGCTGTTGGCGATGGCGTTCACATTCAGCATCTGCCCGGCATGTCCCGCGCAGAGGTTCAGGAACAGTTGGAATGAGTTCAAATCGCGCACATTCACCACCTGCCTGACATCGCGTTCAACATAGGTGCTGATATAGCCGGGATAAAACTCGGATGGGGAAAGTTTCCGGTCGTACAGGCGCGGATAAAATCCCGTGAGCAGCGTGTCCTCATAATCCTTCAGCGGCAGCTTCCCTTTTTTCAACTCTGCGATGCTGAAGGGAAGCAGATTGAAAATCGCCACCCTTCCCGCGAGGCTCTGCGATATTTTTTCAAGCAACAGGAAATTCTGCGAACCTGTCAGGATGAATTGTCCCGCTTTCCCTGATTCATCGGTTATTGCCTGGATGTAAGAGAACAACTCCGGCACATATTGGGCTTCATCAATGATGACGCCCTTTGTGAACCGGGCTAAAAAGTTGTTCGGATCGCTGGCGGCAAACGCCCTGTTCTCCGGAGTTTCCAGGTTGACATAATCATACCTGGGGAAACTCATTTTGGCAAGCGTGGTCTTGCCGCTTTGCCGGGGACCGGTAATGGTCAGCACCGGCATTTTGGAAGCCATCCTGACAACCTTAGCCCGCAATTCACGGTTCACCATGCGGCAAAGTTACAAAATGACTTTTACAATTTTGGAGTTGAATTCCAAATCTGTAAAGATTAAGGAATGATGGCTTTGTTGTACTTCCTTCCTAACTTTATTACTTCCTGAAACCTGTGTCATGAAACTCCCTTTACTTTCAACCTTTACGGTTTGTTTTCTCATCTCCCAACCCCGCCTCTTTCCAATCCCGCGAATCAAATGAGATTTATGTGGGTTGCGACATGACGGAACTGTTTCACACCACCGACATGGGCGCGCACTGGAGTCCGTTGCATTTCAAGAAAATCCAGGGCAGGCATGATTCGTACGTGTCGTTCACCAGCGACCAGAGCATCTGCTGCTACGATTGCAGTAGTGCAATCCAATGAAAAAATCATTTCCGCAACTAATGGGAACGCGGGCTGGCAGCGTCAGGAAAGCAAACCCTGGTAGCGAATTTTATTCTTCCAGGCTCTTGTTCAGTTCCTTGACAACCTTCTCAAGCGGCTCTAAATCCTGCCGGATGGTATCCCAAACCAGGTACAAGTCAACTCCGAAATATTCATGAATCAGGATGTTTCTCATGCCGGAAATATCTTTCCAGCTTATCTCCGGAAATTTTGTTTTCAACTCAGGTGAAATATTCTTAATGGCTTCTCCGATAACCTGAAACTGATGGATGACCGCTTTGCGTCTTCACATCCTTCAGGAAATCCTCACGGCTCATATTTTCAACGAAGTTGCGGATGTGGTGAATCGCTGACAGAATATCTTTCAGATACAATTCCTGCTTCCTCATATCCTCACCAGGTCATTTTCAATCAGCGGCTTTAGTTCTTTTTTTAAAGCCCTTTCAGAAACCACATCCGCCTTTATCCCAAGTTTATCATTCAGATAGTTTATCAGGCCTCCGAGGGTAAACAGGGTTGCTCCGATGTCAAAGCGCACCAGTATGTCAACATCGCTTTCGGACGTCTGCTCCCCCCGGCTGTAGGAGCCAAACACACCCATAACATCTGCCTTATATTGGCGATGAATAAATTCTTTGTTTTCCCTGAGGGTTTTTATGATCTCATTGAGATTCATCCTTATCAAAAATACGCTTTGTGAGAGGCAAATTTAGGGATTGCTGATTTGATGATGAGCGGATGAGCCGATGAGATGATCACTTCCTCTCCCTTAATAGGGGTGTTCAATCCAAATCTGCAGAGGTTTTTCAGGCTGATGACCTTGTTGCGTTTCCTTCCTAACTTTATTACTTTCTGAAACCTGTGCCATGAAACTTTCCCTTCTCTCCGGCTTTACGATTTGGTTTCTCATTTCATCCGCCCAGCCCGCCTCCTTCCAATCCCGCGGCATTGGCGGAGGAGGAGCTTTGTTTTGTCCGAGCATCAATCCCGCGAATCAAAATGAGATTTATGTGGGATGCGACATGACGGAGTTATTTCACACCACCGACATGGGCGCGCACTGGACCCCGTTGCATTTCAAAAAAATTCAGGGCGGGCATGATTCGTACGTGTCGTTCACCAGCGACCCGAACATCCGCTATGCCGTTGATTATTCCACCATCAATAATGTTGATATGATCCGTCCGGTGAAAAGCACCGATGGCGGACAAACGTGGAACGTGCTTGCGGGAAACCCCTATTCCACCCAGCCTGACCTTCTGCGGGTGATCGGTTTCAGCAATCCGAACTATGTCATGCTGGCTGATTACGGCACCATTTATTTTTCAAATACAGGTGGAAATTCATTCACGCAGATTCATACGGCTGTCAGCAATGGTGCGGGCAATCACATTGCGGGAGTTTACTACAACGGAAGCATTATCTACATTGCTACCAACGATGGTATCATCTGCTCTACCAATGGCGGCAGTTCGTTTTTCAATATGGCAACTTCCGGAATACCTTCGGGAGAATATATTTTATCCTTTGCCGGAGCCAAAGAAGGCAGCACGATGCGCTTTGTATGCCTCACTTCAACGAGCGTGTGGGCGGGCTTCCAATATGGCAGTGATTATTGGGGCACTCTGAGCGGAATTTATACGATGGACAATGAAAGCCGCGTGTGGTCTCCCAAAATGGGTGGTATTGCTGTAGGAACAGATTTTCCGGTGCTGGTTGGCATGGCTGAAAATGACATTGATACCATGTTCATCTCTGGCGGAAGTTCATCGGGCAGCCCCATTGTGATGCGCTCGATTGGCAGCGGCAACTGGACGCACGTTTTTCTCACCGGCAATAACCAGAACATTTACACCGGCTGGGCGGGACAGAATGGCGACAAGCAGTGGACCTTTCCCGAATCGCCATTCGGATTTCAGGTGTGCCCGGGCAATTCCGATATGGCAATTATCACCACGTATTCCGACATTCATGTTACGACCGATGGGGGCGCAACATGGCATCAAAAATATTTGGATGCAGCGGATGAAAACCCTGCCAACGCGCAAACTCCCAAGCAGAAAAAATATCACGGCATCGGCTTGGAGAATACCACCAACTGGCAGGTGATGTGGCTCGATTCCAACAACATCATGAGCGCATTCAGCGACATCTGCGGGGTGATGAGCGATGACGCGGGCGCAAGCTGGAAATTTATTCCGAGCCTCAATTCCAATTCCACGTACCGCATTGTGAAACATGCGAACGGAAAAATTTACGCCTGCACCTCCAACATCCATGACCTATATCAAACCACGCGCATCTATGATTTGCAAATTAACGCTGGAAACGGAGCCATTTGGGTGAGCGACAACAATGGAGCGAGTTTCACTTCGATTCATGCGTTTGGCAATAACAACGGAGTTCCCGTGTGGATCGCGCTCGACCCGACCAATGCCGACCGCATGTATGCTGCCATTGCCCACAGCGACACTGCCAAAGGTGGAATCTGGAAAACCGAAAACCTCAGCGCTGGCGCTGCTTCCACCTGGACGCGCTGCAAAGCACCTCCCCGAACGGAAGGACACGCATTCAATATTAATGTGCTGGATAATGGAGATTTGGTGGTGAGTTTTTCAGCTCGCAAACCCACGAGCGGAACATCGTTTACTCAAAGCTCTGGCGTTTTTTATTCTACCAATCAAGGCGCAAGCTGGAGCGACAGGACGGACAACAGAATGAAGTATTATACAAAAGATGTTGTGATTGACCCGAATGATTCAACCGGCAGTACCTGGTATGCGTGTGCTTTCTTTGCCTGGGGTAATGCAAGTGGCAATGCTCCCGGGCTTTACAAAACCACCAACAAAGGCTTGAACTGGCAACTGATTCTGCCGGATTTGCATGTAAATTCCTGCACATTCAATCCATCGAACCCGGATGAGTTGTACGTCACCACCGAAGCAGACGGCTTGTGGTTTTCAACGGACATCAACTCGGCAACACCCACTTTTTCATTGGTGGACGCTTATGATTTCCGCCACCCGGTGCGCGTGTTTTTCAATCCATACAAGCCAACGGAAATGTGGGTGAGCGCCTTCGGCAACGGGATGAAGGTTGGCAATATTGACAATGATGAAGTGACGATTTCTGGCGGCATCTTTACGGAAAGCGGTGAACCGGTTCCATCGGTCACGGTGAACCTGACGGGTGATGTAACCGGCAATTTCGTTACAGGTAATGACGGACTGTATTCATTCACGGTTCCTGCCGGTGGCGGCTATGCGATCACTCCATCAAAGAGCAATGACGTTACCGCCAACAACGGCATCTCCACCCTCGACATCATTATGATTCAGAAGCAAGTTCTGAGCATTGATTCATTGGACTCCCCTTACAAAATCATCGCGGCTGATGTGAACGGATCGCAAACCGTTTCAACACTGGACATCGTGCTGATGCGAACGGTGATCCTCGGAAACGCGCAAGCCTTTCCGAACGGCAGGCTGTGGGAATTTGCGAGAAGCGATTACATTTTTGATAATCAGAATATCTTCTCATTCGAGAAGAGCAGGACCTACAACAACCTCTCGCAAAATCAAACGAACCAGAATTTCATTGGAATAAAGCTGGGTGATGTGAATGGAAATTGGGATAGCGGGATTCCATGAAACTGAATTCAGTTTCCTTATTTTTCTAATTCGCTTAAAACCAACTTCAAATCCGCGAGGTTTGTCGGCAAATGAGTTGTAATTAATTCCCACACCTTAGCCATATCAACCGAGAAGTAAATGTGGACTACGATAATCCGGAAGTTCGCCATGTCTCGCCAAGGAATGCGGGGATACCTCTTCTGAATTTCCTCACTGATATGGTTAGCCGCTTCTCCAACTATTTGCAGGTTCAGCAGCACCGCATCTTTTACCAATTCATCACTCTCAAATCCCGCAAAATCCAGGTTCTTCGTATAAGTCAAAACTTTCTCCATGGCAGTATATCATATCCTCAACATACAACGACTGCGATCTTTTATTCTTCTCAGTCAATGTAAACCACCTGTTTTAATACCTGTTCCTTGATTCGCGGCTTTAGGGACTCTTTCGTGGTGATGTCAACTTTTGTATGAAGCTGTTGTTCAAAAAAGGCAGGCAGGCTGAAATATGCCCAACCCAAGGGTTTGGTAAGTTCAACTATTAAGTCCACATCGCTTTTTTCATCCTGCGCGTTAATGGCGTAAGAGCCAAATATGGCGATACGGCTTATGCCGAATTTTTCGTAAAGCAAAGGCTTTAATTCCTTAATCTTTTTGAATAGTTGTTGTTGGGTGTAGAGCATTATAAATGAATTTTCTTAGTAGTGAAGTTAGCACTGAAAAACGGATACCGGATAAGAACGAGATTCAGGGATGCCGAGTACCACCATAGTAGGATTTTATTCCCCAGCCCTTAACATTGGTGGAGGGGCAAACCGTTCTCCGAAAATCAGCGTGCCGATTCTCACCATCGTGCTTCCCTCCTCCATCGCCATCTCGTAATCACCCGACATCCCCATCGAGATTTCCCTGAAATGTTCATCTGCAGAAAAATATTTTTTCTTCACCCGGTCGAATGCCTTTTTCAGCAAACGGAACTCGTCTCTGACAATTTCCATATCCTCAGTCAGTGTTGCAATACCCATCACTCCACAAGCCCTCACATTTTTCATTTGCCGGAAAGCAGGATCATCGAGGATTTCCAGCAGTTCCTTTTCTTTCAATCCGAATTTTGTTTCCTCTTTGGCAATGCGCACCTGAAAGAGAAAATCAATCACGCGATTCACTTTTGCAGCCCTTTTGTTTATCTCATGCAAGAGATTAAAGCTATCCACCGACTCGATCATCGCAACAAACGGGGCGATGTATTTCACCTTATTGGTTTGCAAATGTCCGATCATGTGCCACTCGATGTCCTTCGGTAAAAAATCATATTTCGGCACCAAATCCTGCACTTTGTTCTCCCCGAAAATCCGCTGACCGCTCTCATAAACTTCCAGTATCTCCGCAGGAGTTTTCATCTTGCTCACCGCAATCAACTTCACCCCTTTTTCCAGTAAATTTGTCCGCAGCCGGATTAATTCTTGCCTTTGCATTCTTCAAAATTCATAAAAATATTCTTCCTGCTTTTGCTTTCAGCCTGCAAGCCGGCAGATGAAAGGCCCCGCAACCTTATTCCGGAAAATAAAATGGTGCGGGTGATGGTGGATACTCATATTTTTGAGGCGATGTCCGAGGGGCAAAAATTGTCCGGTGATTCATTGGCGCGATTCATTAAAACAAATTATGCTGAGATTTTCAAAAAGAATGGAATTGAGGAGGAGCAATTCCTTCGCACGTTTGATTATTACGAGCATAATCCAGGGAAAATGGACGAACTGATGACGAAAGTGATTGATGAACTGAGCAAGATGGAAGCGGAAGTACAGCAGTCCGGTGATACAATCCGGTAATTGATAATTCGCTGATTCGATAATTCGGTAATTGGGTAATTCGATGATGAATACAAGAGAAGATAGACTGCTTTACTTTGAAAAGGACAACTTGATTTTGAAGTTGTCCTTTGAGTTTTCTTTAAAAATGGTGGAGTATTGCGAATTACTGAATGAGCAGAAAAGATTTGTAATTGCAAATCAGTTATTGCGTTCGGGAACTTCCATTGGAGCAAATATCAGGGAGGCGCAAAATGCAGAAAGCAGGCAGGACTTCATTCATAAATTTAAAATAGCCGCAAAGGAAGCAGATGAAACAGAATATTGGCTGTTGATTTGCAAATATTCTAAAGGTTATCTCACTTGCGATTACCTTCTTGCCGACCTCATTTCTTTGAAAAAGATTATTTCCAAAATCATCTCCTCTTCAAAGAGAAGCAGTCAATCATCATCGAATTACCGAATCATCAAATCATCGAATCAATAATTATGAATAAAGTAGTTGCAAATGCTGACGAAGCCATCAAAGACATCCGTGACGGGATGACCTTGATGCTGGGAGGCTTTGGCTTAAGCGGCATCCCGGAAAACTGCATTGCCGCTTTGGTGAAAAAAGGCGTGAAGAACCTCACGTGCATCTCCAACAACGCGGGCGTGGACGATTTCGGAATCGGGCTGATGCTGCAAAAGCGCCAATTAAAGAAAATGATTTCGTCCTATGTCGGGGAGAATGCTGAGTTTGAAAGACAACTGCTCAGCGGTGAGCTGGAAGTGGATTTGATTCCGCAGGGCACTCTGGCCACGCGCTGCATGATGGCTGGCTATGGCATCCCCGCTTTTTTCACGCCTGCTGGCGTTGGAACTGAAGTCGCGCAAGGGAAGGAAACGCGCGTGTTTGATGGGAAGGAATACCTGATGGAACATGCGTTCAAATCCGATTTCGCCATCGTGAAAGCGTGGAAGGGCGACCATTCCGGGAATCTGGTTTACAGAGGAACATCCCGCAATTTCAATCCGCTGATGGCAATGGCGGGAAAGATCACCATTGCAGAAGTGGAGGAACTTGTTCCCGTTGGCGTTCTGGAACCGAATCAGATTCATACGCCTGGAATTTACGTGCACCGGATTTTCCGGGGAACGGATTATGTGAAGAGGATTGAGCAGCGCACCACGCGGATTCGGTGATTCGATAATTTGGTGATTCGATGATGAATACAAGCGAAGGAAAACTTTACTTTGAAAAAGATAACTTGGTTGTGAAGTTGTCTTTCGAATTCTCATTGAAAATTGTAGAATACTGTGAGTTGCTGAATGAGGGGAAAAGATTTGTTATTGCAAATCAGCTATTGCGTTCCGGAACTTCAATCGGTGCGAACATCAGGGAGGCGCAAAATGCGGAAAGCAAGCAAGATTTCATTCACAAATTCAAAATTGCGGCAAAGGAAGCAGAGGAAACGGAATACTGGCTCTTAATCTGTAAACATTCCAGAGGCTATCCGTTATGTGACTATCTTTTGTCTGACCTAATGTCCCTGAAGAAGATTATTTCAAAAATTATCTCCTCGTCCAAAAGAAACGAACAACCATCATCGAATCATCGAATTATCAAATCATCGAATTAATGGCACTGACTAAAGAGCAAATTGCACAGCGCATTGCAAGAGAGTTGCGTGACGGTTACTATGTAAATCTTGGAATCGGCATTCCGACTCTTGTGGCAAACTATATCCCGAAAGGCATCAACGTAGTGCTTCAATCTGAAAACGGCTTGCTTGGAATGGGACCATTTCCCTACGATGATGAAGTTGATCCCGACATCATCAACGCAGGAAAGCAAACCATCACCACGCTGCCCGGCTCGGCATTCTTTGATTCCGCGATGAGCTTCGGGATGATTCGTTCGCAGAAAATTGACCTCACCGTTCTTGGCGCGATGGAGGTTGCCGACAATGGCGACATCGCCAACTGGAAAATTCCCGGCAAGATGGTGAAGGGCATGGGGGGCGCGATGGATTTGGTGGCATCCGCAAAAAACATCATCGTTGCCATGATGCACACCAATGCAAAGGGCGAGTCGAAGCTTTTGAAAAAATGCACGCTTCCGCTGACAGGCATCCGCTGCATAAAAAAAATTGTAACCGACATAGCCGTGCTCGATGTTACGCCTCAAGGCTTCAAGTTGCTTGAACGCGCGCCCGGAATTTCTGTTGACGAAATAAAGGCGAAAACGGAGGGCAGGCTCGTTATAGAGGGAGAAATACCTGAAATCAAACTGAATTGATTCGGTGATTCGGTAATGTGCTGATTCGATAATGAATCTGTTCCTTTTTTCATCACCGAATCATCGAATTGCCGAATTATCGAATCAACATGCGCTACATCAACTTCAACGGCTCCATTCAAGGCGAAAACATTCCAGCCATTCATTCCTGGAACCGGGCATTCCGTTATGGCGATGGATTGTTTGAAAGCATTGCAATTGCAAAAGATCGAATCCCGTTTCTGGATGACCACTGGATCAGACTGACAGGCGGGGCAAAATTTTTATCCCTCGAATTGCCCGTGGATTTCTCCAAAGAGTTTCTCCAAAAGTCAATCCTCGAATTGCTGCCGCTTAATTTAATTGATGGCAATGCTTATGCAAGAGTCATGCTTTACCGCGAAGGAAAGGGAAGATATAATCCAACCGAAATGCAGGCAGGATTTATGATTGAAGCTGAACCTGTTGGTGATTTGTTTTCTCTTAACGATAAAGGTTTGACAATAGGACTATTTACCGAGGCCACAAAATCCATTGACAAACTTTCCAACTATAAAACCAACAGCGCCCTGGCTTATGTGCTGGCTTCCATCCATAAAACAAAGTCGGGATGGGATGACTGCCTCATTTTAAACACGCGCTCGAATATTTGCGATTCCGCCAACTGCAATGTGTTTCTGGTAAAAGAAAAAATAATCTCCACGCCATCGCTGGATGAAGGCTGTGTCAATGGGGTGATGCGCAGGCAGGTGATCGCGCTGGCAAAAGCCCGCGGTTTCAGCATGAATGAAATGGCCATTGAAACGGACATGCTGCGACATGCCGATGAAATCTTTCTCACCAATGCGGTGAGCGGTATCCGATGGGTGCGGCAATATGGAAATCATGAATATGGCAATGAAGTATCCATGATCCTGTCCGATGCTTTGAGGAAACTTTTATACCGAAACAACTCAGGTTTTCGAACAGTTGAACTGTAGAATGTTCGATATTAACCAAGAGTACGTCTCTTTCTTTCGGAAATTCGACTACTCTTGGTATAACCTGAATCATAATCTTTTTAACCGCAGCGCATATTTTCGGACTTTTGTCTTGCGTTGAGAAAAAAGCTGAAAACATTTTCCTTATGGATTGATAACCTGCGCGTGTTCATCGCGCTGGGTTCGTTGCTTACACTGATTTACCAGATCGGCTTCGATATTGGGAAATCATCGTATGATGCCTTGATTCAAATCCAAAGAATCTGGCTTATCCTCATTTACGCCAGCATCGTGATTGACATCGCCATTGACGGCATTGTGCTGCGGCAAAAAGTGCGGAAGGCCGAGTTGATTCTTGCCGTATTCATGTCTCTGCTGCTGATTTCACGGTGGAAACTGCTGAAGGGCGATGACTCGGCTTTCTTCAATCTGATCGGTGACAGCCCCTGGTCAATATACATCTCCGTTATCGGCTTCTTCTTCATTGAGTTCAGCAAAATCACTTCGAAGCTGAATGATATTAAGTTCAGCCCATCGCTGATTGTATCAGGAAGTTTTCTTGTGTTGATTGCGGTTGGAACTGCGTTGCTGATGCTGCCGAAAGCGACAGTCAACGGAATCTCTTTCACGGATGCACTGTTCACTTCCGCCAGCGCGGTGTGCGTCACCGGCCTGGTGACGCTCGACACCGGAAAAGATTTCACCCAGCTCGGTCAGATTTTTATCCTTATTCTCATCCAGTTGGGCGGATTGGGCATCATGACGCTCACCGGATTTTTCGGCTTGTTCTTTAAAGGTCAAAGTTCCATGCATGAGTCGCTGGCGATGCGCGATTACCTCAACACATTGGACCTGGGGGAGGTTAAAAACTTCCTGATGGTTGTCGTATCCTTTACGCTGACCATTGAGCTGGCCGGTGCAGCCGGAATTTTTCTTGCCACAAAACACTCACCGCTCAGCGGATTGGATGAAAGAATTTTCTTCTCCGTGTTTCATGCCGTGTCGGCATTCTGCAATGCAGGCTTTTCAACGCTCACCAATAATTTTTATGAGGAGGGCTACCGCTTCAACTATCCCCTGCATCTCATCGCAGCGGCATTGCTCGTCCTCGGAGGTCTCGGAT
Source organism: uncultured Chitinophagaceae bacterium (assembly GCA_964502525.1). Lineage (GTDB taxonomy): Bacteria > Bacteroidota > Bacteroidia > Chitinophagales > CAIOSU01 > DATLYB01. The sequence continues at coordinate 20,288 of CAZCXH010000029.1, forward strand.
TTTCCATTGCGTTTAATTTCATTGCATCAGTGAAGCATTTTATCATCAACAGTTTCAGAAAAGTTTTTCTCGGGAAACCGTTCATCGTAAAACCCTGGCTCATCAACGTCAATTCAAAACTGGTGGTGTGGACAACAATCATCCTGATAGCATTTGGGGCGGTTACCTTTTTCCTGTTTGAAATTGACAACGTGCTTGCCGCGCATGAAACTATCTTTGGAAAAATTGCCACGTCCATTTTTGCGTCCGTTACACCGCGTACCGCAGGTTTCAATACTTTCAACTACGGGGATCTTACAATGGCTTCGGTTTTGTTTTGCATCATGCTGATGTGGATTGGCGCATCACCCGGCTCAACCGGTGGCGGCATAAAAACCAGCGCGTTTGCGATTGCCGTGCTGAATGTTGTTTCCACTGCGCGGGGAAAAAACAGGATCGAAATTTATCACCGAGAAATTTCCAATCACAGCGTGAGGCGCGCATTTTCCGTCATCGCGCTTTCCGGTGCCGTCATTGCATTATCCATTTTTCTTCTGGCGTTGTTTGACCCGGATAAAGATTTTATCACATTGATTTTTGAAAGCGTGTCGGCATACAGCACGGTGGGGTTAAGCATGGGTATAACACCCGGCTTAAGCGTTTCAAGCAAATTAACGCTGGTGGCAACAATGTTCATCGGCAGGGTTGGGGCGCTGACGCTGCTTATCGGAATGTTGCGGCAGGTGAAGGTGCAGGACTACGCGTATCCAAAGGAATTCATCACAATGAACTAAAGATCATACCATGAAATTCGCAGTTTTCGGTCTTGGAAATTTCGGCTCAAACCTGGCGTTGTCGCTGGTGCAACTCGGCCACGAGGTGATTGGCGTTGATAACCGCATGGAGAAAATTGAAGAGCTGAAAGATCATCTCACCTATGTGGTTTGCTTTGACGCAACGGTTTCACATTCGGTGAACACCCTGCCGATGAAGGATGTTGACGTTGCGGTGGTGTGCATCGGTGAAAATGAAGGCGACTCGCTGATGACCGCTGCGCTGCTCAAGCAGATGAAGGTGAAACGGATTATCGGCCGCGCCATTTCACCGCTGCACCGCACGGTGCTTGAATCAATGGGCGTGGAAGAAATCATTAACCCTGAGCAGGAGTCTGCCGAACGGCTCGCCCGCAAGCTGACGCTGAAAAACATGCTCAATGCCTTTGATCTGACGGACGACTATTCCATTGCCGAAATCACCGCCCCGCGTGATTTTGCGGGAAAAACAGTCCTCGCTTCCAACATCAGGGATGAATACAAGCTCAATGTGATTACAATCGTGAGGAAGGAGAAAAAATCAAATTTGCTGGGCGTGGAACGCGAAAAAAAAAGCGTGATAGGCGTTGTGAATGCCGAAACGGTGATTGAAAAAGGCGATGTGCTGGTGGTGTTTGGCGCGAAAAAAGACATTCAGACCCTGTCGGCTTCCGAATTTCAATGATTGCTTTTCCAAAACACACCCAACCTGAAAGCTGCAAGAAAATATTATCTGCTCGCCATTAAATGGCTGAGAAAGCGCATCAGCCCTTACCAGTGGGTAATTGTACTCAGCGTTTCAATCGGACTGCTGTCGGGTGTGGCGGCAATAGCGCTGAAGTCGCTGATCAATTTCATCGAATCCTACGGCATAGGTTTTATTCCGAACTACCAGTTTTTCCTGACTCCCGTAACAGGCATTCTGATTGTAGTTTTCCTTAATCAGCATGTGTTCAGCAAAACAACTTCGTTTCACGGCATTGGCGACATCATCACCGCCATCCGAAGAAAATCCGCATTCATAGATTTTACGCTGACGTATGTCAAGTTGATTACTTCCGCCATTACAGTGGGATTCGGAGGCAGTTCGGGATTGGAGTCACCGATTGTTGTCACCGGATCGGCTATCGGATCCAACATGGCAAGATTCTTCAAGCTCGATGTGAATTACAAGATTCTGTTTATCGGGTGCGGAGCGGCTGCCGGCATAGCCGCCATATTCGGTGCGCCCATCGCGGGAGTGGTGTTCGCGATGGAAGTCATACTGCCGAGATTCACGGCCACTTACTTCATCCCGGTGCTCCTTGCCTCCGCTTCCGGAGCGCTGCTGACCGATGTTGTATCGCCCTCAATGATCTTCTCGGTGCCGGAAATGAACTGGAGATTTTCACTTGAGCAGCTTCCGTTCATCATTGCGCTGGGAATAGCAGGCGGATTTCTTTCGCTCTACTTTACCAGGGTTTCATGGCAGTTCAAAACATTATTTGCAAGATTGAAAAATCCTTATTTGCGCGGAATGGCAGGAGGCATCCTGCTTGGCGCGTTGGTGTTTTGCTTCCCGCGCCTCTATGGGGAAGGTTATATTGGAATCAGGAATCTGTTTTCCATGGAGGGAAATGAGCCGCTGCCTCCTCTGTTCCAGGACACCGCCTTTCATTCCGCCTGGCTGCTGCCGCTCATTTTCCTTTTTTTATCGCTGCTGAAGCCGGTAGCTGCTAATATCACCATCCATTCGGGAGGTGACGGAGGGCAGTTTGCGCCTTCATTCATCACTGGCGGCTATCTCGGTTATCTATTCTTCCTCACCTCTGAAATTTTATTTCCATCCATCCCTTTGTCAGCGCCAGTATTCATTTTGCTGGGAATGTCGGCAGTGCTCTCTGGCGTGATGCATGCGCCATTGACCGGGATATTTCTTGTAGCGGAAATCACAGGAGGTTATGAATTGCTCGTCCCGCTGATGGTGGCATCTGCATTATCTTTTTTTACCAAGTACGCTTTTGAAAAACAAGCCATCCACTTCCACCGCGGAGAGTCACCGGCAACCGACCGTCCGCACGAATTACTGGCGCTGGAGTCCATCGAGCTGCTTCAACTCGCAGACCATGATTACCACACTTTGAATCCCGAGCAAACACTGGGTGAAATCATTAATGCACTGTCGGCAAGCAAGAGGAATTTTTTCCCGGTGCTGGATGCTGAAAATAACCTGCTCGGAGTCATCACGCTGGATGATCTCAGGCAAGTGATGTTTGACGCAGCTCAAATGGATAATTTGCGGGCAAAAGATTTGATGCACATGCCGCCTGCGCACCTCGATTGTAACGAACGGATATTTTCAGCGCTCGACAAATTCGACCGTACCAATTACTGGAACCTTCCCGTTTTGCGCGATGGAAAATTTGCGGGGTTCATTTCCAAATCAACGCTGCTCGACAAACTCAGAAAAGAGGTGGACAAGAGCAAGGACATTTTCTGAACGCGAAACGAAGGAGCGGTCAGATTGTTTGCCCATTGCGTTCTTGTGTTAAGCATGACCGAATGAAATTGTGCTTCAGTGCTTCTTTGCAGCATTATTCCTGACATTGCGAGATTTGGCGCCATTAACAAGTTATCGTCTGCTTTGCTTATTTTCGCCTAAACCGAAAAGGAGGAAATAAAAATGAAAGAAGTGGTATTAAATATTCCGGAAAGCAAGTTTAAAGCGTTTCTTGAATTTTTAAAGCAGATACCTTTTGTAAGGATTGTGGAAAGGAAACAAAGAGCGAAGGAACCCGAAAACCGGAAGTTTACAGTGATGCACGTTGGTAAAAGGGGTTTTAAATTCAACCGGGATGAACTGAATGAACGATAGGATTTTTGCCGATACGAACCTTTTTATCTATGCCCATACCGACATGGACATTCAAAAACAGGTTAAGGCGCAAGTTATCCTAAGAGCCGGCAGTATATTCATAAGCACCCAGGTTATTAATGAATTTATTAACGCTGCCCGCAAGAAGTTTAACAAGGAATGGGCGGAAGTAACCAAGGTGGTTCATGAAATCACCGGCTATGCAAACCTGGAAACAGTTAATGCTTTGGTAATTGAAAAAGCGATTGAAGTGGCGAGGGCTTACGGATACTCGTACTATGATTCATTGATCATTGCTTCCGCCATTGAAGCGGGTTGCAATATTCTCTATTCAGAGGATTTGCATGACGGTCAGAAAATCGGAAAGACACTTAAGATTGTTAATCCTTTCAAGTAAGTTCTATCCGACAGCAACCCCAACGGGAATCACCGGCAGACTGGACAGCCCCGGCAATGAAATTCAAGGAATTATCTCTGTGGTAATCCATAATTAACATTAATATAAGTTGCTATTTTGCCAATATCACCTTTTCATTCAAAATATTTTCACCTGCCGTCATCCTTATGTAATACAACCCGTTGCCGATGGATTTCCCCGCATCATCATCTCCCGTCCACTGGATGATATGCTGCCCTGATGAATAGTCACCTTGAACTTTTTTGACACGCTTGCCCAGCAGCTCTGGAAGCGAAAAATCGCTCTTAAATATGATGTGAGCGATTACGAGGAGGACCTTGATAACTCAAAGTTTCTGCTCAATGATAGTGGTAAGTGATACGTCTTCCTTGCTGGCGCTTTGTGCCTGTTGCACAACTCGGACGCCTCACCCCGCCCCTCTCCATTTGGTGATTGACGAGACCGCTGGGTGAAGAATTGCAAAACAAAGAGGTATCGCATCATCGGTGTATTGGGGATTTTATAATAATAGAAGCGAAACGTAAAAATTACGTTCAGGCGGTGAAACCCCTGTTGACCAACTCATTGCAGAAATAAATTTCAGAGTGTCACGGGAACTGTATGAGGCAGTTTTGAAAAAGGTTAACGAACTCTGAAATAAGGCAATCCTGATCCCTGTGCGGTGAAGTTACCGCATGAGAAATTCACGCAGGCGCAGGTGCGCTATTCCTCTGTAGGTATTGCCGCTGAACGGATCCATGGTGACAACGAGCTTGGGATAATTGTCATTGACATCCATCAGGTTTCCGAATTCGCGTTCAATCGTTTTTCTATCCTTCAGGGCGAGCGCAGCCTGCACGTATATTTTTTCTCCTTTCTTTTCGCATACAAAATCAATTTCCCGCGCCAGGAGGCTGCCCGTCATCACTGCATATCCTTCATAAAGCAAATGGTTATGCACCGCATTTTCCAGCATCTTACTGCGGTCTTCGATGCGGTAGCCCCACAGCGCGTTGCGGATGCCCGTGTTTTCAAAATAAAATTTTTCGCCAATCTCGAAGATGCGCTTCCCGATAATATCATAACGCTCAACGCGGTGGAGCAGAAAGGCGCTGACAAGATACGAGACGTAAGTTTGAATCTGGTTGGATGCCATGTTCACTTTTTGCGATTTCAGGTAGTCGCTGATTTTTTTTGCGGTGAACAGGCTCCCCGTGTTGCCTGCCAGAAATAAAACGAGCTGCTCCAGGAACCTGACGTTTCTGATGCTGTGCCTGTGAATGATGTCGCGGTAAACGATGGTTGCATAGATGTTTTTGATGTATTCAAAAACAACGTCATCCTCCATCGGCAGGTGAATGAGATAAGGCAGCCCGCCATATTTCAGATATTTTTCCAGCGTTTCATCGCTGTCAGCCAGTTGATGAAATTCCAGAAATTCGGGATACGAAAGGCTGTAAATGCTGAATTCAACGAATCTCCCGCTGAGCATGCCCGCCAGTTCGCCCGACAGCAGGTTGGCGTTGCTGCCGGTGCAGTAGAGGTCGAGGCGGTCATTCAGGGCGAGCGAGCGAAGCGCCTTTTCAAAGCCGGGAACATCCTGTATTTCATCTATAAAAACGTATGTTTTCCCGTTTTTTAGGGACTGCTCCAGAACATAGTCGTGCAGGCGCCTTGCCGTTTTGATGAAATCAAAAGCCAAATCCTCTTTGTTGATATAGATAAATTTTGATTTGCGTTCCGCTGCCTGTATATGCCGGATAAGCTGCATCAGCAGGTAGCTTTTGCCCACCCTGCGCTGCCCGGTAAAGACTTTGATTATGTTTTTCCCTATAAACGGCTCTATCTTGTCCAGATAGCGCTTGCGCGGGATGATCTTTCCGGGCAGTTCAAAAGCGGGCATGTTTTAAGTATGTTTATAACTTCCGGTAAAAGTACAAAAAGTTGCAGATGTGATTAAAACTCTTTCGGGACGGGTGCACGACAAATTTTCGCGGAAGTCATCCTGAGTTTATCGAAGGATAGTGCAGCCAACACCACCCTTCGACTACGCTCAGGGTGACGGCTTGCGCTTCTGGCTTCCCGAGCGAAGCGAAAATTTGTCGTGCGCCCTTTCGGGACAGTCAGGCTTTATTTATAATGGATGGGATAAATTACCGAGTTCTTTGGAAAACTGCCGTCATTGCGGGTGAGGCTTTGTGACAGATTCCATCCCTGCGAGGGATGGAATCTGTGCCTGAACATTTCAACCCCCTGGAACGAAAAGAATTTCCTGGTTGAGCCGGTTGCATTGGAGGCGCATATCCTTTTTTTCAGAACTTTATAACTTCGCATGGTGATAAGCAAGGAAAAGCAAATTGAGTATTGGAGAAGCAGCGCAGAAGATAATCTGGAAACCGCTCAATTGCTGACTGAAAGCGACAAAACCGTTGAAGGGCTTTTTTTTGCCGCCTTGCGATAGAGAAATTTTTAAAAAACGCTTTTTGTGAAAACAACAGGCGAGTTGGCGCCCAAGTCGCCCAAGTTGTCATACCTTGCCGAAAAATCTTCGGTTGAGCTGACCGATGAGCAGAAAGATTTCTTTGGCGTATTAATGCAATACCAGATTGAAGGGCGTTATCCCGAATCGTTTCCCCCGAAGCCCGCCAAACAGGAAGCTTTACATTTACTGAACCAAACCAAAGAAACATCTCAATGGTTAGCAGCGAAATTAAAAGCATCGTAAAAAAATACCTTTCCGTGCTTGCGCAAAACGGCATACCGGTAAGCCGCGCGTATGTATATGGAAGCCATGCGCGTGATGAAGCCCGTGCAGACAGCGATATTGATATCATGCTGGTTTCCGACTTTTTCGACACTGCCGATATTTACAAAACATCGAAGCCATGGCGTTATGCTGCTGATGTGGACCACCGCATTGAACCCGTAAGCGTGAGCGAAAAAAGATTTTTAACTGATGAATCCTCTCCGCTCATTGCCGTAGTGAAGCGGGAAGGCGTGGAAATATACCGGGAGTAGCTCACCAATGGCGCAAGGTGTGCCACGACTGAAAGGAAACGGATAGTTCTTTTTAAGCCGGCCTTGGTATCCCGCTAAACGGACGGCAATGAAGTCACCGCACAGACATGCGAGGACGCTGAAGGTTACACAAGGCGTGCCTGTCGGTGCTCATAAGATGGAAAGTAATCACTTCACTTTGGCAGAAGCGAAATTGGGGCTGTCGGGATTTACGGATAGTTTTCTTTTCGATGGCTCAATCACCAAATCCATATCTTCCAATAGAATCGCGCCCAGCAGCACTTCATCGCCCAGTACCATCGCCCCTACAAAACAATTTCTATTTTCAAAACTCACTCTCACCGACCCGACATAAGGAACCAGTTTTTTGCTGCCGTCAGCAATCGTGACTTCTCTTTTCTCCAACTCATTCAGTTCTAATTGGACGGCAATATGCTGCGGCACACAAAGAAATAATGAACCGTAATCAACTAAAGCGTTTGTTGTTATCGGCTTCAACTGAGCCTTTGACGGATTGGAAAGAATGATGGAGGCTTGAACGTAACCCATGATTCAAAGATAATACATGAAATACTATGGTCTCAAAAACCTAACTGCATTTCCCCTCACCTTCGCCTCAATCGGCCCGTAGCCCACAAACTCACCATCCATGTCAATCGTACATTCTTCAATCGGCTCGATGTTGCAGAATGAGGATTGAAGATATTGCACTTCGGGATGAGAAATGATCTCTCCGCGCCTCACCTCGCCCTGATGTTTCAGATAATCGAAGAGCGTGACATTGGCGAGCAAAACGATTTGCAATTTGCCGTCAGATGGGTCAGCCTGCGGGGCGATGCACAAGCCGCTGCCGAAGAATCTGCCGTTTGCCATCACTACAAGCAGCACTTTTCCTTCCCATGAAAAATTTTCGGCTGTCATGCGAACCCTGCGGTGTTTGTAAGACAGGAAGGTGAGAACAATCGCTTTGATGTAACTCAGCGTAGCTCCCAAAATTTTACTGCTGCGGTTCACGCGCTGCGAGGCATAACCGCCAATGCCGATATCAGCAATGTTGATGTAAAACCGCTCTGCCGGCTCATGGTTCACATCGCGGAAGCGCATGTGGCAAATGTCAACCGGCTTGACGCTTTCGTTTTGAAGAAGCGAGGCAAGTTGATTCGTGTCGGCTTTGATTCCGACTGTCTTGCAGAAATCATTTCCGGTTCCCTTCGGGAAAACTCCGATGGCAGCGTGTTTTCTGATGCCGTCAGGACATTGCATGTAGCCGTTGGCAACTTCATTCAGCAATCCGTCACCGCCAACTGCAATGGCGTAGTTCGCTCCGTTTTGCAAAGCTTGCGCAGCCAATTCCCTGGCGTGTCCTGCGCGGAGCGTTTCAAGAAATTCCGCTTCAAAACCGCCAGGCAGAGCCATCTTCAGCTTCTCTTTCAGATGCTCCTTGCGTTTGATTTTTCCGTGGAAGATGAAAGCGGCTTTTGTCATCGTTTTTCAGCAGGTGAAATTGATTGAAGCGCTTTTCAGAATATTGTTGTAAGTTTTAATCTCTTCCTCAAATTCCTCCCAGGTCCAGCCACATTCTTCTTTCATCAACTCCGCAACTTTTGCGATGATTTCGTTTTTTTCCCGGCATCCGTTCAGCACGTAAGTAAGCGACAACCGCCTGGTGAGAAGGTCGTCCAGATGATAGCACGATTGGCGGATAAGCTGCTTTGCCTCACCGTCCGTTGCTTCAAAACCGGGATGAATCTTCCCTCCGTCATTGATTGGATTGCTTGTTTCGGGAATTACAGGAACCGGATTTGACGATGGCGGTACACTCTCCCTCAATTCCTCCACCAGCGCCTTTGCCATGGAATGGAAGCTCGTAAGCTTGCCGCCAAAAATATTCAACATGCGGTCATTGCTCCACCAGATGTTGTAATCACGGGCTCGTTCGCTGCTGGTTTTGTTTTCACGGATCAACGGGCGCAATCCTGAATACACAAACAGAACATCTTTTTCCGTAACGTCAAGCGAAGGCGCAAATTCGCGGATGCTGTGGAGGATGTAGTTCACGTCATCTTCATTGGCGGAAAACCGGTTCAGCCTGCCGAAAAATTCGGTGTCCGTAGTGCCGATGATCACGGAATCATTCTCCCACGGAACTGCATACATCGTGCGTCCGTCAGTCGCATAGGATGGAAAAATCACCGCGGTTTCAACGGGAAATTTTTTCCGCGACAGCACGAGATGAACTCCCTTGCTCGGAGCCGATACGCTCATTTTGTCCGAAGCCAGTTTTTTCCTCACTTCGTCTGTCCACACCCCGCTGGCATTGATGATCACCCGGCATTTGAACTGAATATCGGTTTTTTCAATATGATCATGACACTGAACCAGCATTTCATTGTCATGCGCAGAGCAGCTTTGCACTTCGCAATAATTGATGGCGCCTGACCCGGCATGCTGAACGGCTCCGTGAATCACTTCATTGCACAGGCGGGCATCGTTGGTCACCGCGTCATAATACAAAAATCCCCCCAGCAGATTATCCTGAACTACAGCCGGAAATTTTTTAACGACATCATGCGCTTCAAGCGTTTGATAATCGGGCAAAACATTTTCACGGTCAAGAAAATGATAAAGCGCCACACCCGCGCTGTATTTCAGCTTTGAATCATATATCGGAAACAAAAAGGGCAACGGCTTCACAAGATGCGGGTATGTCTTCAGCAAATGATTCCTTTCCTCAAGGCTCTCCTTCACCATCCCCAGCTTGCCGTATTTCATGTAGCGCATTCCTCCGTGAATCAACTTCGCAGACCTGCCGCTCGTGCCGCTGGCGAAATCACCTTTCTCCAGCAGCAGGCATTTGTATCCGTTCATGCCCGCTTCCTGCAAAATACCCGCGCCCGTGATGCCTCCACCGATGATGATGAGGTCGTGGGTTTCTTTTTGGAGTGATTCTATGTTTACTCTGCGCTGCACTTTTTAAAAAAAAGGCAATTGGCAATGAGCAAAGGGCAAAACGAAAAAAGCCAAATTGCCTTTTGCCCTTTGCCCTTTGCCTTTTTGCTAATTGGAATTCTCAGCAAACAACTTACCCGGATTCATAATATCATTTGGATCAAGATGTTTTTTTAATGCCAACAGCAACTGCTTTTCGCCTTCACTTATCGTTTGCAGATACCACTGCTGATGATCTTTTCCAACTCCGTGATGGTGGCTTACCGCTCCGCCAGAATTAATGATTGCATCCGTTACCAGCGTTTTGTAATTCAGCCATTGCTGTTCTTCATTGCCGGCTTCCATTGGAGCAATCATTGTAAAATACAGGCATGCGCCCGATTCATAAATGTGCGAGAGATGGCAGAACAACAACCCTCCCTTATCATAGAAATCGGATTTTTTCAATGACTCCTTCACGCTGGAATAAAGGACTGGCGCATCTTTCCAGTAGGCGATGGTTTCAAACGTATCAATCATCGCGCGATGTTCGATGAGCGTGTCGCGCAAATATGGAAGCGTGAAACGGTGTTCTTCCCAGTTGCCAGCCATGGAAGCCGGCAGCATATACGCATTGTGTGATTTTAAAATATCAGCGGATGTTTTTGCGATGTGATAATCGGAACTATTCCTGATTGCAAAACGCATCATCAGAATGGCCGGTTCAGTAAATCCTTTGCCGGCAAGGCGTGATTTGATGAACGAGCCGATTAATTTTTTCAGGCCGCGCGTTTCCGTATTCCGCATGGTGGAAAAAAGTTTTGTTTCCAGCGGATCAGACAAACGCATGATGCCGGGATGAATTCCGCTTTGAATCAACTTGCGCACCGCGTTAATCCCCTCATCGAATGTTTTGAACAAAGCAACTTTCCATTGATACTCCTTTGGCAGCTTGTGAATTTTCAGCTTTGCCTGCGTGATGATGCCGAGCGTTCCTTCCGAGCCGATGAAGAGCCTGAACGTGTCAATGCCGCTGGCGTGGCGCGGAAAATCTTTTGTGTCAATGATTCCATCCGGAGTGATGGCGCGAACACCCAGCACAATATCTTCAATTTTTCCGTATTGACCGGATTCCTGTCCGCCAGAGCGTGTGGCAAGCCAGCCGCCAAGAGTTGAGTATTCAAATGACTGCGGGAAATGACCGAGCGTAAATCCTTTTGCATTCAAAATTATTTCTAACTCAGGCCCGAAGATTCCGGTTTCAAAAGTTGCTGTGTGCGAAGTTTCATCAATATGAATAAGCTGCTTCATCCGCTGAAGATTCACAACGCAGCTTTTTGTTTTTCCATTCAATTCAAAAGCTCCCGTCACGTTGCTGCCACCGCTGAAAGGGATGATGTTGATTTTATGCTGACCGGACTGATGAAGAACATGAACCACATCTTTTTCTGTTTCGGGGAATAAAACAAAGTCTGGCAAGGGAGGAATTTTTCCGGTGAAAATCCTGATGATGTCGTGATAGCTTTTGCCGAAGCCATATTTGATGCGGCTTTCCTTTGAGATGGAAAATTGTCCGGCTTTCAGATCCGGAAATATTCTTTTGAAGTCGTCAACGGTAAATGATGATTCAGAAATTAACGGAGCGAGGTCGGGCGCTTTGAAATCATCTTTCAGGTTTTGATTCCAACGACCTTCAAGAAACAATTTGAGTTTTGGGAAATCATTGAGGTGAAAGGATTTCAAAGGGTTGCCCCATTTCCAGAAAAGTCGATTATCATCCTGCTCGTTGCTCACAGTTTCTTTAATTCTTTATTAAGGAATCCCCTCAATTCCTTTTCGGAAGGTAATTGCAGCCGGTATTTGCTCACAAATAATTTATTCCTGCTTCCCGCCAGCGCGTATTCAACATAGGTTTTGTTGCGGTCGGTAACGAGTAAAATGCCAATAGGCGGGTTATCGCTGCGCTCTTTGATTTCATGGTTGAAATAATTCAGATAGGTGCCCAACTGTCCGATATATTCATGTTTGAAAGCATCTACTTTTAATTCAACAAGCACATGCCTTTTGAGAACGCGATGGTAGAAAACAAGGTCAACAAAAAAATACTCTCCACCGATGAGCAGCCGCTTTTGCCGCGCTTCAAAACAGAATCCGTGTCCGAGTTCGAGAATAAATTCTTTGAGATGATCCAGCAGCGCAGATTCCAGGTCTGATTCTTCCACCGCGTCTTTCGCAGGCAGTCCGAGAAATTCAAAAGTGTAAATATTTTTAATGATATCATCCGGAGTCAGCGGACTGAGATTTTTTTTCAGGCTGGTCAGAAGTTTTTTCGGCTGCTTCGACAGCCTGCTGCGTTCAAAATAAAGCGAATCAATTTGCCTGCGCAATTCCCTGACGCTCCAATTTCCTTTAATGCATTCAATTTCATAGAATGCGCGCCTGAGAGGTTCGTCAATTTTTATCAGTTCAACAAAATGAGAGAACGACAGCCTGCCGATCAATTTTTCCGCAGGAACAATCGGCTCGTTTTTAAATTCTTGGGACAGTGTCCCAAGAATTGATATTGCAGGCAATCGTGATGTTTTATCGTTGAATTGTTGGGACAGTGTCCCAAGAATTTGAGGATACATCTGGTAAAAAGTCCGGTACCGCGATAACTCTGCCGCTGCCATGCCGCGAATGCGGTGCTTTTGCAGCATGCGGGAAAGTTTCTCAACCAATCGCTGTCCGTATTTTGCCCTGTCATCGCCTTTTTGCTCGTACTCAACAATGTAGCAGCCTATCAGCCAGTTGCGAACCGTTACTGCGGTATTGACAGCATGGACGGCCTGCTGCAAAAAAGCATCATGGGTTCGCTGAATGGCGGTGACGAGCTGATTGAATTTCATGGGAACAAAGTCATCGCAATATAATATGTTGAGCGGATTGCATTATGCTCAAAAATTCACCGGCAGATCCCGTTTCAACCGGTGCTTTCCTGCTGTTTCAGATGATGGGTTGAAATAGCCGTATGCCAGATGCGGAAATTCTTTCTTCAGCGTTTTCATCAAATTCACAATTCCCAGCGGCTGTCCGGTTTCTCCGATTTTAGTTTTTCGCATATACCAGTCGGGATCAATGTTGAAATTGCGCCACTGGATCATTGTTAGATCCGTTTCTCGTATCAGCTTTTTCAGTGCTGCATATTCCTGAGGCGAGTCAGTGAGTCCCGGAAAGGTGAAATAGTTGATGGAAGCCCATCCGCCATTCTTCCGGACAACTTTGATGGATTCCCTCACATCATCAAACGTGTAGTTTCTCGGCAAATAATAATTCGCGTACCATTCTTTCTGCGCGCTGTTCATGCTCACGCGTATGCTCTGCAAGCCGGCTTTGCATAATTCTTCCACCGCATCCGGCCTGCTGCCGTTGGTGTTGATGTTGATGATTCCCTTTTTGGTTTTTCTGCGGATTTCTCTGATCGTATCGCGCAACACTTCCCACACCAGCAGCGGTTCGCCTTCGCAGCCTTGCCCGAAGCTCACGATTGGATTGGCCGTGGTTTCCAGATGGTCAACCGCCACTTCAGCAATTTCATGCACCGAGGGAGTGAACTTCAACCGGAAATGCGATGAGTTGATGGTGTTTTCTTCCGGCTGCAACGAGATGCATCCGAGGCACTCGGCATTGCACGCGGGCGAGGTGGGCAGCGGGCACTCCCACCGGTTCAGAAAATAGTTCTGCGCTGCGCGGCAGTGATAAGTAAGCGCGCAATTATTTCCAAGATGCTCCACCACGCGGTTGTTGGGATATTTTTTCTTCAGCGAGTTCACTTTTCTTTTTATCACCGAAAGGTTGAACTGTTCAAAATCCTGTCTGATGTCAGGATCAATTCTGACTGCGGTGGCATAAAATTTTCCATTGAGCCAGCCAACAGCGGTGTAAGCATACAGCGGAAGAACCGGAGCTTTTCCGTTTTTCCGATAAGCCGAAAGATAAGTCTGCGTGTGTGCTGGTGAGATAAATGAGGCGACCGCTGTTCCTCCGGAAAACATCTCAATTGATTTTGATTTTTTATTGAATCCGAACGGGCTTCTTCCCGGCAGCAGAAAAAATTCACTGCCCTCCGGCAACTCGATAAAATCTTCCCGGGATAATTTCACCGCATCTATGCCGCTTCTGCCAACCGCTGTATAAGCTGTATTTTCCATGATGTTGCCTTTCTCATCAGCATAAACCATCAATGGAACTTCTGAGGGATGTAAATGGCGCATTGGAGTGTAAAGCTACGTCAACGGCAGATTTGACAACTTTTCAAAAGTTGTCAAATCTTGAATATTTATGACAATAAATCCAGAATTTCTTGTTTTCTTTGAAGCAGAAAGCCGTTAAGGCTGCATTCCCTGATTTCTATGTTCAAACGCATCTTTGCAACGCTGGGAAGTTTTGCCCTGATTTTTGCTGTTCTTTCACCGGCAGCGCTCAGGGCGCAAACTGTTTCGGGCGTGGTGAAGGATGATAAAGGCGAAGGCTTGTTCGGGGCGTCCGTTGTTATTAAGGGAACCACAACAGGCGCACAAACTGATTTTGAAGGCGAGTTTGAATTCAATGCCAAACAAGAGCCTCCATTTACATTAGTGATTACTTACATCGGTTATCAAACCGCGGAATTTGAGGTCAATTCGACAAACATCAAACAAAAGCTGTCAATCAAAATGCAGAGCGCGGCAGTGGAAGTTGAAGCTGTTGAAGTAAAAGATACGCGCATCACCGAAAAGCAGAAAGAGTCACCGCTGACAGTGGAGTCAATGGGGCTGGCAGCCATTAAACAAACACCGGCAGCAGATTTTTATACGGGACTGGGAAACCTGAAAGGAGTTGACCTCACCACAGCAAGTTTGGGATTTGTCATCATCAATACAAGGGGTTTCAACAGCACCCGCCCCGTTCGTTCGCTGCAACTGGTGGATGGCGCGGACAACCAGGCTCCAGGTTTGAATTTTTCGTTGGGAAATTTTGTCGGTTCGTCCGAGTTGGATATCCAAAAAGTGGATTTGATTGTAGGAGCAAGTTCTGCGCTTTACGGCCCGAATGCTTTCAACGGAGTGATTAACATGAACACCAAAAGCCCCTTTTATCACAAAGGATTGGCGGTTTTAGCAAAGGTTGCCGAAAGAAAATTATTTGAAACAGGCGTCAGGTATGCGAGAGCGGTGGCTAATAAAGCGGGTGAAGATAAATTCGCTTTTAAAGTCAACTTCTCTTTCCTGCGGGCAGATGATTGGGAAGCCACCAACCTTTCTCCCACGCCTCAATCGCTGATGGATGAAACAAATCCCGGAGGATATGATGCCGTGAACCGTTATGGAGATGAAAACCTGACCAACCAAACTAATAATTACACCAGCAAATACAACCGGAGAGTGAATCCGGGTCTTGGAATTTTTCACCGTACCGGATATGAGGAAACATACCTTGTGGATTATGATACAAGGAATTTTAAAACGGGAGCTTCGCTTCACTACCGGGTATATAAGGATATTGAATTAATTGCCGCTTACAATTTTGGCACCGGCACCACGGTGTATCAGGGAGAGAACCGCTACAGCCTCAAGGGGTTCAAGTTCAACCAGGTGCGTCTGGAATTACAGCAGCCCAACCGTTTTTACTTCAGGGTATATTCCACGATGGAAAACAGCGGTGATACCTACGATGCTGTTTTCACAGCGTTCAAGTTACAGGAGTATGCCAAAGACAATATTGAATGGTCTAACGATTACAGCACCTATTGGACAAGGAATTATGTCAGAAAGGTGAAATCGCTTCCGGGCTATCCGCCAGACAGCCCGTTGTGGTTCAGCCAGGAGTTGACAGATGCCGGAGATATGACCATTCAGGATTCCATTTACGCCCAGGCTGCTTCGGTATTGGAATTATATGATGATTCTCTTGTTGCGTGGCATGCCGCAACCCGGGCTTATGCGGATGGTACCGGTAATCCCAACTTTGCCAACTTGCCTCGGCTTCAGCCAGGCACTGCCGAATTTGATTCTGTTTTCAATGTTATCACTTCAAGCACTGCGTTTGAGCAGGGGGGAACAATGTTTTATGACCGGTCGAAACTTGTACACCTGCAGGGGGAATACAAATTCACCCCGAAATTCATGGACATCACGGTGGGGGCGAGCACCAGGGTTTATCTGCCTGAGTCCAACGGAACAATATTCAGCGACACCGTCACATATACTTACCAAACTGATAGCGCTGGCAATGTTATAAAAGACCCTTCGGGAAAACCAATTGCGTTGGATTCATCGGAGGGAAAAATCCGCAACTGGGAGTACGGACTTTTTGGGAGTCTGGAAAAAAAAGTTTGGATGAACAGACTCATTTTCACGGTATCGGGGAGGCTTGATAAGAATCAGAATTTTGATTTCCTCGTGTCGCCCGCGGCTTCCATCGTTTACCGCCAAAACGACCAAACCATCAGGCTTTCATTTTCATCCGCCATCAGGAATCCGACTTTGCAGGATCAATACCTTTATTATAATGTCGGCAGGGCCATTCTCATCGGAAACATCAGCGGGGTGGATTCACTGGTTACCGTAGAATCGCTGAATAAGTTTTTCGAAACGCTTCAACACAGTTCTCTGGACTTTTTCAATGTTCCTCCGGTGAGTCCTGAAAAAGTGAAATCCATTGAAGCGGGTTACAGGGGGATTCTTGCGAAGAACATTTACATTGATGGCAGCTTTTATTACAGTTGGTATAAGGATTTTTTGGGATACATGATTGGCGTCACCCCCCCTCCTCAAACTTTTGGCACCAAGCCGGTGAAGCTGCAGCCGTACCGCGTTTCGGCAAATTCGCCTGATCAGGTTGTCACTTACGGATTTTCAGTTGCGGTCAACTATTATTTTTTCAAGAATTATTCGCTTAACGGCAATTATTCATGGAATGTTTTGGATAATAAAGGTTCTGATGACCCGATCATTCCGGCATTCAACACGCCCGAACATAAATTCAATGCAGGCATCAGCGGAAAAGATATCGAGTTCAGGCTTGGCAAAGTGAAAGTGAAATATCTCGGTTTTAATTTCAATTACAAGTGGATACAGGGATTTGAATATGAAGGCTCACCGCAATTTACCGGACCTGTTCCCACTTATGGATTGCTGGACGGGCAGATCAATTACAACAACAAAAAAATTCACACCACCTTCAAATTGGGCGCCACCAACTTGCTGAATAATAAACAATATCAAACCTATGGCGGCCCGGCCGTGGGCAGGATGATTTATTTTTCAGTGCTGTTCGACTGGGAAGATTTGTGAAATTCGGGCAGTTCTAAAAATTCTACCACTTACTCCCTCTCCTTCTGGAGAGGGAAGGGG
>CAZCXH010000030.1:0-37476 GCA_964502525.1 uncultured Chitinophagaceae bacterium
TTTTAAATCATCCACCTGCAAAGCAGGTGGATTTTAAGAGCCAAGCACCCAGAGGGTGCTTTTCGCGCAAAGCCATCGCTTCTGCCCACGCTCAAGAAAGCGTGAAATGTGAAACCAGAGCGGAGCAATGCGTGAAGGCAAAGCCAAAAGAACATAACCACCGCCAAAGGCGGTGGGTTTCCGAGTTAAACTAAATCCTCCAAAACTTAAAAGTCCATTGTCCGCTAAGATAAATATATCAATTGGCTCGTCTTGCTTGAGGCTTTTCTTAATCAATTCATTTACCCGAATATTTGTTGATTGAGATTTCCCCGGGTTTTCGTAACCGTACATTCTGTCTTTCAAAGGCTGAACTGTTTTTCCAATATATTTAATCCCTCCGTTGCTTATGAATGAATAAAGGATGTTGCGGATGCTATGATTTGAGTTTAATGTATGAACAGGCAAACCCATTAATCAGCGTCCAATATCCAACTTGAATAAATCCTATGTTAATCAGCCTGTCCACAACTTCATGCCGCCTGCTTCCACGGTCCCGTTACCGCAAGCGTCAATCCTTCTCCCTGAATATTCACAAAAAGTGTTTTACCGCTTGGAGAGAAGCAGACACCTGAAAATTCCGTTTCATATTTTGCGCCTTCGGCAAACTTGTAAAGTTCACCCTGCGGTGTAACTCCCACGAGAAAAGGATGCTTATCATCTTCGCAGAGCATTAAATCGCCCCAGGGGGATATAGTAAGATTGTCGCAATATTTCAAAATGTCGGGATTGGATGACTCAATGAAGAGTTCGAGTTTGCCGGTCTGCGATGATTCGGCTGAAGTTCCCTCATTTGGACTCAGCGTGTATCTGAAGACTTGACCCTTTTGAATTTTTCCTCCGCTGGTGCAGGCGAAATAAAACTCATTTTTATCAAACCATATTCCTTCGCCTCTGGCAAACAGCGCTGCGCCATTCTGAAATCCGCGCATCCGCAGATCATCATCAGGCGCTTCCACGTTGTCCATGTCAATCCAGTAAACATCAGATGGCTGTCCCTGCGGAAAGTCGGGCGCGCCATTCTCGCCCCAGTTGCGGGTATCCCTGCCGGGCGATTCTTTCAATGCCAACGCCTGCAATTTGCCTCCCGCATGGAGATTCCCTTTTTCATTGGGAATAAAGCGATAAAGCAGCCCATCGCCACGGTCTTCGGTGAGATAAACGATACCCGATTTCGGGTCAACGCAAACAGCTTCATGATTAAAGCGCCCCATCGCTTTAATCGGCAATGGTTTGGCTCTCGAAACATCCGCTGACGCAGGAACTTCAAAAACAAAGCCGTGGATTTTTTCAAAATTATCTCTCACGATGGTCACGTCTTCCTCGCAGGTAAGCCATGTGTTCCATGGAGTGCGGCCCCCCGCGCAGTTGCGGTTCGTGCCTGCAAGGCTCAGATATTGTTTTTCAATATCACCGGTTTGTTCATTATAGACAAATGTGGATGTACCACCCATTCCCGGAGTTTTTCCTTTTCCGAAATCGTAGAAATCAGAGGGCTTTAATAAGTTTAATAATTCATACTTCTCTCCGAAAGCGCCAAGCTCAACGCTGCGGGGCGTAAGCTCATGATTGCGAACGACAATCACCCTTCCGTCAGGAGATGAAAAAGCAGCCATGCCATCGGGAGCGCCCGGAAGCAACAAGCCGTCAGCCATCTTCTCGCCTCTGCGGGAAATGATTTTGTAAGAAAACCCTTCTGGAAGATTGAGGATTCCGTTCGGATCCTTGACCAGCGGACCATAACCTGATTGAACCGGCTGGTTCATGGCTCCGGAAACGGCCTTTTCATTTTCGGAATTTTTCTTTGAGAAGCATCTCAGTCCGACAAAACCTGCGCCTGCAAATCCCGCTGCGATGACGAAGTTTCTTCTTTTCATAATTGCGATTTTATTCGGATAAAGTTAAGCAAGCAAAACGCACTGAATTAAGGCAGTTCTAAAAATTCTACACTTACTCCCTCTCATTCTGGAGAGGGAAGGGGTGAGGCGACAAAAAGAGAGCAATTTTAGAACTGCCCTTAAGAAATTGTCAGTCGGGTTTCAGAAAATCCAGAATGTATTGGTTAACAACATCCGGATATTCATGCTGCACCCAATGACTGCAGTTGCTGATGTATTTCAATTCGAAACGGTTCAGGAAATGTTTTTCCATATCAAAGGTCAGTTCCTTGCCGAGGGCTTTGTCATCTTCACCCCAAATCACCAGCGTGTCCGGCATGATCTCCATTTTTTTCCTGCTTTCGGCAAACCCATAGCGCAGGGCAGCGCGGTAATAATTGATGGCTCCGGTCAGCGCTCCCGGTTTTTCAAATGCCTTCACATACTCTGCTATGTCATTGTCGGAAAATGCTTTTTTGTTATGCGACCATCCCCGCAGCGCGCGATAGAAAAAAGTGCGGAGGTCTTTGCCCATGTAACGCTCCGGCAAATAAGGCAACTGGAAGAAAAACATATACCAGCTTTTTTTCAACTGCGTGAAATTTTTTAAAAAATGACCAGCCAGCGTTGAGGGCAGCGGGCAGTTGAGCACGATGAGCTTGTCAACAGATTCCGGAAAATGATGAGCCAGCGACCAGGCAACCGCTCCGCCCCAGTCGTGGCCGATGATATGCGCCTTTTTTTCATTCAATGAGAATATCAGTTCCCTGATGTCATTGGCAATGTTTATGGCGGAATATCTTTTCACCTCGCGGGGTTTGTCGCTGTCATTGTAGCCGGGAAGGTCGGGCGCCACTACCCGGAAATGCCTTGACAATTCCGGAATCTGAAGCCGCCAACTGTACCAAAACTCAGGAAAGCCGTGCAGCAATATCACCAGCGGACCTTTTCCGGCAGCAACGTAGTGCAGCCGTATGCCGTTGACGGTTGCGAAACGGTGTTCAATTTCCATGCGAGGTGTGCAAAGTATGAATTTTGCCGGTCACACAATATTCTTACATTTTCACGGATGAAGACAGTGTTCCGCTTCCTGTTTACGGTTTATGCGCATGTCACTTTCGCGCTGATGATAGTCATCGTTTTTTTATATCATGTTTTTGTAGCGGTGTTCACGCGCGGAAACAGGGTTGAGCTGATGTATAAGATATACCGTCCGTGGGCGAGAACATGGGCGTTCGTCAACGGAGTGAAGCTGGAGGTGAGGGGAGAAGAAAATTTTGACCGGAACAAATCATACATTTTCGTTTTAAATCATGGCTCCGCTGGCGACATCGTGATCGCACCGGCTGCCATGCGGAACCGTTACCGTCCGCTCGGCAAGAAAGAACTCACGCAGATTCCGCTCATGGGATACATGTTTAAGAAAGCCGTGGTGCTGGTTGATCGTTCCGACCCCGAAAGCAGGCGCGAAAGCATGGAGAGGATGCGGGAAATCATCAGGCAAAATATTTCAATCATGATTGCTCCGGAAGGAACGCGCAACCGGACCTCCGCCCCGCTGCAGCCGTTCAGAGACGGAGCTTTCCGGCTGGCCATCGAGTTTCAGCTTCCCATCGTGCCGATGGTGCTGCTGAACACGCGCAAGCTCTATCCGAACGACAGCCTGCTGATGGAGCGGTGTGAATTGAAATGTCATTTTCTGAAGCCGGTTTCAACCGAAAATCTGACGGAACAGGATGTTGATTCGCTGAAAGACAAGGTGTTCAGGCTGATCGAGAACCATGTGATTCAGCATGATGCGCTGTTTGAAGGCAAAGTTGCGAACAGAATCATCCCGCCTGAAGTTCCTGCGTGACTGCGCTGTAAAATTCTTCCGGAGCTTCGGCATGAACCCAGTGTCCCGCGGTTTGAACCGTAATCAATCTGACATCAGAAAAAATTTCCCTGAATGATTCAAGGTCGGCATCTTTCACATAATCTGATTTCCCTCCCCTGATAATCACCGTTGGAATTTCTGTTAACGAAGCGGATTGTATGGGCGCATTGATGTTATCGTAGTTTTTCCAGAGGCTGGTCAGGTTCATTTTCCATGAGAAACTTCCATCGCTGTTCCGGTCGAGGTTTTTAAGCAGGAACTGGCGTACGGCCATGTCGGGAATCCGTTGAGCCAGCATGGCGTCCGCATCTTCACGCTTATTGATTTTTGCGGGATCAATGTTTCTCAATGTTTCAAAAATCAAATCGTGTCCGCTTTCATAGGATCGGGGCGCAATGTCAACAACGAAAAGCTTCAGGATTTTTTCGGGATGCTTCAAGGCAAATTGCATCGCAACTTTTCCACCCATTGAATGACCGATAAGATGGGCTTTGTCAATATGATGTTCTCCAAAAAATTCAAGCAAATCATTTGACATGGCGGAGTAGGAATGCTCATCACTGTGTGGCGACTTGCCATGATTGCGCAAATCAACGGTATAAACTTTGAAGCCGGCAGATAATTTTCTTGCGAAAGTTTGCCAGTTATCGAGGGAGCCGAGCAAGCCGTGAAGGATTACAACGGGAGTTCCTGAACCGAAAGATTTGAAATTGAGGCGCAAAATCTATCCTTTCCAGATTTCGGAAAAGTTGAATTGCGGTTTGCAATCCTTGTTTAAAACAAAGCTGAAAGAACCATCATGTGTTTCCATGGCTTTTTGGTAACGGTTTTTTTTCAATTCAAAAACCTGCGCATTCTCCCGCTTGATGTCAACGACAACATAGTACTTCACCTTTTGGCTTTCATAAAGTTCGTACTTCAGGGTTCGATCTTTCAGTGTGGTGGAAGGAGATAGAATTTCAAATATTACCGAAGGCGCAAAATCCAGGTAGTTCTTTTTTACTGCCGCTTTGCAAATAACGCTGACGTCCGGCTGTACTATTGTAGTTTCATTAATTTTCCAATCAACAGGCATCAGGGTCTTGCATTTTGAACAATTCTTAAGAAGATCGCGGAACTGGGAAAGGATATTCATGTTAATCTCCTGATGCCGGATGGATGGCAAAGGCGACATCGCATAAGGCACGCCATCAATTAATTCCCATCTGCCTTCCCAGTGAAGGTAATCGGCATAAGTGTAGTGCGGCAGATAATCTTTTTTCAACGCGAAGCCCATGACACAAATTTATACCGAAACAACTCAGGTTTTCGAACAATTGAACTGAGGAATGTTCGGTATGAACCAGGGGTACGTCTCTTTCCTTCGGAAACTCGACTACTCTTGGTATAACGTATAGCAATAGAAATGAGTCACATCATCTTTGCCCTTCGGGTGAGATAAGGGACGAGCACCTGCATGAAGCCCTCAGCGATATCGGCTTCCACGAAATCAATCTTATATTGCCCGCATTTGAGCATGAGGTCTTTTTTGTATTGGCGGGCATGGGTGACATAGTGGTCGCGCACTTCGCTGGCGCGCAGCTTGATCTTTTCGCCCGTTTCCATGTCAATGAAAACATAGGGGCGGTTTTCAAACTCAAACTCCAGCTCGCTCTTTTTGTCGGTGACATGGAACAACACCACCTCGTGCCTCGCATATTTGAGATGCTGAAGGGCTGAAAATAATTCAGCGTTCGATTCGGTGTTGTCGAACATATCGCTGAAAATAATCACCAGCGAGCGTTTCGGGATGTTGTCGGCAATCTGATGAAGGCATTTTGCCGCTGCGGTTTTTTTGTTGCGCGATTTTTCAGCCAGCAATCTTTCAAGATGCGTGGTGAGCAGCTTGTGATGCACCTGCGTGGAACGCGCGCCCGTGTGAACATCCAGCTTGTCGGAGAGAACTGAAAGCCCCACGGCATCCCTCTGCTTTCTCATCAGATACATCAGCGCGGCAGAGCATACAATCGAAAACCGCATCTTGTTGTTTTCTTCGCCTTCCGGATAATACATGGACGAAGAAGCGTCAATCACCAACTGGCAGCGCAGGTTGGTTTCTTCTTCAAATTTTTTCACGAACATCTTATCCGTCCGCGCGAAAACTTTCCAATCAATGTCTTTCACGGACTCCCCGGCATTGTACAGCCGGTGTTCAGCAAACTCTACGGAAAATCCGTGATAAGGGCTTTTATGCAGCCCGATGATAAACCCGTCCACTACCTGCCTGGCGACAAACTCAAGATTGTCGAGGCGGTGAAGGTCTTCGGGTTTTTGAATGGAAGCCAAGGAGATTTTAGATATTAGATATTAGATGTTAGATTTTAGATATTTAGATGTTAGAATGACAAAAGCGAGATGGCTCCCTAACGTCTAAAATCTAACATCTAATATCTCCTCAAAGATGCGCTTTCAGCTTTTCTTCCAGTACGCTCTTGGGAACAGCGCCCACCTGCTTGTCAACCACCTGCCCGTTTTTGATGAAGAGGATGGTGGGGATATTGCGAACACCGTATTTCACGGTGACTTCAGGATTTTCGTCAACATTCAGCTTGCCGATGATCGCCTTGCCGTTATATTCCTTAGCAAGCTCCTCGACAATGGGAGTGATAGCGCGGCAGGGTCCGCACCATTCAGCCCAAAAGTCAATCATGGTTACTTTCGGAGAGTTCAGCACCTCCGTCTCAAAATTGGAGTCAGTGATTTCAAATGCCATAGTAAATATTTAAATTTTAGATTGAAGATTTCAGAATAAAAAACCCACGGACAGCAAAGTTAACATTATGGATACGGATTAGTTCCAAACAGGTGCACAGCGCTCTGTGCATAGGGCATAACGCCCGCACCGGGACACCCTGATCACCGGGCGCTGTGTACTGCACACTGTGCGCTGATTTAGTAGTTTTGAACCCAATTATGCCAATCCTTTCCCTGCAAGATATCACCAAATCTTTTGGCGACAAGAAAGCGAATGATAACATCACTTTCGAGGTGAAGGAAGGCTCTATTTTCGGACTGCTGGGTCCCAACGGAGCGGGAAAAACCACCCTCATCCGCATCATCACGAGCATTATTATACCTGATTCGGGAATCATCCTCATTGACGGCAAGCCGCTGGAACATGCGCACCAGCAAGTGATCGGGTATATGCCCGAAGAGCGCGGGCTGTATAAGAAGATGAAAGTGGGCGAGCATCTCATTTATCTTGCCCGGCTGCGCAACCTCACTAAAAAGGAAGCAACTGACCGTGTTCGCTTGTGGCTGAACAAGTTCAACATTGCCGAATGGCATGAAAAAAAGGTGGAGGAGCTTTCAAAGGGCATGCAGCAGAAGGTGCAGTTTATCGCCACGGTGCTGCATGAGCCGAAACTGCTGATTCTTGACGAACCTTTTTCAGGATTAGACCCGATCAACACCAACCTGATCAAGGAGGAAATCAGCGAGCTGAAGAAAAAAGGGACGGCAATCATTTTTTCCACCCACCGCATGGAGCAGGTGGAGGAAATCTGTGAAGATATTGTGCTGATTAATAATGGAAGAAACATCCTGAACGGAAGTGTGCGCGAGATCAAGCAGCGCTTCAAGGAAAATAAATACAGCATCAGCTATGAAGGCGCGCTGCCCGAACTGAACGGCAGGCTCAATATCGTGGAGAAGAAAGATCATGAACTGGTGGTGCAACTGAAGGAAAGCGGCTCGCCAAATGATGTATTGCGCTATTGCATTGATAACAAAATCGAGGTGCACGGGTTCCATGAGATTTTGCCGGGCATCAATGAGATATTCATTAAAGAAGTGGGGAAGTCGAATGTGGGTTGAATGAGAGCAGGCGTTAGATCAGATTTCAGATGTTTGATGTTAGATTTCAGATCCGAGCAGCGCACCATGTAACACTCAATATCCAACATCTAATATCCAACATCTAATATCTAACATCTGACATCTGATATGAAGAAAACCTGGTTAATCATCCAGCGTGAATACATCTCGCGCGTGAAGAAGCGGTCGTTCATTGTCACCACGTTGCTGGCGCCTGCGGGGTTTGCGCTGTTTTTCATGGCGGTGATTTTTCTCACCGGCTATGGCGAAAGCAAAAAGCGCATCGTGGTGAAGGATGACAGCGGCTTTTTCAAAAACAAATTTGCCGATGATAATTCCCTCTACTTTTTCTTCAGCGACAGCAATTTCATGTGGCTGGAGCAGCATTACAAATCATTGAACTATGACGGCATCCTGCTGATACCGCCCGTCAGCGACCTCAACAATCCGCGGGGCATCCAGTTCCGCTCCGACAAGCAGCTTGGCATCAAAACGAAGGAATACATCGAAGGGCAGATCGCCAAAGCGTTGCGCGAGAAGAAAATCGAGCGGGCGAATATTGACAAGGACATCCTTGCCAGCCTGGACAACACCAATGTGTCGCTTGCCAGCATCGTCTATGGCGAGGAGGGCGAAAAAACGGGCGACACGCTCATCGCCACCGCGCTCGGATACATCATGGGATTTGTGATTTATATGGTGCTTTTCGTATATGGCGCGATGGTGATGAAGGGGGTGATGGAAGAAAAAACCAGCCGTATCATCGAGGTGATGGCGTCATCGGTGAAGCCCATCCAACTGATGATGGGCAAGGTGATAGGCATCGGAGCGGTGGGATTGACGCAATTCATATTATGGTTCATCCTCATCGGCTTCGTTTATGCCGTTCTCGGCATCGCCTTTGCGGGCAAGCTGGCGCAGATGCAGCAGTTTGCCATGAACCCCGCCATGGCGCCAACGCCCGACCAATACGAGATGGCGATGGCGCTCACCGGCTGGCGCGACCTGCCCGTGCTCAAATTGCTCTTTTTCTTCCTGTTTTATTTCCTTGGGGGTTACCTCATTTACGGGGCGCTCTATGCCGCCCTCGGCTCGGCCACCAATGACGAGGGCGACTCGCAGTCGCTCACAGTGTTCATCTCCGTGCCCATCGTGGTGTCCATCTTCATCATGATGTCGGCCATCCAGGAGCCTGACAGCGCGCTGGCGGTTTGGTCGAGCATCATCCCCTTCACCGCGCCCATCGTGATGCCTGCGCGCATCCCCTTCGAGCCTGAAACATGGCAGATTGTTTTATCCATGATTTCCGTGATAGCCGGCTTCATCTTCACCACGTGGATAGCCGCCAAGATCTACCGCACGGGCATCCTCATGTATGGCAAAAAAATCACCGCCAAAGAATTGTGGAAGTGGGCGGTGCAGTCGGAGGCGTTTTGATTCGTTTGTTGATTGGCGCGGGGTATCTCGTTTCTTCACCGCTTTGTTTGGCAGCGCACACGGCAGAAGGTTATCAGTATCTGCGAGCATAAAAAAACAAAAGCCCCCTTGCGGAGGCTTTTGCCAAAGGTAAAATGGGATGAGTATTTTACGAAATCATAAATGAAACATCGGTGCTGGGGGTAGCCGGGCCGGCAGCGTAAACGCCCACCACCCGCGTGCCATGAATCAAAGCTATCACCTGACACGCGTTACAAACGCGCGCCAGAACGGGAGGTTACGATTCCAGGCTCTGAAGATACTGGTCAGGGTTCATCACTCCGGGGTGCGATTTCGTAAAACCCTCATCACGCGTGATGAGGGTGCAATGGTTTTCAAACGCGGTAAAATATTGTATCTCATCCTCAATGTCAGGCAATTCCGACAACAACGCCTGAGTTATCGCCTTGGCGCTGGTTGGCAGTGATTCCACGCTTTGCAGCAATTGAAGCAGCTTATTCCTGATCTCATCAGGATGATACTTTTCTTCCAGCAGATACGCAATAGTTGCAAGGCTGATTGCGCTTATACAGGTCTTGATCCTGCCCCTTGCCGATAACTCCAGCAGCATTACCGAATCCCTCCAAAATGGCTCGCGCCTTTCAATTACATCCAATGCTACATTCGTATCCAGAAAAACTCTTTTCATGCAAGCTTTTTCTTTAAACGACCTCTTAGCTTTTTCTTCGCCTTCTGCATTTCCTCTTTTGTCATAATCCCCACAATAGCCCTGACGCTCGGATGAAGCGACTTCAAAAATTCTTCATCGCTCAGAGGCTTTTTTTCCTGGTCGGTCAGCCGGTCCAGATAATCTTCCACCAGCCTGGTAACGCTGGTATTCCGTTTACGCGCATAACGCTTTGCCCGCTTTGCAGTATCGGGCTTTACGCTCAGCGTGAGCTTGTATTGCTTTTCCATATTACTTTATTACGTATCAAAGATAGCAGTCGTTTACGTATTTTTAAATGAGAAGACCGCCCAACTGGCGCGCGATTGCATCGCGTGCCATGAATCAAAGCTATCACCTGACACGCGTTACAAACGCGCGCCAGAATGGGCGGGCGAAAGCAAGCAGGGCAAATTAATCACTGCGGCATATTTATTTATACGCTTATTTTAGCGCCCCAAAATCCTGCGATGGACATTCAATCACTCTTCACCCCCGAAGCCTTCGTCAGCCTTGTCACGCTCACCTTCATGGAGATCGTGCTCGGCATTGATAATATCATTTTCATATCCATCGTTGCCGCCAAGCTGCCGGGCGAGCAGGAGAAGCGGGCCCGCAACATCGGGCTGTCGCTGGCGCTGGTGTTCCGCATCGGGCTGCTGCTCGGCATCACATGGATCATCGGATTAACGAAGCCTTTATTTGTCATTCCCATAACGGGCATTGATTACAATATCACCGCGCGCGACCTCATCCTGCTGCTGGGGGGGCTGTTCCTCATTTATAAAAGCACCATCGAGATCCACGAGAAGATTGAAGGCCATCGCGAGGAGGATTTGAAAAAGGGAAGCGGGGAAACTCTTGCGGGTGTTGTATTTCAAATCATCCTGCTCGACATGATTTTCTCCATTGATTCGATCCTCACGGCTGTGGGCCTCGTGAAGGAAGTGATGATAATGATTGCCGCAGTGATCATCTCCATCGGGGTGATGATGCTGTCGGCAGGCGCCATCAGCGGCTTTGTGAACCGCAACCCCACCATCAAGATACTCGGCTTGTCGTTCCTGCTTCTCATAGGATTCATGCTGGTGCTCGAAGGCTTGCCCGACCAGCTTGCCATCCACGTGCCAAAAGGATATATCTATTTCGCCATCTTCTTCTCGCTGGGCGTGGAAATGCTGAACATGAGGATGCGCGGGAAAAGTTTAAAGTCCAAAATTCAAAAGGTTTAAAAATTTGATGGATAGTCGCAACTTTAAACTCAACTTTAGGACAGTTCTAAAATTCTACCACTTACTCCTCTCCTTCTGAAGAGGAAGGGGTGAGGCGGTGAAAAGAACAATTTTCAGAACTACCCTTTTGACATCAGGCTTTAAACATTAAACTTTTCTGCATGAAAATTCGCACATCAATCTGCAAATCGCTGGTGTTCTCCTGCTTGGTTGTTACCGGATGCTCCGGTTCTGGTGAGAACAAAACCACCGTGTGGCAAAGCAAGCGTGCGGGAATCAACGAGGTGATCATCCATGAGTTGAGCGATCCGCAAAGGCTCAATCCTATCACTTCAACCGATGCCCATGCCACGTATATCGAATACAACATTTTTATGTACCTGCTTGATGTGAATAAGGAAACCCTGGAACTGAATCCATCATTGGCGAAGCAGCGCCCTATAATCCGCCAATTAGCGGAAGGGGATTTTGCAGGCGGTATTTCGATTGAGTATGAGATTCGCCCGGAAGCCGTGTGGGATAACGGACAACCGGTTACAGCGCGCGATGTGGAATTTGCACTGAAGTCCGTGAAGAATCCGTTGTCGGACTGCGAAAACCTTCGCCCCTACCTCGACTTCATCTCGCACATGGAGATTGACCCTGATAACCCGAAGAAGTTCACCTTCTTTTCGAAGGAGCCGTTCTTTGCGGCAGAATCGTCAAGCGGCTTCCAGGCGTTCATCATCCCCGAATATGTTTACGACCCGAAAGGATTAATGAAGGAATTCACCATCCGCGACCTGAGCAATCCGGCAATGGTGGAAAAGCTGAGGGGCAATCCGAAGATCATTGAATTCGCCAACGATTTTAACTCTGAAAAATATCAGCGTGAGAGAGGGTTTGTGGTGGGATGCGGACCCTATGAGTTCGTGAGTTGGACCACCGGACAGCGCGTTATTTTGCAAAAAAAGAAAAACTGGTGGGGCGATCAGCTAGCAGGCTCGGCAGTGAATTTTGACGCGCGTCCCGAAAAGCTGATTCATGAAATCATCAATGACCGCACTACCGCAGCGGCCGCCATGAAAGATGACGCCCTCGATATTTCCGATGCCATGAGGGAAAAAGATTTTTTCGATTTAAGAAACAATGAATCATTTACCGCGATGTACCATCTTTTCAACCCCACCCAACTTGCCTATACATACATCGGATTAAACATGAAAAACCTTATCCTTTCGGATGTCAGGGTGAGAAAAGCGCTAGCGCACACGGTTGACCGCGGCAAAATAATCGAAGTGCTGGTTTACGGATTAGCGGAACCCATCAACGGTCCCATTCATCCAACAAAGAAATATTACAACAAAGAGCTGAAGGGCTATGATTTTGACCTTAGCAAAGCGCAGCAACTGCTCGATGAAGCCGGGTGGAAAGATACGGATGGCGATGGCGTCCGCGATAAAGAGGTTGACGGCAAGAGACAGAAGATGCGTTTCAGTTTCAAATACAATGCAGGCAATGACACACGCGAAAAAATCGGGTTGTTCTTCAAGGAAAATTGCAGGAAGATTGGCGTTGACATTGAAATCATCGCTAAGGAATGGACGGTTTTCCTTGACGAAACCAAGAACCACAACTTCGACATCTACTGTGGCGCATGGATTGCCGATCCGGTTGAAGACGATCCCAAGCAGCTCTGGCACACCCGAAGCTATAATGGCGGAAGCAATTACGTGGGCTTTGGCGATACCGAATCCGACCTGCTGATTGAAGCGCTTCGCAGGGAGATGAATGAACAAAAGCAGGATGAGTATTACAAGCAGTTTCAGGCGATAGTTGCCGATCAGGTACCCTACATTTTTCTTTACACGCCCAACGCGCGTATCATCATGAGCAAGCGGTTTGAAAATGCCCGCGCTTACGGGGCACGACCCGGCTATACGGAACGCGAGTTGATTGTTTCGGGCAGCGGGAGAGCGGTGGCGGTCAATTAGTGTTATAGGAAACTCCGCTTGCAAACCCTGCATTTTTAAAATTAAACTTTAAATTTGCAGGGTTATATGATTGAGCGCTACCTGCAAACACATCTCCTATTTTGCCTGAATCACTTCCCTGCTGTAGCGATTTTGGGAGCAAGACAAACAGGAAAAACCACGCTGGCAAAGCACATTGCCCGTACGCTGAAAAAGAAAACTGTTTACCTTGATTTGGAAACGCCTGAAGACCTTTTGCGGCTCCGCAACATGAAGGAATTCTTTTCAGCCAATGAAAAAAATTGCGTGATAATTGATGAAGTGCAGCGCATGCCCGGATTGTTTCCCGTCCTGCGCGGTGTGATTGACCGCTACCGGAAACCCTGCCGCTTCCTGCTGCTCGGTTCCGCCAGCCCGGAGCTTATCCGGCAATCATCCGAAACCCTTGCCGGCAGGATTGTTTACACCGAGCTGACTCCTTTCATCCTGCCGGAAGTGGAACGCAGGCAGCCCCCGCGTCATCTCTGGCTGCGGGGCGGCTTTCCCCAGGCATACCTGGCAAAAAACGCGGATGCGCTGCTGGAATGGCAGAAGTCCTTTGTGACTACATACGTGGAGCGCGACCTGCGCAACCTCGGGCTGCAGGCAAGCCCGGAAACTTTAACGCGGCTGCTCACCATGATGGCACACAACCAGGGACAGGAGCAGCATTACAGCCAATATGCCCTTTCGCTCGGAATTTCGGTGCCTACCACAACGCGTTACATTGACTTTTTTGAGAACTCGTTTATTATCAGAAGGCTGCGTCCTTATTTTTCAAATGTCAAAAAACGTCTTGTCAAATCTCCGCGCCTTTATATCCGTGATTCGGGTATTTTACATCACCTCCTTAACATCAGAACATATAATGATCTGCTGAGGCATCCGGTTGCGGGCCATTCCTGGGAGGGATTCGTAATTGAGCAAATCGCGGCAACCGCAAGGGATAAATTCCAGTATGCCTACTACCGCACACAGGACGGCTCGGAGTGCGACCTTGTTTTGCTGAAATCCGGAAAACCGTTCGCTTGCGTGGAAATCAAGCTGGCAGACGCCCCGGTGCCCGCAAAAGGCTTTTATAACTCCATTAAAGACCTGAAGCCGAAGCACTCTTTCATCATCACTCCTTCCAACAAGGATTCTTTCGCATACGATAAAATGATAGTGATAACAGGTGTTGAGGAATTCCTATCGGGAACAGTGATCAGGTGAATGATTTCATTCAAAAGTATGTCAAACCTGCTCCTCTAATCCTTATATTTGCCAACCCTGTTTTCCATTCATTTCAAATCATTCCAAATGAACATCAAAATCATCAAAAAGTATTTTGGCATATTCCTTCCTGTTCTTCTGCTCGCATCCTGCAAATCAGGCGGCACCGGAAGTTCTCAGGAACAGCAAATATCCAGCAAGCGTGCCGGCATCAATGAAGTGATCGTGCATGAGCTTAGCGATCCTGATAAGCTGAAGCCTTTGAGCAGTACAAGTGCCAATGCAAATTATATCGAAGGGGAGATATTCACCGGATTGCTTGCAACTCATCCTGTTACATTCGAATATATTCCCATTCTTGCCGAATCAAGACCTGAGATCAAAGAAGTGAATGAGGGTGAATATTCCGGAGGATTAACTATTACCTATGTTCTCAGGAAAGAAGCCGCTTGGGATAATGGTGAACCTGTGACTGCAAGAGACATTGAATTTACCTATAAAGCCATCAAGAACCCGCAAGTGGATGCTCATAATTCCAGACCTTATTTTGAGTTTATTGACGATTTTAAGATAGATGAGGCTAATGAAAGGAAATTCACGCTCTATTGCAAGGACCGATACTTTATGGCAGAAATATGGAGTGGCGCTATCGGAGTTTATCCGGAATATATTTATGATCCGGAAAAACTCATGCGGAAATTTACTATCAAAGAATTAAACAACCCTGCTAATCTGGAGCGGTTGAAGTCCGATCCTGATATTATCAAATTCGCACAGAATTTTGATTCCGAGAAGTACAGCCGGGAAAAGGGATTTGTGGTGGGCTGCGGACCGTATGAATTCGAAGAATGGATAACCGGGCAACGCATAGTTCTGAAAAAGAAAAAAAACTGGTGGGGAAATAAATTAGCGGGTAGCCTGTATTCAGGCTTTGAGGCACACCCTGATAAACTGGTATATGAAGTCGTCAATGATCGTACTACAGCGGTTACTGCATTAAAAGATGAGAGCATTGATGTTATGAGGGACATTCGCTCTAAAGATTATAACGATCTCAGGCAAGACGAAGAGTTTTTAAAACGCTTCCAACTGACTACGCCAATTCGCCTGGCATACGAATATTTTGGATTCAATATGAAGAACCCTAAATTGTCCGACAAGCGCGTAAGGCAGGCGTTATGCTATTCCATTAATGCCGATCAGATTATTGATGTGCTCTATTATGGTTTGGCTGAAAAAGTAGTTGGTCCTATCAATCCCGCCAAAAAGTACTACAACCGAAATATTGAGCCCTATGGTTACGATTTGAATAAAGCAAGCGCCCTGTTGGATGAGGTTGGATGGAAGGACTCTGATGGTGATGGTGTGAGAGATAAGATAATTAACGGAGTGAAAACAGACTTAAGCTTCACTCTAAAATATAATGCAGGGAACGATATTCGCGAGAAGATGTGCCTGTTCTTTCAGGAAAGCACTAAGAAGATTGGTGCGAAAGTCGAGATATTGGCTAAAGAATGGACGGTGTTTCTTGATGAAAATAAAAATCACGATTTTGAAATTTTTTGCGCTGGATGGGTTGCCGCCCCAACTTTAGATGACTTGAAGCAGATTTGGCACACGCAATCCTATAACGGTGGGAGCAATTATGTCGGCTTCGGCAATGAAGATACGGATAACCTGATTGAAAAAATTCGGTATGAGAATGATGAAACTAAACGTAATGAAATGTATTTTCAAATGCAGGAGATTCTCCACGAAGAAGCCCCATATGCATTTATAATTTCACCTAAAGAGCGTATTGCGATTCATAAGCGTTTTAATAACGCTGAAGGTTTAGTAAGCCGCCCGGGGTACATGGTAGATGAATTCGTCCTGAACCCGGATTTCGGTACTAAAGCCGTTGCAGCCAAATAATAAGGGTTTCGTTTTCACATGTTCCGTTATATTCTCAAAAGGCTCTTAATCTTTATCCCCACCCTTATCGTTATTTCCATTTTCACCTTTGCCCTTAGCAAGATCGCTCCTGGCGACCCGGTGGAACTGCGGCTTGCGGGAGGAATGCAGTCGCAAACGGGCGGGCAGTTGGCGGAAAAGCTTGCGGGTGAAAAAGCCTACATCGAGCTGAGCGAAAAAATGGGGCTTAACCTTCCCGCATTTTATTTTTCAATCACTTCAGGGGCGTATCCCGACACGCTCTACAAAATTCACCGCAAAGGCGAGCGCGAAACGCTGAGCCGGCTTATTGATATGTACGGCAACTGGCAGCAGATTTCCGATTACTACCACAGCATCAAGGCGATGGAGTATGCGCTGTTCGACATGAAGCGCGACTCTTCCACGTTCAACGGACTCAGGCTCATCCGCGAAAGCTGCAACGACCTTTACCGCAATTACGAAGACGGGAAAATAAAAAGATTCATCGCTCAGATTGATTCAGCAGTGAACATGCGCGCAAAAGTATTGCAGGACAGCATTCGGGTGGAAATTCAACCGCTGGCAATGCTTCAGCCGCTTTCAAAAAATATTGCCGGCAGCTATGAAGCTGTGAAAGCCAAAGCTGCTCCCGGAAAGAAATATCTTCCCTCGGTCCACTGGTATGGTTTGAAAAATCAATACCACCGCTGGCTTTTTGGCGATGCTCCGTGGTTTGGGGAAAATACCAATCCTGCTACCACGAGGAAAGGTTTTTTCAGGGGCGATTTCGGAGAATCATTCCTGGATGGAAGACCGGTTTCTTCCATCCTGCTGGAAGCGGTCAAATGGACGATGTTGCTCAACATCATCTCCATCATTTTCGCCTATATCATCTCCGTGCCGATAGGGGTTGAGACCGCGGTGAAGAAAGGCTCCACATTCGACCGGGTTTCCACGACCATGCTCTTCATACTTTATTCGCTGCCTTCATTCTGGATAGCAACGATGCTCATCGTGTTCATCACCACGCCCGAATACGGAATGGATTTGTTCC
This sequence comes from uncultured Chitinophagaceae bacterium, assembly GCA_964502525.1. Classification (GTDB taxonomy): domain Bacteria; phylum Bacteroidota; class Bacteroidia; order Chitinophagales; family CAIOSU01; genus DATLYB01. The sequence continues at coordinate 17,194 of CAZCXH010000030.1, forward strand.
CCACCTATGGCACAAGTTCGGTAAATCTTCCTGCTGACGCTTCATTTATGACGCGGTTCTGGGACACTGCTTACCATTTGACTCTCCCGGTTTTTTGTCTCACTTATGGTTCGTTTGCATATATCTCGCGCCAGATGCGCGGAGGGATGCTGAACGTTATCCGCCAGGATTACATCCGGACAGCTCAGGCAAAAGGGTTGAGCCAAACTGCGGTGGTGTGGAAGCATGCTTTAAAAAACTCGCTGCTGCCCATCATCACCATGTTCGCCAACCTGTTCCCGCTGATGATAAGCGGTTCAGTGATTCTCGAAGTGATATTCGCAATCCCCGGCATGGGCCGCGTGGCTTATGAATCGGTGGTGGCGAGGAATTACCCCGTGCTTTACACGGTGTTCATGTTCTCTGCAATCCTTACGATGATAGGCATCCTTGTTGCAGACATGCTGTATGCAGCCGTTGACCCGAGAATTTCATTTACGAAAAAACGCTAAGTGAGCCAGCCAGTCGAAATAGCAAATCAGGTTCAGAAGCCGAGGCTTGACCAAAGCTATTGGGGCATCGTGAAGCGGCAATTCAAAAAGAACCGCCTTGCCGTGTGGTCGCTGCGCGTGGTTTACATCATTATTTTCATCGGGCTTACGGCTGACTTCATTGCGAATGACAAACCTCTCTACTGCAAATACAACGGCACCATTTATTTCCCGGTGCTGAAAGAGTACGCGGTGAATCTGGGCATCGGCAAATGGCCCACGGAACTTGCGCTGGCTGACTGGAAAGATTTGAAGTATGAGGCGGCAGTTTGGCCTCCGATTCCATATTCATCCACCGAAATGGATATATACAACGTGCAATATGTGGGACCTTTTGAAGAGCAGCGCGTGGAGGGCAAAAGATGGAAGCACTGGATGGGTACTGATGAAATCGGCAGGGATGTGCTCGCGGGAATGATCCACGGCACGCGCATTGCTATGCTGGTGGGCATCATCTCCATGATGATAGCGGCATCCATCGGGATTTTCCTCGGGGCGATGGCGGGCTTCTTCGGTGATGAGCGGCTGAAGGTGTCGCGCATCGGTCTAATCCTCAACGGTATTTTTGTTTTCATCGCTTATTACTATGCTTTCAGCGTGAGGGGGTATGTATTCGCTGATGCGTTTGGCGAATCCATGTTTTCACTGATGGTTCAATTCCATATCAGCCTTTTTATCTTCATTGCCATTATGATTATTCCCAACCTTATCTCGCGTTTGTTCAAAAAGCACAGCTATCTCGGTCAGCAAATCACCATACCCGTTGACATCATCGTTTCAAGGCTGATTGAAATAGTGGTCTCCATTCCAAGCCTTCTTTTGATTCTTTCAATTGTCGCCATTGCAAAGCCTTCCATATTTCTGGTGATGGTGGTGATTGGCGCCACCGGCTGGACGGGCATAGCTCGTTTTCTCAGAGCCGAATTATTGCGGGTGAGAAGTCTCGAATACATAGAAGCCGCGAGCGCCCTCGGTTACAGCAACGCGCGCATCATTTTCCGGCATGCCATCCCCAATGCGCTCACACCGGTTTTCATCTCCATTGCGTTTGGAATAGCTGGCGCCATACTTATCGAATCATCCTTGTCGTTTCTTGGTATCGGAGTGCAGGCGGAGGTGATCACCTGGGGCAAGCTGCTTTCCATAGCCCGTGATGCCCCGGAAGCATGGTGGCTCGCGATTTTTCCCGGCTTCGCCATCTTCATCACCGTGACCATCTTCAACCTGCTGGGCGAAGGGTTGACCGATGCGCTCGATCCAAGGCTGAAAAGCTAACTTCGGGCCGGTTAATCGGTTAATATGTTAGCCGGTTGATTGGGAAGCGACTCATCTTGCGAAATGAAGTTTGATTATTCATCATCGAATCATCGAATCACCGAATTATCGAATCATTTGTTCGTCTGCCTTCCGCTGATATTTCTTCTCTCAATAGCACCGGCTTTCTCTCAAACCCTCTCCTATTCCATACCCGAAAAGCTATCCGCCAAAACTCCGGAATTCAGAATCCTGGGAAAAAACAGGGAGGGCGTGCTCATTTACAAGTACGGGAAGGACGCCCACACCGTGGAGGCTTATGGCGGCAATCTGAGCATGCGATGGGAGAAATCGTTTTCTTTTAAATATCCTGAAGCAAACGTGAGGCGCGTGGTGATATATCCCGAAAAGACACTTGTATTTTATCTTTCCGCTCAAAAAGGGGTGCCGGTGTTGTTCGCTGAAAAATGGAACAGCAAGTTTTCGGGGGATGGCAATGCCGTTGCCATTGATTCGATTGTTACCGGGAAATTTGATGTGGAGTCAACGCTGAGGGTCGCCACTTCGCAAAACCAGGCTGTAGTTGCCTGCTATTATCCCACGGGCAGCGATAATGCGGAACAACTGATGGTTACGCTCACCGACAGCGACCTGAAAATTATAGGAAGAAAGCAGATTGACATCAACCCCGCAGGCGGTAATATGCTGCTCAGAAAGGTGTTCCCTGATAATACCGGAAATATATATGTCTTGCTGGAAGATGACGATAAATCGAAAAAGAAGGCTTCCTCCCAGGATGCATTTATCGTGAAAATGCATGAAGCGTCATCGGGAACTGTCAGACAAATAGATTTCGGCTTCAAGCACCCGGTTTTCAGGAAACTTTACCTTGATTTCGACAATGTGAACAGGAATCTTGTTGCGACCGGCTTTTATACCAATGATGCAGGCGAAGAAGCGCAGGGTTTTTTCTATTCTGCCTTTAATGTGGACAGCGGTTATCTGTCCGCCAGCAATTACACCCGGTTTTCCCCCGATCTGATTTTTGAAATCACCGGAAAGGATACATCAAAGAACTCCCGGGGATTTTATTCGTTCGAAGTCTATGACCTCATCTTGCGGTTTGACGGAGGCGCAATTATCGTTGCCGAATCAAGATTTAACACCGAGGAGAACATGCAGGTGCCTTCGTTCACCCCGTCCATCGGACCCAGCTTCCGAACCATCCAGATATCGTATTACAATGACATCATGGTGCTGTCTGTGAATGCTGACGGAACGCTGGACTGGACGAGCGTGCTCAAGAAGAAACAGATCTCCGAGGATGACGAAGGCTTTTTCTCCTCCTACTGCATGGCGACCACTGCCAGCAAGCTGCACTTTATTTTCAATGAAGAGATTTACCATAAAACAAATGTCTCCGAATACAGCGTTGACAAGGGAGGCGGATCGGAAAGAAAATACCTGTTCAACGCGGGCGACAGGAACGTGCTGCTGGTGCCGAAGCTGGGCAAGCAGATTTCTTCCAATGAAGTCATCATCCCCAGTTATAAAAGAAATTATCTCGGTTTCGTGAAGGTGTCTTATTGATGCAAGGTTCAGCTACCTGCAGCAGCAGTTTTCAAACCACCACCTGATCACCGTGCTGTCTGCCGACATGGTAGCGTTGGCATGACGGCACACGCCTCCTGCGCACTGGTCAATGGTGCAGGGATCGCCATCATTGCAGTTGACAGCCGTGTGAACGCATATACCCGCTGCGCAGGCATCGGCAGTGCAGCCGTTGCCGTCATCACAATCATCCGGAGTGAATACACACCCGCCATTCATGCACGTGTCAATGGTGCAGGGATCGCTATCATCACACGCCAGCGTGTCGCACGGGTCGCTGCAACTGTAAACCGTGAGCAGGCGGGATGCCGTTGCCGACTGTCCTCCGCAGGCATCGGTGACGGTGACCGTATAGGAGCCGGTTGAAGATGGAACAACGCTGATGGAATCTGTGCCATGCCCTGAACTCCATGTGTAAGTGTAAGGCAGGGAAAGACTGCCGCTGGCGGTGGCAGTGAGCATGGTGGTTTGTCCCTGGCAGGCTGAGTCGGGAGCGGCAATGCTGACGGCAATGGGAGAATTGCTGCCGATGAAAAGCGTGTCGCGTTTGAAAAGCCCGCAGGCGCATTCGTCCTGGTAGGTGATGATGACGGTTTCAACGCCTTCGGGTAATGCGTCAAGCACGGGTGAAACAGATGCCATTGCGGAGTCGCCATTTGCAGGAATAGTGACAGTGTGAGGTATGGCAGGATAATCAACACCTTCCGTTGCCGTGCCGGTTACAGTGAAATTTACCGTCACTGCTTCATTGGCAGTGTTGCTGCCTTCCCTGAAAAAGATGAACTGTCCATCGTCACAGCCCTCATAGGTGCTGCCTGAACCCGCAGTTGTGGAAACGCTTATACCCACGCTCTGCCCTCCGGAGAAACTGCGGGCTTCAATGAAAACACCCGAGTCATAGGCGAAGTCGCCCACGTCAGCAATGACAAACTTGATGTGATAGGTGCTGCACGGTACGACTATTATCGTTGCAGTGAGCACTGCTGTGTAGGCATCATACTGAGTAACCGCAGGGGTAAGGTTGCTGCGATAGTAGGCCGAGTGAGCAAGGCTTGTGCAGTTAGCGGGATTGTTAAGCCCGCCCGCGGTGCCGCTGTTGATGGAGTTGATGGCAACCTCGATGGAGGTGCCGGGGATGAGGGCGACATTGGTGTTGGGGGTAAAGCCGGGACCGCTGACGAGAAACGCGAACACATCATTATATTCGGAGCAGACAAACTCCGGATATTCTTCGGAAGCGAAAACGTAATCGAACACGATGGTGTCATTGTAAGGGATGAAATCAAACTCAAGGGCGGCAGCATCCTGGGAGATCACACCTGCAACGCTATCCAGATCATCATCGCCCTGCCGCCCAAGCAGCCAGGAGGCGCTGCTGGAATTATTGGGGCCGCGGGCATTTTCGTGGCTGCCCGTGGTGATGAGAATGCCGCTGGCAATGCCGAGTGTGCCGCCATTGCCGAAATTGCCGATGGCAAGGGCAGAGCCGGTGTACGCAATGTTAAAAGCCTCAACGCACGAACCCAGCAGAACATCAGTGACAAGCTGCTGCGGAGAGAGGGAATTATCAGTTGTGATGGAAGAATTGGCGCTGGAGCAGTTGTTACCGATGTCGAAGATGCTCTCGCTGGAGGCAAACTCACCGCCTGAGCCTGCAAGGACACCGTTGTAGTAAACATGATAGTAGCCGCTGTCATACGTGCAGCACAATCCGTCATTAAAGGCATCATAGATGATAAATAGATAACATCCAGCGGCACTCACGCACACGTCTTCGGAGTAAAGCGTATTGTCGCCATAATTGCTGCCACTAGTAACAAGCGTTGAAGTATTCTGGTCAAAAAGCTCCCATGAGGTATCGTCACCATAATCGTCAGTGCGTATCTCTATGGTGATGGTTGCCTGCGGGCACTGGGCTGCTGCCACCGGGGGGATGAGTGTGAGCAGAACGAGCAAATGGCTGATGCGGGCGAACATGGGCTATATGAGAAGACGTAAGATGCTACTGTAAAGTTTAGGAAAAAACGGTGAAGTTGGAGTTACACTTTGAACGGGATAAATTGCGCCATTGAGCCGTTTACGGTTTACAGTTTGAAGTTTGCAACCGTAAGCATGTAAACTGTAAACAGAAATAGAAAATGTAAGATTTTATCCCGCGCACAGTATAAAATTCAAACAATTCATACGCCTCTGTAACGGAGAATGTCTCAATTCGCCACTTCTGACAAAAACTTTAGCTGCATTAGCTTCAGTTCTTCCATCGTAACGCTTTCGTCCTTAAGTTCGCTGTATGCCGTGTCGAGGCAGTCGGTTGGAGCTTCTCTGAAATAGTCGTATATGAGGTCTTGCTGGTCCGGCTCGATGAACTCGTTGATGTGGTAGTCGAGCGATAACTTGGTGCCGCTGTCAACGATGGTTTTCATCTCGGTAAACAGTTCGTCCATCTTCAGCCCCTTGTTGCGGGCGATGTCTTCCAGCGGTATTTTCTTGTCAATATTCTGGATAATGTAAACCTTCATGGCGCTCTTGTTAACGATGCTCTTGACAACCATGTCGGTGATGCGCTCGATGTCGTTGTCTTCAACGTATTTGGCGATTAGTTGCACAAATGGCTTGCCGTATTTCTCCGCCTTGCCCTTGCTGACGCCCGTGATGTTGGCGAGTTCATCCATGGTGATGGGATATTGCGTTGCCATGTCTTCCAGCGATGGATCCTGGAAGATGATGTAGGGCGGCAGGTTTTGTTCTTTGGCGATCTTTTTGCGCAACTCCTTCAGCATGTTCAGAAGGTTGTTGTCGAGGGCGCCCGGACGCGCTTCTGCCGCTTCGTCATCGGCTTCCTCAGCCGCTTTTTCGAAATCATGGCTGAGAGCGATATGGATGCTGTGCGGTTTAGCAAGGAACTTCTTTCCTTCCGCGGTAAGTTTGAGCAGCCCGTATTGCTCGATGTCCTTGCGTATAAGACCGAGGAGCATCGCCTGGCGTATAATGGAACTCCAGAAGGTCTCGCTCTTGTCAGTGCCCTTGCCGAACACATCGAGCTTGGTGTAGCCGAAGGTGACCAGTTCTTGCGTTTTCTTGCCAACGATGATATTGACAATGTCCTGCATGGAGTGGTTTTCCTTCACGGCTGCGATGGTCTTTAGTGAAAGGGTGACGAACTCCTTGCCCTCAATGGTTTCCTTGGGGTTCAGGCAGTTGTCGCAATGCCCGCAATTCTTCTTGTCGTAGGTCTCTCCGAAATAGTGGAGGAGGAATTTCCTGCGGCAGACGGGCGTCTCCGAGTAGGCGATAACCTCGTTGAGCAGGAGTGTGCCGTTTTCGCGCTCGGTGAGGGATTTGTCGCGGAGAAATTTTTCGAGCTTGCTAACGTCTTTATGCGAATAGAAGGCGATGCACTTGCCCTCCAGTCCGTCACGCCCGGCACGCCCGGTTTCCTGATAATAGTTTTCGATGCTCTTCGGGATATTATAGTGGATAACGAAACGAACGTCAGGCTTGTCTATTCCCATGCCGAAGGCGATGGTCGCCACGATCACATCAATATCTTCCATCAGGAACTGATCCTGGATGTTGGCGCGCTGCGGTTGCTCCATGCCTGCATGATAAGCGGCAGCCTTGATGCCGTTGACGTTCAGAAACTCGGCAATCTCCTCGGTTGACTTGCGGCTGAGGGCGTAGATAATGCCCGACTTGCCCGCATTCGCCCTCACGAACTGGGTGATGAACTTCAGCACGTTTTCCTTCTTTCCCTTAGGCTTGATTTCATAGAGCAGATTAGGGCGGTTGAATGATGAGATGAATATCTCCGGCTTTTCGAGGTGCAGGGTTTTAACGATGTCGCTTTGCACTTTAGGAGTGGCGGTAGCCGTAAGCGCAATCACCGGAGGGCGCTGCCCGATCATCTCCATCATTTCATGAATGCGCCTGTACTCAGGGCGGAAGTCGTGCCCCCATTCGCTGATGCAATGGGCTTCATCCACCGCTACGAACGAAATGGGCACATCTTTCAGGAAGGCGATGTTTTCCTTTTTGGTCAATGATTCGGGAGCAACATAAAGCAACTTGGTGTTTCCCTTCACCACGTCATCGCGCACCGCCTTCATCTGCTGCTTGTTAAGGGATGAATTGAGGAAGTGGGCGATGGTTTCCTTGCTGCTGTAACCGCGAACAAGGTCAACCTGGTTTTTCATCAGTGCGATGAGCGGGCTGATGACGATGGCGGTGCCGTTGCTGAGAACGGCAGGCAACTGGTAGCACAGCGATTTGCCGCCCCCGGTGGGCATGATGACGAAGGTGTCTTTGCCGCCAAGAACACTTTTGATGACGTCTTCCTGGTTGCCTTTGAACGATTTGAATCCGAAATGCTCCTGAAGGGCCGAACGCAGCTTGTCCTTCACGGGCGGGTTGAGAGTAGCGGTTGACATAAAATTTTATCTTACAGGGTTAACAAACCCCGCCTCTAACAGAAAAGTCCATGGCTTATTATGAAAAGAATGTTAAAAAACAGGGTTTTGAGTAGAATTGAAGCTATAAAATTGAATTTTGTTTAACGTGTTTCGCTTCCGCAATATACAAAAAGATAATGGAACCACCAACGTCTTTAACGAAATTTATGGGGATAAGATGGGATTTTAACAGTTTTGGTGGCACTCTGCTCGGTTTAAAGTTCAAAGCCTAATGTTTAAGGCCGGAAAACAACCTTAGACCTAAACCTACTCCATCCGGATCCCATTCACATCCTAGTGCAACGTCAAGCCTGTTTTGTCGGTTTCTTTCATTTTCTGTTTACGGGTTACACGTTTACGGTTTTGTAAGGCTAACGGTAAACAGGAAATATGTAAACTGTAAACCTTTTACCTGACATAAAGCGCTTGACGCTGCACTGGTTTGATGCCGGGCCGGATTGAAGTTTGCTACTCCTCCCAACACCCATTCACATCTCCCGGCTTGATGCTGATGAAGTTTTGGTTATATTGATTGGAGAAGAACATGGCATGTGAAGGCAAAGGCGGACGTAAGGAAATAAGGGAATTTGAAGAAACCGATTCTTTTACCGGGAGAAATTGGCAAACCATAAATTGGCATTCTCAGGCTGATTAAAGATTCATAGCAGATAACCAAATCTGCAAATAATGAGCACAGAATCAAGACAAAGAAGTGAAACAACGGTAAAACGGATATCTGCATCCTGATTTTTAATGCTTGATAACTATGGGAGGGTTTACTTTTGCTTTAACCTAAATTCCGCAAACTCAAATTCCATGAACAATCAATTTCCTGTAGATACCGCAGATTTCCGCAGAAAATATTCTTTTCTAACATTCATCTGCTTGAATCAGCGAAATCAGCGGGAGACCTGTCATTTCAAATAGTTTGCGGATTTAAGGTTTAAACATGACATGATGGAAACAATAACTTCAAAAAAGGTTAATACCGTGCAGCACGACACGCAAATTTTTGAAATCATCAAAAAAGAAATGGACAGGCAGATTTCCGGTCTTGAATTGATTGCCTCGGAAAACTTTGTCAGCCCTCAGGTGCTGGAAGCAATGGGAAGCGTACTCACCAATAAGTATGCGGAAGGCTATCCCGGAAGGAGATATTATGGCGGCTGCGAATTTGTGGATGAGTCGGAACAGTTGGCGATTGACAGGATCAAGCAATTGTTCAAAGCGGAGTACGCCAACGTGCAACCGCATTCTGGCGCGCAGGCAAATGCGGCAGTGATGCTTGCTTTGCTGAAACCCGGGGATAAAATTCTTGGATTCAACTTGTCGCACGGGGGGCATCTCACTCACGGCTCTTCTGTGAATTTTTCCGGGAAATTATATGTGCCGGCATTCTATGGCGTGGAAGAAGATTCGGGTGTAATTGACATGAACAAGGTGGAGGCGGCAGCAAAAAAGGAGCATCCAAAGTTGATTATCTGCGGTGCATCCGCCTATTCCCGCGAGTGGGATTTCAAACGTTTCCGGGAAATTGCGGATAAGGTTGGCGCATTCCTGATGGCTGACATCGCCCATCCTGCAGGGCTGATTGCCTGCGGGCTGCTGAACAGTCCAATGGACCACTGCCATGTTGTGACTTCCACCACGCACAAAACGCTGCGAGGGCCCAGGGGCGGCATCATCTTAATCGGGAAAGATTATTCCAATCCGATGGGATTGAAAACCCCGAAGGGTGAAATCAGGATGATGTCTTCAGTTATTGATTCCGCGGTGTTTCCGGGAACACAGGGCGGTCCGTTGGAGCATGTGATAGCGGCAAAAGCCGTAGCGTTCTATGAAGCATTGACTCCCGAATACAAGGCATACATTTCACAGGTACAGAAAAATGCGAAAGTGATGGCTGATGAATTTGTGAGCAGGGGATATAAAGTGATTTCGGGCGGAACGGATAATCATTTGATGCTGATTGATCTGCGCTCAAAAAACATTACGGGCAAAACTGCCGAAGCGGCTCTCGGCAAAGCAGGAATTACCGTCAATAAAAATATGGTTCCGTTCGATGACAAATCACCGATGGTTACATCCGGCATGCGAATAGGAACGGCTGCCGCTACCACGCGCGGGATGAAAGAAAAAGATATGGTGAAAATCGTTGATTGGATTGACGCTTTGGTTCTCGATAATGAAAACGAAAAGCTGATTTCAGCCATTCATGCGGATGTAATCAAATTCGCCAGAGGGTTTCCGTTGTTTGCGGGCTGAGGTTGTTTTTCTTCACTCCGGGAAATTCTATACCAAGAGTAATCGAATTTCCGAAGAAATGAGACGTACTCTTGGTTATCCCGAAACAAGTCTAAAAAACGAATTGTGATCGGTCCGAAGGACTCCGGACTCCTTCGGAGGATATGCCATCAGGTATTATGCAGTACAAGTTCGAAAACCTGTTTGCCGATGGTATAATACCGAACATTCTACAGTTCAATTGTTCGAAAACCTGAGTTGTTTCGGTATAACTTTACAGCTATGAAAACGCAATCTTCCTTTCAAAATCCTCCGCGCACAGCGATGGAAGTTTTTAACCTGCTACCGGAAGGCACAATGTGCGAGGTAGTCGAAAATCAATTGTATATGAGCCCCGCACCGAATAGAAAACATCAGGATTTATCCACCATAATTCTTGGCGAGATTTACGAATATCTTAAAAGAAATCCTATCGGAAAGGTTTACCATGCGCCTATTGATGTTTTCATCGAACCTCAGCGAAATGCCTTTCAGCCGGATATCGTTTATGTTTCCAATTCCAATGCTTCCATATTGAGCGACCGCGGTATTGAAGGCGCCCCTGATTTGGTGGTTGAAATTTTAAGCAAAAGCAACACTTCACATGACACGGTTCGGAAAAAACCCGTTTATGAACGCTGCGGAGTGAAAGAATTGTGGTTCGTTGATCCGCAGAAACGTTCTGTAACCGGTTTTGCGCTCACGCGGGGCAAGTACCACCCGCTCTCATCACCATCAAAAGTGATCTCCTTCAGGCTTCTTGATTTGAAGATAGACCTGTGAGGAAAGATTTGTAATCAGACCAGAAACGGATTATTCTTCTTCTCAAACCCGATAGTGGTTTCCGGTCCGTGCCCGGGATAAACTTTCACATCATCCCCCAATGGAAAAAGTTTTCTTTTGATAGCGTTAATCAGCGTGTTATGGTCGCCACCCGGCAGGTCGGTTCTGCCGATGCTCATTTGAAAGAGCACGTCTCCTGAAACCAGGATTTTATCATTCCGGCAAAAGAGGCAAACCTCACCGGGAGAATGACCGGGGGTGAAAACCACTTCGAGCCTGGTGTTCCCAAATTCAATGGTGTCGCCTTCATCAATAAATTCTTCAGGCACCGGAGATGGCGTGATTTTCACTCCAAACATGCCTCCATACATCGGGGCAGCCTGCAACTGCTGCAACTCTCCACGGTGCATCACGGGTTTCAGTGCAAACTTTTCATGGATGAAGCTGTTTCCAAGAATATGGTCAACGTGGCAATGGGTGTTGATGAGTTTGACGGGGTTCAAATTCTTAGTTTGAATAAAATCAATCAGTTCATTTTGCTCACTTTTGTCAGAGCATCCGGGATCAATGATGACACATTCTCCGGTTTCATCGTATAAGATATAGGTGTTTTCCTGAAACATATTGAAAATAAAACCGGCAATAGTCATTCTGAGGATGCGTTTTTAGTCTTAAATTTCAAACAGCCGCCAAAAGTAACAAATAACAAGTCTGCTCCCACGCGCATGAAATCATCCTTGCTAAGATTAGCGGTGAAATATTTGTTGGCTCCAACCCTTTTCACGGTATTTCCCTCGGTTCTCTTTTCTCAGGGCACTCAAACCACTTTCGGTCAAAACCGGGTTCAGTACAAGCATTTCGAGTGGTCATACTTTGAGACGGAAAGATTCGTGACCTACTTCTACCTTGGCGGACAGGACATTGGAAAATTTGTGATTCAGTTTGCGGAAAAAGAAGTAACGAAAGTGGAGGAAGCGCTCGAGTACAAAATCAACAAGCGCATCGAGATTCTTGTTTACAACGATCTCTCCGACCTTAACCAAACCAACATCGGGCAGAACATAGAGTTGAATAATACGGGCGGTCTCACCAAGGTGATTGAAAACAAGATGTTCGTTTATTTTGATGGAAACCACCAGCATCTCGAAGAACAGATCAGGCAGGGAATAGCGCAAATCTTTATCCAGCACATTGTGTTTGGCGGCAATTTGCAGGAGATTTTGCAGAATGCGGTTTTGCTGAACCTGCCACCATGGTTCACCGATGGGCTTGTGGATTACGTGGGGCAGGATTGGAGCTCAGAGCTGGACAATAAGCTGCGCGATGGAATTCTCACGGGCAAATACCGTAAGTTCAACAAGCTTTCAGGAGAAGAGGCAAAGTTTGCAGGGCATGCATTGTGGCATTACGTAGAGGAGAAATACGGCAGGGCAGCCGTGCCTAACCTCCTTTATTTAACGCGAATCAACCGCAGCATTGAGAGCGGGTTCCTTTTTGTGCTGGGCGGCTCGGTTAAAACCGTGCTTGCAGAATGGTATGATTACTACTACAATCATTATCAGCAGGAAAAAACAAACAGCGCGCTTCCGGTTGACACCAACTGGGTGCCGGTAAAAAGACAAAGGAGGTATCCTCACTATCAGGCGAAGCTCAGCGCTGATGGAAAGCACATCGCGTATGCCACCAACAATTCAGGGAGATATAAAGTCCGGCTGATTGATTACGAAAAAAACAAGACTAACCGGGTGATGAAAGGCGGCATCAAAACCATCTCGCTGGTGAAAGACTTTCAATATCCTTTGCTCTCATGGTCGCCTGACGGGAAAACGCTTGGCGTCATTTATGAGAGGCGCGACAAACTTTACCTGCGGCTTTACAATTTTGAAAAAGGCGACAAGTTCAAACAATCCATCACCAAATTTCAGCAGATACACAACTTCACCTTCACGGATGATCCGCGTTACTTGGTGATGTCCGCAAGCAATCGCGGGCAAAGCGACATTTATACGTATCACATTCCATCCACTACAACCGAACAACTCACCAACGATTATCATGACGACATCGAGGCTGGTTTTGTCAAGATTGACGGCAAACGCGGCATCATCTTTTTATCCAACCGGAACAGCGCTGAAATTAAAGAAGAAAAACTCGACACCGTTCTCCCCGGCAAAAACTTTGACCTTTACTTCTACAATCTCGGCAGCCGCTCCAATGAACTGGTTCAGATAACCAACACGCCCTACTATTCTGAGTCGCTGCCCGTTCAGTTGAATGACAGCATGTTCGCATATCTGGCTGACGACAATGGCGTAAGAAACCGGTATGCAGGATATTTCGAGTCCACCTTTTTGAGAAACGACACCGTTTACTATTTCCAGGATTCAACAATTACCAATCCGGCATGGAAACTGGATTCGCTGACAAGAAGGCAGTTGGCAAACCTCGATTCCATCCGTGTCAGGGAAATTTATAAGGATGAGGCCCGCACGTATCCTGTCACTGATTTCTTCACCAACATCATCGGGCATGACGTGAACGCAAAAATCGGGAAAGCGGTTGACATGCACCTGCTGAATGCAAGGCTCGAATTTTTTGTGAGTGATTTGACCGATTCAGTGTTGACCAGGGCAAGCCATGAAAACACATTCTATCAAAATTTCAGGCAGGGGCAGATCAGCAGGCAAACCCGGCTGGAGAAGGAACGCGATGAGATTCAGATTGGTCATGCCCCTGAAACACCCTGGGATACGATTGAAGCAATACCTGAAGCGCCATTCTTCCAGAGCGATTTCAACACAGCGCCCGAAATTGATGTTTCGGATTACAGCGACTATCAGGAAGATGCCGGAGCGGAGCCGGTATTCAAGCTTACAAAAGTGCGGCCCTATCAATTAAAGTTTTCAACTGACGGGATTGTTACCAATTTTTTGGATAATACGATGATGATGACGCGCTATCAAAAATTTACTCCCGGCAGTCCTTCATACGATTACCCTGACCTGGGCATCATGAATATTATCAGGGTTCATGATTTGTTTGAAAACCACATCATTGACCTTGGATTTAAATTCCCTTACGATTCATTCAATCCGGAGGTTCTTGTTTCATATCAGAATTTAAAAAAACGTTTAGATAAAAAGGTAAGCTATTACAGGCATGTTGTCAAAAACACGGCTACAACAGAGGTTCCTTATTATAATATTCCCATCTCTGCAGTTGACCTTCCGGTCGAGTACAAGCAAAAGACCAACTATTTTGAAATCGCTTTAACATATCCTTTCGATGTCATCAAAAGCCTGAGAGGATACATTGCCTACCGCCATGAAAACTATGTGTTCCTGTCAAAAGACGACCTCAGCCATCGTTTACCCAACTATCCTGAAAGCTGGCTCTTCGGAAAACTGGAATATGTGCACGACCACACCGTGCCGGTCGGACTGAACCTTCTGAACGGGTTGCGCTTCAAGATATTTGCCGAGATTCACAAGGAAGTTCTTTATAAAAAAAACGAATCAGTTAACATCAAACTGCCTGATTTCAACGATGCCTACTTTGGCGTGGTGGGCGTGGATTTTCGCTACTATCAGAAGGTGGTAAAAAATATTGTCTGGGCAAACAGGTTTGCATGGAGTTCATCATTTGGCAACCGGAAAGTATTATTCTATCTGGGAGGGGTTGATAGCTGGATTCGAGGCAACAGCAGCATTTCCGACAAGGAAGAATCAACAACCAAAGATTTGATTGAAAAAACAGAAGGGCAGGGGTATGCTTTTCAGGCTAACGCGACCAACCTCAGAGGCTTCCCTCAAAATGCAAGGTATGGAAACAGCTTTGTGTTGTTTAACACCGAGCTTAGGGTTCCGATTTTTTCTGTTTTCAATAACACGATCAAATCTGAATTTGTAAAAAACTTTCAGGTAGTGGCGTTCACCGATGTCGGCACGGCATGGGTAGGCACGAACCCCTGGAACAAGGACAACCCCCTGTTCACCGAAGTGATCGGGCAAGACCCGGTGACGGTGACGGTGGAATATTACAAGAATCCCATCATCTTCGGCTTCGGCTTCGGCTTGCGCACTTCATTGTTCGGCTACTTCGTCCGCTTTGACGTAGGATGGGGTATTGACAGCGGACAAAGAACCGAAGAGCCGGGCCGCTACTTCCCCAGACGGTATTTCTCCTTCACTACCGATTTTTGAGAACCTGAGTTCGGGACAAATGAAGAATGAGTCCGCTCTGAAAAGTCATCGGATGAATGCTCTATAAAAATCATGCGATGTGTAACTGTTTCTATATCGGCCTAATAGCAATTCATCCGATGACTAATGCCGGGACGAGAGAAGGGAATAGTTTGGTAGTCCAGCACCTCAAAATAGGGTTTAGCGCCCTTAGCTTGGTTTTGTTGCCGGTCTTTCCTTAGTTCCCTTAGTTCCGTTTGTTTATATGTAGCCCTTTCCATAATTTTGCCCTTCCAAAAAAATCAGCGTAAGGTATGCCAACCATTCAACAGCTTGTCCGCAAGGGCAGGCGTATCATAAGAGCCGCAAGCAAATCGAGGGCTTTGGATTCATGCCCCCAGAAGCGGGGAGTATGCACCAGGGTATATACAACTACCCCTAAAAAGCCCAATTCAGCATTGCGCAAGGTAGCCAAGGTAAGGCTCACCAACCAGACTGAAGTTATTGCCTACATTCCGGGAGAAGGTCACAATCTGCAGGAACACTCTATTGTGCTGATTCGCGGAGGCAGGGTGAAGGATTTGCCGGGAGTGCGCTATCACATCGTGCGTGGAGCGCTCGACACTGCCGGTGTGAAAGACCGCAAGCAGGGCCGCTCAAAATACGGAACCAAGAAAAACTCCAAGTAACAATGAGAAAATCAGCATCAAAAAAAAGAGGGCAGCAGCCTGATCCGAAATATAAGGACCCCATGGTAACAAGGTTTGTCAACACGTTGATGGAACGGGGCAAAAAGAGTACTGCATATAGTATCTACTATGATGCGATGGAAATAGTGGAGAAGAATACCAAGGAAAATCCGTATGAGGTGTGGAAGAAGGCTTTGCAGAATATCATGCCCAGCGTGGAGGTGAAAACAAGGAGGGTAGGTGGGTCTAACTTCCAGATTCCGATTGAAGTTCGAGCAGACCGGAAGATCGCGCTCGGAATGAAATGGATGAAAACATACGCCTCTGAAAGAAAGGGGAGGTCAATGGCGGAAAAACTTGCCGCTGAAATTCAGGCTGCCTACAAAAATGAAGGCGCTGCTGTGAAAAAGCGCGAAGACACCCACAAGATGGCAGAAGCCAACAAGGCATACTCGCATTTCAGGTTAGCTTAATCCAGGAAATTTTATGGCTGATTTACTTTATACAAGGAACATAGGGATTGCAGCACACATTGATGCCGGCAAAACCACCACCTCTGAGCGCATTCTTTATTATACCGGGCTTACCCACAAGATTGGAGAGGTGCACGAAGGCGCTGCCACCATGGACTGGATGGAGCAGGAAAAGGAACGCGGCATCACCATTACCTCTGCCGCAACCACCACTTTCTGGAAGTACAACGGACAGGAGTTCAAAATCAATCTGATTGACACCCCCGGGCACGTTGACTTCACAGTGGAAGTGGAGCGTTCGCTCCGCGTTCTCGATGGCATGGTGGGATTGTTCTGCGCTGTAGGCGGTGTAGAACCTCAGTCAGAAACCGTTTGGCGCCAGGCAAATCGCTATAAAGTGCCGCGCATAGGTTTCGTCAACAAGATGGATAGGTCAGGCGCAAGTTTCCTTGAAGTGGTGAAACAAGTTAAAACCAAGTTGGGCGCGCATCCTGTGCCCCTTCAGTTGCCCATCGGTGAGGAAGAGAATTTCAAAGGAGTGGTTGATTTGATCACCAACAAGGGAATGATTTGGGATGAAGAAACGAAGGGGATGACATTTAAGGAAGTTCCCATTCCCGCAGATATGGCTGACCAGGTGAAGGAATATCGCGAGAAGCTGATTGAAGCTATTGCCGAGTATGACGACAAGATCATGGAGAAGTTTTTCGACAATCCCGACTCCATAAGTCCTGAAGAAATCAGGACTGCCATCCGCAAGGCTACCATTGACATGAAGATTATCCCGATGATGTGCGGCTCTGCCTTCAAGAACAAAGGTGTACAGGTGATGTTGGATGCGGTAACGCTCTATTTGCCTTCACCGCTTGATGTGGAAGCTGTTGTCGGAAAGCATCCTCGCACAGAGGCAGATGAAATCCGCAAACCCGATGCTAAGGAACCTTTCGCAGCGCTTGCATTTAAAATCATGACCGATCCTTATGTGGGCAGGCTCGCCTTCTTCCGCGTGTATTCCGGCAGGCTCAACGCGGGTTCTTATGTGCTGAATAATCGTACTGAAAGAAAAGAAAGAATCTCACGCATTCTCCAGATGCACGCCAACAAGCAAAATCCCATTGAATATATCGAAGCGGGGGATATTGGCGCTGCGGTGGGTTTCAAGGAAATCAAAACCGGTGACACGCTCAGCGATGAGAAACACCCGATTGTTTTGGAAAGCATGACTTTCCCCGAACCGGTTATCGGTTTGGCGGTGGAAGCCAAAACGCAGGCTGACGTTGACAAGATGGGCATGGCGTTGGCGAAGCTGGCCGAAGAAGAC
Organism: uncultured Chitinophagaceae bacterium; assembly: GCA_964502525.1. Classification (GTDB taxonomy): domain Bacteria; phylum Bacteroidota; class Bacteroidia; order Chitinophagales; family CAIOSU01; genus DATLYB01. Next base: position 34,767 of record CAZCXH010000030.1, read on the forward strand.
CCCACGTTCCGCGTGAAGTTTGACGATGAAACGGGACAAACCGTTATCAGCGGCATGGGCGAACTGCATCTTGAAATCATCGTTGACCGCATGAGGCGCGAGTTCAAGGTGGAATGTAACCAGGGCGCTCCGCAGGTTGCCTATAAGGAAGCCATCACTAAGAAGGTGGAGCATCGCGAATTGTATAAGAAGCAGACAGGTGGTCGCGGTAAGTTTGCCGACATCATTTTTGAAATGAGCCCTCCTGATCCGGGTGTGGAAGGTTTGCAGTTTGTGAATGATATTTTCGGAGGCTCTATCCCGCGCGAATTTATTCCCGCCATTGAAAAGGGTTTCAAGGAAGCCATTAATACGGGTGTGCTTGCAGGTTATCCTCTGCTTGGCGCGAAATGCCGGGTGTTTGACGGCTCTTATCATAACGTTGATTCCGATGCGCTTTCATTTGAAATTGCCGCCAAGCTGGGTTTCCGCGATGCTGCCAGGAAAGCCGGTGCGGTGCTGATGGAGCCGATCATGAAAGTGGAAGTGGTTACTCCTGAAGAATATACCGGTGATGTGGTGGGCGATTTGAACCGCAGGCGCGGTCAGTTGGAATCTATGGAAATGCGCGGCAATGCGCAGGTCATCAAAGCGAAGGTGCCGCTGGCGCAGATGTTTGGTTATGTAACGCAGTTGCGTACGCTTACATCCGGACGCGCCACTTCTATCATGGAATTTTCTCATTTCGCTCAGGCTCCGAACAACATTGCTGAAGAGGTGATTGCGGAAGCGCAGGGCAGGGCCAAGGCGAAAGCGGCTGGTTAATTTGCTTAATTGATTAATCTTCATTTACTTTACGGCAAATGAAAAATATATCATCCATTATTATCGTAGTCGTCTGCCGAATGCGGTGAGAATGGGTATTGCCTGATAAAATGGAAGCCATTCTCACCGTGAGAGTGGCTTTCGTGTTTTATGGCGTTAATTTTAACGAAGTTGACTTGAACAAACAAGAACACATCAACTATTGGCTTCTTTCAGCGAAGAAAAACCTGAAAACGGTAGAGAATCTTTTTAAGGCAAAAGATTATGTTCCTGCTTTGTTCTTTATGCACCTGCATTTGGAAAAGCTATGCAAGGCTTTATGGGTGAAAAACAACACAGGAAATCATCCTCCAAGAATTCACAACCTTGTTTCATTATTAAACAGTTCCAAAATCAATTTTTCTGATACGCAACTTGACTTGATGCTTATTATGAACAATTTTCAGTTGGAAGGACGCTACCCTGACTACAAACACAAATTGTATGGTACGTACAAAAGAAAAAACACCGAAGAAATTTTAAAGCAAGCAAAAACATTCAGCAAATGGCTACAAAAGCAATTGTCAGCAGAGTGAAACACTTTGCCGAAGATGTAGTGTCGTGCGGTATTCCGTTAAAAAGGGTTGTTCTATTCGGAAGCTACGCAAAGAATAAATCAACGCAATTCAGTGATATTGACGTTGCCCTTGTCGCTGACCAGTTCATTGGCGTACCTTCAGAAGATATAAAACTTTTTTTAAAAGCGCTTAGAAAGAATTACATCATTCAGGCTTTGACTTACAACACCAAAGATTTTTCTCCTGATAAAGACCCGTTTGTGGGAGAAATATTGAATACGGGTATTGAAATAAAGTTGGATTAGCTGTCAAATAAATTTGGAATCATAATGACCGAAACACTCACAAAAACGAAATCCTCTCGGAAACAGCCGCAAAAGAAAACCATCACCGGCTCGGAGGCAGTTATTCTCTCTTTGCTGGAAGAAGGCGTTGACACCATCTTCGGCTACCCCGGTGGTGCGATTATGCCGATTTATGATGCGCTGTATCATTATCAGAAGAAAATCAATCACATTCTCGTGCGCCATGAGCAAGGCTCTGCACATGCGGCTCAGGGTTATGCGCGGGTTACGGGAAAGCCCGGTGTTTGTTTTGCGACATCCGGTCCGGGAGCAACAAATCTCATTACCGGAATTGCCGATGCGCAGATTGATTCCACTCCCATGGTGTGCATCACCGGACAAGTTCCCGTGCATCTGCTTGGCACGGATGCATTCCAGGAAACCGATGTGATTGGAATTTCAATGCCCGTCACAAAATGGAATTACAAAGTCACCAAACCGGAAGAAATCCCATGGGCGATTGCGCAGGCATTTTATATTGCCCGTACAGGTCGTCCCGGTCCGGTTCTGATTGACATCGCAAAGAATGCGCAGTTCGGTACGCTGGAATACGTTTATGAAAAATGTAAAAAGATTCGCAGCTATCGCCCGAAGCCCGTTGCTCACGAAAAAGATTTAACTGCTGCAGCTGAACTCATCAACAATGCGAAAAAGCCGTACCTGCTGTTTGGTCATGGAGTGTTGATTTCGGGCGCTGAAAAAGAGCTGCAGAAATTTATTGAGAAAACCGGAATCCCTTCCGCTTCAACATTGCTTGGCTTATCCGCGTTGCCTTGCGATCATCCGCTATATGTTGGCTTTCTTGGAATGCACGGCAACTATGGACCCAACATCAAAACCAACGAATGTGATTTGCTCATTGCTGTTGGGATGCGCTTTGACGACCGGGTAACGGGCGATTTGAAAAAATATGCGCGCCAGGCGAAAGTGATTCATATTGAAATTGACCCTTCGGAGATTAATAAAAATGTAATCACTGCTGTAGGAATTAATGCAGATACAAAG
>CAZCXH010000031.1:0-37454 GCA_964502525.1 uncultured Chitinophagaceae bacterium
ATAAACAAATAGCCGAAGCCGTCCACCGCATCCGCAAGAGCTATGGCAGCAAATAGCTACGTGCTGGACACGCACGTTTGGATTTCGCTATTTCATAAGAACAGAAAGGAAAACCTGATTGACGCGCTCATCGAGAAAGACCTGATTATCGTGAGCGCGGAACAACAATCTATTTCATCCAATTTGACAGAGCCAAACCTTTAATCCGATTAAAATGGGCGGTGTTGTTTGATATGAGTTGCAAATTGCTGGACAACGCAATCCCGGCAATCAATGTGTCCGTATGCCCGATTTCCCTGCCCTTCTTCCGAAGCCTCGCTTGTATCCGGGCGGCTTCCTTTGCAGACCGCAGGGTTAGCGGAATCACCCTATTGAGTTTTACAAATCCGTTGAAAGAATCGAATCACTCACCGAGGTAAGTGCGCAGTGATTTGGAGGTAGTGGTTTTTCTCAGCCTTCTCAGCGAACGTTCTTTAATCTGCCTGACTCTTTCGCGAGTGAGGTTGAATTTTTTTCCGATCTCCTCCAGCGTCATGTGGATTTCCCCGCGCAGGCCGAAGTAGCATGAAACAATCTCCGCATCTCTTTTAGGTAATACCGCCATGGCTTTTTTAATTTCCATTTTCAGGGATTCCTTCATCATTTCTTTATGAGAGCCGGAAGCGTCATCATCCTGGATGATGTCATAAAGGCTGCTTTCCTCGTCTTCGTCTCTCGAAATAGGCGCATCCATGGACACATGCTTATGGGCGCTGCGGATGATATCGTCAATTTCCCTTTTGTTGATTTTCAGGATTTCCTCCAATTCTTCGTTGCTCGGCTCGCGCTGGTACTTCTGCTCAAACTCAAACATGGCGCGGGTGATCCTGTTGTAGGAGCCTACTTTATTCAAAGGCAACCTGATGATTCGCGACTGCTCCACCAAAGCCTGCAACACTGACTGGCGGATCCACCAAACGGCATAGGAAATGAATTTAAAGCCGCGGGTTTCATCAAACTTCTGGGCGGCTTTGATTAAGCCAAGATTACCTTCGTTAATGAGGTCGCTGAGTTGCAATCCCTGGTTCTGGTATTGCTTTGCCACTGAAACCACAAAACGCAGGTTGGCTTTCACCATTTTCTCCAACGCCATGGGGTCGCCATCACGAACCCTTTTTGCCAACGCAACCTCCTGATCGTCAGTCAGAAGCGGCTCTTTTGCAATTTCCTGCAAGTATTTCTCTAATGAGTAGTTGTCTCTTTGGGTGATGTGATTCGTGATCTTCAGTTGCCTCATCCGTCTCGTTGTTTAGGTTCGAGTTTTTACGGAATGATGCCTGATTGGTTGCGATTTGCTACGAAAACTCGCTTAGAGACTGTTTAAAATTAAAAATAGAACGTAGATGACGCAGAAAAATAGGATGACCACAGATAAAACAATCAGCGATTATCTGCACAATCCGCGTCATCAGCGTTCTATTATCATTCTGTTATTATGATTTAAGGGCAGTTCTAAAAATTGCTCTTTTTACGCCTCGCCCCAACCCTCTCCATCTGGAGAAGGAGTAAGTTGTTGAATTTTCAGAACTGCCCTTTATCTATTTTTGGATGAAAAACCATGTACACCAATATAAAATCCCGCCTTCAGCAGGAATTGGATGAAATCAAATCCTCCGGCCTTTACAAAACCGAACGCATCATCACCACTCCGCAGGGCGCGGAGATAAAAACCACCTCGGGCGCAACCGTTGTCAACTTTTGCGCGAATAATTATCTCGGATTGTCTGCCCATCCTAAGGTGATTGAGGCTGCGAAGAAAGCCATTGATACGCACGGCTACGGCATGTCGTCCGTTCGCTTCATCTGCGGAACGCAGGACATCCATAAGACACTTGAGAAAAAGATTGCTGATTTTCTCGGCATGGAAGATTCCATTTTATACGCAGCCTGTTTTGACGCCAATGGCGGTGTGTTTGAGCCGCTCTTCAGCGAACAGGATGCGATTATTTCCGATGAGTTGAACCATGCTTCCATTATTGACGGCATCCGCCTTTGCAAGGCGCAGCGCTTCCGCTACAAGCACAATGACATGAACGATTTGGAGGCAAAGCTGAAAGAGGCGCAACCGGCAAGGAGCAAGATCATCGTGACGGACGGTGTTTTTTCCATGGATGGAACGATTGCGCAATTGGACAAGATTTGTGATCTGGCGGATAAATATGATGCGCTGGTGATGTCGGATGAATGTCATTCCACCGGCTTTATGGGCAAAACCGGCAGAGGAGTGCATGAGCATCGCGGAGTGATGGGAAGGGTTGACATCATCACCGGCACACTCGGAAAAGCATTGGGAGGCGCGCTTGGCGGATTTGTGTCTGCGAGAAAAGAGATTGTGGAAATTTTGAGGCAACGCTCGCGCCCCTATCTTTTTTCAAACACGCTGGCGCCTGCAATCGTGGGCGCTTCCATCGCTGTGCTGGATATGCTTTCCGAAACAACCGCCCTTCGCGACAAGCTCGAATGGAACACAAAATATTTCAGAGATAAAATGACAAAAGCGGGATTTGAAATAAAACCTGGCGGGCATCCCATTGTGCCTATCATGCTTTATGATGCCGCGCTCGCGCAAAAATTTGCCGAACATCTTTTAGAGAAGGGAATTTATGTTATCGGCTTTTTTTATCCCGTTGTTGCCAAAGGGCAGGCGCGCATCCGCGTTCAGGTTTCAGCGGTGCATGAGAAGCATCATTTGGATAAAGCGGTGAAGGCATTCTCGGAAGTAAAGCAGGAACTGATGGTTGGATCAGCAAGTTAAGCTGATACCGGTTATATTAGACCTCTTTCATAATTCAATTATTCCACCCCCTCACTCCCCCGCACTCCCCCGCCAGCGGGGGATAATCCCACACGCAAAGCCGGTGTCTCATGACCAAATTGGCGTTCTCAAAGCACCTTCATCCTGGCTCACCCTTAATGCCTACATAATAACAAACCTCCTTGTGAATTATGAAAGAGGTCTATTGAAATTGAAGGCAAACCCCAAGAAATAGACAATGAGCAAAAGGCAAGAAGCAAATTGTCCTTTTTCAAAATGAGCCAGCTATTCTTTCACGACTTTCAGCATTACTGATCTATCGGAAGTGGACAGCTTCACCAAGTAGAGTCCGCGGGAGAAGGCTGAGATATCCATCCGGTGAATGGTGTTGCGCATCACTCTGCCGGGAATGTTGCTGACGGCAATTTCATTGCCCATCGCATTGAACAAAGCAATGTTCACTTCAGCGATGATATGCTTATGAAATTCAATATTAATAACTCCTTCGGTAGGGTTGGGATAGATGCCGATAGAGTTGAATACATCCGGATCATCGATTCCCACCGATACAGTATCCCTCACCACAACTGTTTTTGATTCGGAATTAAAACACTGGTTACTGTCAGTATAGCTATAGATGACCGTATGGGTGCCGATGCCCGCATCCGCAGGCGTGAAGTAATCACCGCTGACACCCTGACCGCTGAAGGTTCCCCCTGCCGGTGAGCCGGTGAGCATCACTGACGCTTCGTCAATAAAATACTCCGCTTCAAGCCCGCTGAAACTTACTGCCGGCAAAGGATGCACAGTCACCGTCACGTAGTCAACATCCTGGTCGCCAAAGTTGTTTGAAACAGTTACGGAATAGGTAGTGGTTGCCGCAGGCGACACGGTGGTGGTGTCGGTCAGGGCGCCATTGCTCCAGGCATAATTTGATGCACCGGAAGCGGAGAGCACTGTGCTGGCGCCATTGCAGATAGCTGCGTCATTACCTGCATCAGCCACAACAGTTCCGCTGATGACGCGTGTTTGCTTTGTCGCTATATTGGAACAACCGTTGCTGTCAGCATAGTTGTAGGTGATAAGGTATGTGCCGATGCCTGCAGAAGCGGGATCGAAAATGCTGCCTGTAACTCCCGGTCCGCTGAACGTGCCGCCAGCCGGCTGCCCGGTGAGCGTCATAACACCCTGGGAAATCTGGATAATCGAATCGAGGCCGGTGAAGTCCACCTGCGGCAGGTCAAACACATAAGCTGAAACCGGTTCACGGCTGCTGACACATTCCATGGCCCCCGTTTCCACTTCCCAGTCGTAGAAATAATAATAGTAGCTGTTTCCGTAGGGCGAGCCGGTGAGCGAAAAAAGACCGCTGGTGGTGTAAGGATAGTTTACCCCGCTGCTCGACCTGCGCAAAGCGGGGCTTTCATAGCCGAAGGCAGCGATGTTGTCATTTTCATTGGTGCCAAGCTGAAGGTCGGTTCCCGGGGTGACGTTGAAATTCAGGTTCACGCGCGAGGAGCCGGCATTAATATAAACCGTTGTGTCGGCCAGCACGGTGCCGGAACTGTTCCGCAACTCAATGGTTCTGTTGGCGGCATCATCGGTATAAACCAGCACTGAGCGGAGCGTGAAATTTGAAAAACAGTCGAAGATCACGTATCCGTTGTACTGCGTTCCGCTGAAATTTGATCCCTGGTGGTTATGTGGTTCGCTGAATGAAACAGCGCCTGCAACGCGGTTGATATTCTCCACATAATAATCCGTTGTGGTTTGCAGCAACGGGGTTTCAAAAGTCGAGCCGGTGTCAATCGGGATGCCGCCAACGGATGAAGCGTACCAATACAAATCACCGGTGCCTCCAGCGCTTAAAGTCAATGCGCCCTGCACACAGGATGAGTCGGGAATCGTATATGCGATTTCCGAAACCACATTTTGAATCACCACGGTGTCGGAAGCAGTTCCGCATTGGGAAGCGATTTCCACCCAGTAATTGCCCGGTTGCGTGATGGTGATGCCGCGCGAGGTATCACCGGTTGACCACAGGTAGGCATCGGCAAGATTTGCAGAAAGATCCAGGCTTGAATTGTTGCACAGGTAAGGCTCACCCGCCACCGCAACTTCAGCCGTGGCGGAGCCGGCAGGCACCTGTTTGGTAAGCGTGAACGGGGTTGCCGTCCAGTTGTTGTTTTCATTTGATTCTAAAAAATCATCATTGATGTCAACCTGCGCAACGATCCAGTAATCGCCATTGCATGTTCCGGGCGGAACGTTCACCCACATGCCATCGAGGCTTTCGCTGTAAATGTCGGTGTATCCCACGGAGATGCCTTGCTCGATGGGTGAGCAACTGTAGCTGCCTCCGCCCAGTCCGAAATTCGGGAAACTGCCGTTGGTCAAAACTGTTCCCCCGCCATAAGGCTGCTCCGAACGGCAATGTCCGTTATAGTAGCTGCATGTGCCGTAATCCATGAGGCAAAAGCCCAGTTTGGCTCCCTGGCCTACCAACGGCCACTTCAAGGTGTCCGGTTCGCTGGGGTCGGCTCTGCGAAGAGTTAAATACACCCAGTCGTCCACATGATTGTGTCCATGAGTGGGATGATAAGTTTGCGAGCCTGCCCAGCGGTCATCATAGGTCATGGTTGCTCCGTTCTTTGTATAGATCCTCTGGTGCAGCAATTGCCGGGGCGCTGTGCCTGCCCATGGCGAAGGGCACGAGAAATTTCCTCCCGGGGCATAAAAGGTGTCGGTGCCGCACATGTAGTAGCCGGATCCCAGCACCGTGAATGCGCCATACCCGATGTTTGGCGTGGAGCTGGAAACACGCAGCCTGCCGTTATCCGCGCCATTGCCGGTCTGCGAATATTCCTTGGGGCCGCCAAGATAGCTTTGCATGGCAAGCCATGAGATGGTGAGGTCGGGAAGCAGCGTGCACGTATCGGTGCCATCGGGACAATGGCATCCGGAAGCGTTGCTCACGCTGCACGGTTGCGCAAGAACAAGCACCGGCATTCCCATCAAAATAAAAATATAAACGTTTTTCATATTAACATCGGGATAACAAGGGCTGACTGAAAACTCCGGTAAATTACGGGAAGTTTCTCATTCTTAACAAATAAGATTGCTCAGTGAGCGTAATATTGGCAAATAATTCTTCACTTCTGAACGATCAAACAAGACATTATGAATCGCAAACACCGAATAATTGCCGTCCTGTTTTCCCTGCTTACCGGATATATCCTTTTTTCATCGAACTCAACTTTCGCGCCCGTGAGTCCCACCGGGCATACAGGCGCTCCGGGAGAATCCACTTGCGCCACATGCCATGCCGGCATGCCCAACATGGGCACAGGAGGAATCGAATTTTTCGTTTCCGGCAGCGCATACGCGCCTGATTCTGTTTACACCCTCAGCCTTCGTGCGATTCACAACGGAAAAAACATCTATGGTTTTCAGGCTACCGCTCTCGACCTCAGCGATAATGCCGCAGGAACATTTGCAATTACCGACAGCGTGAAAACTTTCTTCACCGAAAATACAACCATGAACAGAAGCTACGTGTCTCACTTCCATGCTTCCGACAATAAAGAATGGCATTTTGACTGGAAGGCGCCTGCGACAAACATCGGTCCTGTGGTTTTTTATTACGCCCTCAACATTGCGGATGCCTCGGGCGATGCCACCGGAGATTCAATCTATACCGGCAGCTTTACATTCCATCCTGATACCATCATTGACACGACCACGCTGATCCGGAATTTTTCATTACAGCCCGAAGTTGTCATATTCCCCAATCCTGTTTTTGACCGCGTCAATGTCAGGGTCACTGAGGAAGGGTTGCATCACATCGCGCTTATTGACGCAGCAGGAAGGATAGCCGTGCGCACGGCAATTCATGCAAACACAGGTGAAATAATCGGCATAGATGTGACAAATCAGCCTGCGGGATTGTATTTCTTAATAATTCAAACCGGAACGCAGATTGCCATGAAAAAGATCATGCTTGCCGGAGGCGTAATTTGATTCCTGCCAGCAGTCTGCGATTATATTTTTATTTGTTTTTCATGGCATCATTGATCCTGGCGATTGCCTCACGCGCGGCTTCATAGCCGGGCTTGATCCGGAGGGCTTCATTCAGAAATGCCAGTGCCGTTTCAGCGTTCCCTTGCCGGTAATGCAGGATGCCGGTGTTGAAAATTGCCACATAATTATCGGGTTTCAGGCGCAGCGATATTTCATAATGATAAATGGATTTCGCCACCTCGCCTTTGAACATATACACCGCTCCCAGATTATTGTGCACCAATGCCGAGTTGGGCATCAGCCGTTCGCTTATCAGCAAATACCGCTCGGCTTCATCAAACTGTTTAAGCTCGGTGAGTAAAGAACCGAGGTTCAGCAATGCATCGTGGTCGGTTGGCTTGATCCCAAGAGCCGCTTCAAAAAATTTGACCGCCTGATGCCGGTCATCCCGCTTACGTGCAATATGCCCGAGCAATGAATAAGCGCTGCCCTTTGCTTTTGATGCTTTTTTTGATGATTGATTGTCCGGCATGCCGGCAACTGCTTTCAATTCATCTTCTGCTTCCGCATATCTTCCGGTGTTGAACAGAAGTTTTCCGAGGAAAAAACGGGCTTCCGCATCATCCGGGTCCTTTTCCAGCACATAGCGCAACTGTTCTTCCGCCTGTGCCGCTGAGCCATTCAGCAAATACAAGGTCGCCAGCTTCCGCCTCAGGCTGATTGACCGGAACAATCCCCGCTGATAGGTCTTTTCCAAATGCTTCAGGGCATCTCCGGCTAATGCCATTTGCCGGTGGCTTTCCGGTGTTTCCGGCAAATCATCATTCAGGGAAGATGCCGCTTCATCAAAGGCATGTTGCCCGATGGTGTTGTGATATTGTATGAAACCGCTGTGAACGGTGAAGATCAGGAGCATGACCATCGTTACGGTGAATATTTTTCCGGCAGCGGTGATCATATTGTTTTTCTTTAATTGATGCAGGCTGACTTTCACTTCCCTTTCCCGGAACAGGCGCGCAAAGACTATCATGAAACCTGCCATAATCAGGGCGATGGCAGCGGCAAGCAAAATCGGGATGGCATCATACAGATCTCTGAAGATCGCGAACAACGGCAGAAACAGCACGACCAGGGCAATATCTTCCCGGATGGTGAAGCTGTAGTTCTGCTTGATGCTTGTGAAGACGCCTTTGAGCAGCGGAGGTTTGGAGTAACTGAATTTAAGCGCCTGCACGGGGCAAATCTCCACGCAATCCATGTCTTTCAGGCAATCGGCATTCACCACCATGCCATGCTCATTGACCTCTTCCTGCACCCTGATATTGGAATCGCAGGTAGCCGTGCACATGCCGCACCCGATGCAATTTCCGCTGAGTGCGATGCGTCCGGGCGCCACCCTGTCGGCCAATGAAAAAATCGCACCCCACGGACAGGCAAAGCGGCAAAAGCTGCGTGATCCCAAAAAGCAGATGATAAGAAACCCGCAAACAAAAAATGTGAGTGCCGTGATAAAAGGCCCGGGCAGATTGCGCCAGAAATCATCGGTGACGAATGACGCCCATCCCTCCATATCGGTGGCAACGTGCAGCGCGGGCAGGCTTTGCCCCAGCCACAGGCGCCTCGCCTGCGGCCAGATGAACAGGTAGCCCATGATGATGAAGGGAATGAACACGAGTGTGCGGGATCTGATGGCTGGCGGGCGGATGTTGAATTTTCGCAGCAGCCATGCGCTGAGGTCCTGCAGCGCGAGCATGTGGCACGCCCATGAGCAAAAAAAGCGGCCAAAAAAAATGGTGCCGATGATGATGGTGAGCATGAAGAGAAATCCGGCCGTTACAATGCCCAGGTGAATGGTGTAAACAACCTCATTCAATTCGAGCGGAGCAAGGGTGCGCCCCGCCACCAGCCAATGCGCGATATGCATCCCGATGAGCAGATGAATTGCGATAAGCGAAAGCGCCCGCCATTTGCCGTACCGTGAGGAGATTTTGATTTTATCAGTCTGCATATCAATATCCTCCTATCACCCTTGAACTTATCGTGCCGCGGTTGGTCCGCAACTCCAGCAAATAAACGCCAAACGGGAATCCCGGAAACATGATCGAATTTCCGTCAACAGGCGCATCCTCGCAAATCACCGAGCCATCGGAAGAGTAAATTTTCACGGAACGGATTTCTGTAAGCGGATCATCCGGTTGAAAATTGATCTTGCCGGTGAACGGCATGGGATACAGGCTGAACTCGTTCAAAACCTTTCTGAAATCATTGACCACACCGGCTGTCATGCGCTGGTCAAACCTTACCAGCCCGCTGTTCGAAGTTCCTATCCATAAAACGCCCTGACCATCCATGGCAAGGCAACGCACCATCGCCTCGGGCATCGGTGAGTTTGAAGGATCATAATAAGACCAATTTAATCCCCCTGAGTATTTTACCAGCCCTTTATCGTCCGTACCGAGATAGACCACATCATTCGTATCAATCAGGATGCAATAAATACTGTTGGATGCAATGTTTGAACTGGAACGGTTGTAGATATGCCAATGAGCGCCTGCCAAAACCACCACCCCCGACATTGGCGTTGCTATCCACTTATTGCCGCTTTTATCCAATGCGATACCGGTGAGCACATTGGTGGGCAAGCCGGAACTTCCCATGATGTGCACCCTAAGCAGCGTATCTCTGATTTCTACAAGACCTCCGTAAATGGTGGAAGCCCAGACCGTACCATTATCTTCCATGGCAAAGCCGGAAATGTTGTTGGAGAGGAGCGCTGAATTGAAAATATCATAAACCAGCATCGTGTCGTCATCATATTTCACGATACCGCCTAATGTTCCAAACCATTTGTTCCCCTCGCTGTCAAATACGATGCTTCTTACGTGATCTTCAGGCAAATCCGAGTTGGAAGTATTGAATACCTCCCAATCCGTTCCGTCAAATTTTGCAACACCGCCTGTGAAGGTTCCTATCCATTTGTTGCCATATTCATCAATGGCAATGCTTCTTACCGAGTTATCCGGCAAATCAGAATTAGATGTGGAATACACCGTCCATGCCGAGTCATCATATACGGCTAATCCATTATCGGTGCCGATCCATTTTTTGCTTCCTTCAATGGCAATGCTTCTCACCGTGTTGAACGGCAGTCCGGAGTTGGCGGAGTTGTAAATCGTCCATGCAGATTGGGCATGCGCTAATCCTGAAATTAATGCAACAACGCCTGCGGACAACAGTCTTATCATTTCACTGCAAATTACTTTGTTCCCTGTTTGCGGTTTGGCAGTGTTTCAGAAGGTAAGCCATAAACTTGCAAACCGCAACCAATTGCCGGAAACGGAAATTTATTCCGTTTTCAGCATCGTTTGAACCCCAAATTTTGCATTTGGGTGGGACGAAGGGCGGGGGACGAGTGTCGGGTGAAGGTTTCAATCGAATTCTTCACGTAAGAAGAACGTACTTGAAAATGTTAAGGTACATTCACTTTGAAATGCTTGATAGAAAAGAACCCTCGTCCTCCGCCCCTTTCACTCGTCCCCTCCGGATTGCAAAATCCGGGTTGAATCGCCCTTCTATTTTCCAATCAGGCTGTCCAGCACCTTCTTCACCTGCGCGGGATCGTTGGTTTGAATCATCTGCTGCACCAAGCCCGTCATATCCATTTCGAGCAGGTCGGCAGGCATCTTGAAGAGGCTATCGTCAAGCGTTTTCTTTTCCACCTCCACCTTGAATCCGGAAACCTCGCTGGTTCCGTTGCTCTTCACGCTTGCCTGCATGGGAAATGAAGCCTTCAGCGCGCTGTTGGCGCTGCCGCTCACTTTCAGCAGGTCCATCAGTGGCGCCAGGCTGAACGGGAAGTTTTCCGCTGCCCACACCGTAGAGACCGATTGCGCGTCCTTCACGATATACTTCCTGCATTGATAGCCGCTGATGGTTTTCACCTCATCGGTGGCTTTCACCTCGCTTTCTCCCTCCTTTTTGCCGAGGTAATCGGAAAATGAGCCCATGAAGGACGGGAGGGTGTCGAGCGAGTTCAGCACGCCTATGTTCAGCTTGGCGACAATTTTTTGTCCTCCCTGGTTCACCACAGTATGGAAATCGCCCGTGTTGACGTTGAGCACCATCTGCGGTCCCGAACCCGGGGCAATCGCGATCAGATTATTCTTTACGGCAAGCACGGTTTTGCCGGTGGCGGTGCCGTTCTTGTCGGAGGTCAAAGTCAGGTTTCCCTCGAAGGTATTGCCGGCAAATGTGGCAATGGTCAGCGAAAAAAGCGTTGAAAATAAGAATGAAGTTCTCATTAGTTCGATGTTTTAAGTTGTCATGGCTAAAGCCCTCATCAGGGATCTTACTTTTTACCCCGCGCTTAAGCGCGGGGTTATGGCCATCACCCGTTGCCGGGATTTTAGTCCCTAACCAGCGTTCAATATTAGGCAAAATAATAGCCGTAACAGTACAACAATTAGCGTACCATTTTTCACAAAGACTGAAGCTCTGAACTGAAGCGGAATTATCTTCCTTTGGGCGGGCGGGCTTCGTTGACCACGAGGTTGCGATCCTGAAACGACACGCCATTCAGCTTGTTGATGGCTTCCTTCGCTTCTGAATCGTTGGGCATTTCGACAAAGCCGAAACCGCGGCTTCTGCCCGTGTCGCGATCAGTAACGATTTTCACGGAGCTTACCTCTCCGTATTGCTGGAATAAATCCTTCAATTGGTCTTCCTTCGCACGGAAGCTGATGTTTGCTATGTAAATATTCATTTGAAAAAAAATAAAACTGGTGCAAAGGTAAATAAAAAAGTGAATGTTCCAAATCGGGGTGGGGGTAGCTTAGAGTTTGGAGTTTGGAGTTTGAAGTTCAGCTTTCCAACAATTTCAAACTCCAAACTTTAAACTCCAAACTTTTTTTGGCGCGGGGTATCTCGCTTGCTTCGTTTGTCGCCCCGAGTACTCGGGGTAGCGCCCTCGTCAGGAGGGTGTGGGCATCTATGTAGCCCAGCTTCGCGTCATTGCGAGGAAGGCGAATGAAATGAGCATGACGTGGCAATCTGTTTTTCCGGGGGGATTGCTTCGCTCGCAATCCGCCTCTGGCGGACGCAATGACGTACTGAATGAGACAATCCAACTAAAGCATTTAACTTTATTCCAACAAATCGAATTATGGATAAGAAGTCGCTGAAATTAGACCTCATGCAAAAGCTGCTTTTGGCGGAAAGCGATGAAGTTTTGGATAAAGTGCAAAAGCTGCTTGAAAAGGAAAATGGATTTAAGCTTACCGAAGCGCAAAAAAAAGAATTGGATGCCAGAAAAAAGCGGCATCTCAAAGGTGCTTCCCGCTCATATACGTGGCAAGAAGTGAAGATGCGGGCTCGACAGGCTTTGAAAAAATGAGCCGCACGCTGGTCGTTAAGGAAGAGGCTGCTAGGGAAACCATTGAATCTTACCTGTGGTATGAAACGCGGGCAGAAGGATTAGGAGAATCTTTTTTGGAAGAATTAGATAGCTGCTATTTCAGGATTCTGCAAAATCCGGAAGCTTTTCAAAAACAATACAAGTCTTTCCGTCACGCTTATCTTAGACGATTCCCTTTTGTTGTTGTGTTCGAGATCGAGAAAGATGAAATTGTAGTGTATAGCGTATTTCATACCAGCCGTAACCCGCGCGCAAAATATCCTAAGGGAAATTGAGCAAGGGATTTTTCTCGAAAAAAGTAATTGCACAGCGTTTTTATTAATACTACTTTTTTAAGGAATATATCCACTGTTTTGGCTAAAGCCCATCTGAAGATTTGCTGATCAGTTATCCGTTCGCTGAAGCGAACGGCAATGAATCCAAAACAGGCTATTCATTGCCGTTCGATTTATCGAACGGTTTAGTACAGCTTATACTTTCTTCGCCTGTCCCGTGTTTCATTATTTTGAAAAAAAATATTGAAAATAGACAGATTCAGCTTACAACTTACTAATAATCAGCAGAGTAAAATTTTTTAAAACAGACTGTTTTTATCGTATTTTTTGAAAAAAGCAGCTTTACAGGCGGGTGTGCAGCTTTTACAACCGTTCCGGTACACTTTACATGTAGGCTTGTAAACGTTACGCACGGGCATGTAAAGTCAACACATATTAATGTATAAGCAACAATCGCCTTTGTTGTGCTTACAAAGGTGAGGGTACGTTTTACATGCGGGCATGTACAGTTTACAAAAGGTCATGCAAACTTTACAAGCGGGCTTGTAAAGGCAACATGAGCCTACGTCAGGCTTACATGACCGCCTGTCAGTTTAGCACAGGCGCATGTAATCTTAGCAAGAGCGATTGTTAACCTGGCATAAGCGCCTGTAACATTAACAGGGGCGGCTGTAAAGGCAACAGAGACGAATGTTGAGTGTGAAGGGATGGACGTAAAAGCATTATTTGGATGCTTGCATAGCATTTTATTTAATGCTACTTTTAGGGTGAATCTTTCAGCCAAAACAACCGACATGAAACCGCAAAGCCTCACCCCTGACCGGACTGCATCACTTTTCCAAACGATAAAGAAATTCAGCATATACATTGCATCCGCTCTTCAACGCACCAAGGTCTGGGCGCACCTCTCCTTTGGAGAGGGGGCGGAAGTGAGGCTAAACAACCAATCATGAAACCACATTTCATTTTAGCAGGATGTTTGGGATTGGTGATGTGGAGCGTGACTACGCATGGGCAAAATTTGGCTTGGGCGAAACAGTTTGGCGGGACAGCCAATAATATTGGAAAATCCATAACAGTTGATAATTCCGGAAATATTTATACAGCAGGCGTGTTTCGAGGCACAGCCGATTTTGATCCTGGACCTGGAACTTATAATTTAACAACATCCGGGCTTGATGATATTTTTATTACCAAACTCGATGTTTCCGGAGATCTCATTTGGGCAAAGCAATTTAGAGGAGCGGATAATAACCAGATTTTTTCTATAGCCGTTGATGATTCCGGAAATGTATATACAACTGGTTATTTCGGGGGTACAGCCGATTTCGATCCCGGACCCGGAGTGTTCAACCTTACATCGACATTTTACTTTGATGCTTATGTTGTTAAACTCAACGCTTTCGGAAATCTCATTTGGGCAAAACGACTTGGGGGAGCAGATTATGATTATGGTCGTTCAGTAGCCATTAATAATGCTGGAGAAGTTTACGTTGCAGGTAGTTTTGAGGGTACAGCCGATTTTGATCCCGGAGCAGGTACGTTTAATCTTTCCTCCTCAGGTGATGAAGACGCTTTTATCATAAAGCTCGATGCGTCCGGGAATTTTATTTGGGCGAAACACTTTGTAGGCATATCAAATAATGAAGCCCACTCCGCAGCAGTTGATGCTTTCGGAAATGTATATATTACAGGCAATTTTCAAGGTACGGTTGACTATGACCCCGGACCCGGAACATTCGGGCTTACTGCCTTAGGTACCATAGATATCTTTATAACCAAACTCGATGTTTTCGGAAATTTTATTTGGGCAAAACAATTTGGTGGGGTATCTACCGGGGGTAGAGGAAACTCAATAACAGTTGATGCTTCAGGTAATGTATATACTACGGGCTTTTTTAGGGGTACAGTTGATTTTGACCCCGGAATCGGTGCGTTTAACCTTACTTCGGCAGGAACGCCCGCAAGTAATGATATTTTTATCTCAAAACTCGATGCTTTCGGGAATCTTATTTGGGCGAAACACTTTGCAGGCATATCGGGTGATGAAGGACACTCGCTAGTCGTTGATACTTCAGGAAATGTTTATGCTATAGGAGAGTTTCAAGGCACAGCAGATTTTGACCCCGGACCCGGCACATTTAACCTTACTTCCGCGGGAAGTTCTAGTATTTTTATCACAACACTCAGTGCTTCTGGGAATTTCATTTGGGCAAGACGATTCGGAGAAACATCGGTTAATGTAGGATATTCCATAGCAGTTGATGCATCGCGAAATGTGTATGCTACAGGCTTTTTTCAAGACACAGCAGATTTTGACCCCGGACCCGGAACGTTTAATCTCACTTCCGCAGGAGTGGCTGATGTTTTCGTCCTTAAATTGTCGCAGTCGATCTCTGTGCCTTATATTATTCAAGGGAATTTGTTTGGAGATATGAATAGCAATTGCATCAGAGATAGTTCTGAGATTGGGCTTGCTGGTATTTTGATAAAAGTTGAACCAGGTACACTATATGGAATGAGTAATATTTTAGGAAGTTTTGTTATTTACCTTTTTGACACAGGCAGCTACACGATTTCAGTTGTCACGCAAGATTCTGTTTGGCAGTCTTCGTGCAGTACATCATATAATCTTCAGGTAACATCCATTCCAGATACAATAACCGGAATTGATTTCGCAATGCGTGCATCTTACTACTGTTCCCGCCTCACCGTTGAATTAGGCACTTCTATTTTAAGGCGCTGCTTCAACAACACCTACAGCATCCCATACGCCAACACCGGAACTCTTCCCGCTCCCAACGTGTACGTTGAAGTTGATTTCGGTAATTTGCAACCCCAAAGCAGTACCCTCCCTTGGTCAACCGTTTCGGGTAATGTTTACACCTTCCCTATCGGAAATCTGAATATCAATCAGCAAGGTTCATTCAACGTTACTGCTTTGCTTGATTGCAATGTACCACTTGGCAGCACACAATGCGTCACCGCTCATATTTACCCTGACACGATTTGTGCTGCTCCCTCTCCATCGTGGGATAAATCAGATATGACAGTTACGGGTAATTGCATCAATGACAGTCTTGTCTGCTTCACCATCTGGAACAATACCGGGGCGGGCAACATGAACGGTCCTGCCCAATACAGACTTTACATAAATGATACATTGATGCTGACGGGTAATTATCAACTTGCAAGTGGAGATAGCTCTTTGCTTTGCTATCCTGCCAATGGCAAGACCTACCGCCTCGAAGCTGATCAGCGTCCCAACCATCCCCGCAACAGCCATCCGCAATCCATCATCGAAGCCTGCGGCACAAATACAAGCGGTGGTGTGGATTTTGGTTTTGTGAATACCGTTGCGCAGGATGATGAGGATTTGTTTGTAGAAACGTTCTGCATGGAAGTGATTGGCTCTTATGACCCCAACGACAAGCAAGTGTTCCCCACAGGCATCACCGCTAACAAATACATCAAACCGGATGATGAACTTGAATACCTCATCCGCTTTCAGAACACCGGCAACGACACGGCTTTCAAAGTCGTTATCCGCGACACCATCCAAACCGGTGTGATTGACATCGCCACGCTCACCAGCGGAGCGAGCAGTCATGATTATACGTTCAACATTTACGGTCACGGCATTGCCGAATGGACGTTCGACAACATCCTCCTCCCCGACAGCAACGTGAACGAACCCGGCAGCAACGGTTTCGTGCAATTCAAAGCGAAGCTGCTGCCCAACATCGCACCCGGCACTATCGTCACCAACTCAGCCGACATCTATTTTGATTTCAACGCGCCCGTTGCCACCAACGAAGTATGGAACACGATGTTTGATACGGTGATCCGCGCGCCTGTTACCATCACCGGAACCGTGCTCACCGAATCGAGCCTCCCCGTTCCGGGAGTGAAGGTAATGCTCACCGGCACCTCCACCGATTCCGTGATTACAGCCGCTGACGGTCGCTTCGGCTTTGAAGTGGAAGCGGGAGGCAACTACACCGTTACGCCATCAAAAAACAATGATACCATTGTCGCTAATGGCGTCACCGCTTACGACATCCTGCTGATGCGCAGGCATCTCCTTGCCATCGGGGCGCTACCTTCTCCCTACAAGATCATAGCAGCAGCGGAAGTGAATGCTGAGGGTGACACCGTGATTACAACGCAAGACATCGTTCATCTCCGCTCACTCATCCTCGGCAACAGCACCGCCCTCCCCGGCAACCGGCTGTGGCAGTTCGTGAGCAGCGATTACATTTTCACCGACACCACGCATCCGTTTCCATTCAACAAAACACGTAGCTACACAAACATTATCTCTAACCAATCCAACCAAAACTTCATCGGCATCAAGCTGGGGGATGTGAACGGGAGTTGGGAGGAATAGCTGAAAAACCTGACAGGTTTCAGAAACCTGTCAGGTTTGGTATTCCCCGAGCAGGGCTGTTTCATTGTCGTTAAAAGAAATGAGGGAATGTGCCGTCAGGCACAATACGTTGTTAGAAAATGGGCAACCTGCAAAACTCAAAGTGCCGTCAGGCACGAATGTTATTGCGGGTCTTTGAGATTGACATATAATTTACGGTACTATGCCGAATCGAGTCTCGGTACGCATTTTTGCGGCAAACCTATTCTTAAACAATTTCAATTTGGTTATGACATGAATTGTTCTTGAGATTCAAAAATCAGGGCGTTTCCTTGGAGATTCCTTCGCAAACTCGTTACTGACAATATTTTCAAAGGTCTTACTTTTGAAACGTCAAACGCTAATGTCATGCAATATGAGATAAAACCTCCAAGCCACCTTTCACTTGGATTGAAGGAACTGTGGGAATTCAGGGAGCTGTTTTATTTTTTCACCTGGCGAGATATCAAGGTCAAATACAAGCAAACGGTTTTGGGATTCATCTGGGCAATTCTTCAGCCGCTGATGCTCATGGTGGTGTTTTCGCTGTTCTTCGGGATGGCCCTGAACGTTCCTTCTGATAATATCCCTTACCCGATTTTTGTTTTCTCCGGGCTGCTGCTGTGGAACATTTTCTCTGCGGGACTTTCAAACGCTTCCAGCAGCATGATCGCCAATGCGTCCATCATCAAGAAGATATATTTCCCGCGGCTGATCATCCCGATGTCATCTATACTGGGAGCTCTTTTTGATTTTCTGATGGCGCTGATAGTTTACATCGGACTCCTCATATTTTATCAGCACCCGGTTAGCTGGAACATCATGATTTTCCTTCCAGCAAGCATATTGGTCACGGTGCTCAGCACTTTCGGCCTCGGAACATTTGTGGCTGCGCTAAATGTGAAATACCGCGACTTCCGCTATATCATCCCGTTTGCAATACAATTGCTGCTATTTTTAACGCCCATTATCTATCCGGTTTCCATCATACCTTATGAGTGGGCGCAATACGCGCTTTCACTCAACCCGATGGCGGGCGCGATAGATTTGTTGCGCTCATCCGTGACGGGTTCGCCCGTCAACTGGCAGTTGGTTTCTTTCAGCTTTTTAATCGCTTTACTGCTATTTACATTGGGATTGTTATACTTTAGGAAAACAGAATATTACTTTGCCGACCTTGCATAAACACGCCTAAGGCAGGCGGTCAGATTTCTTTATCATTCACCCTCAACACGGTTGAGTTCTTCGTTAATCTGACTTTCGATCTGTGCAACTTCTTCATCCAGCAAACCTCAGGAAAGGATGGTGTTTAGGATGAGTTGTTCTTTTTAAAGGTATTTGGTTTGATTTAAACTTGAAACTTGAATTATATCCAACGAGTTCGTCCAATGGAGAAATGGCAAGGAACGAAAGTTGTCGAACACCGAATCAGATTGAGTCGTGAACTTTTTCTTTAATTGGAATATCTTTGAGGATATGAAACAGATTCTGAAGGTTTTCTTTTCTGCGATTGTTTTAACCGCGCTCTCATCATGCGATAAAAAGAGCTGCGAGAATGTGATTTGCAGCATCCCTAACTCCGCTTGCGTTGAAGGCAACTGCTACTGCATAGCTGGATATGAGGGAAACAATTGCGAAATTCTGAGCTTCGAAAAATATGTCGGCTCCTACCATGTGTCGGAAAATTGCACTACTACTTTCAGCGGTTTCGTCAATCAAAGCTACCAGACCAGCATAAACTCCACCTCAAGGATAGACGTAATCTCCATTAACAACTTCGGCAACAGAGGCTTGCCGGTTGATGCTGTCATCGTAGATGCGACATATCTTGTGATTCCGGACAGGAACTATGGCGCGATGGAAGTAAGCGGTGGTGAAGGCTTTTATGAATATTCCGGCAGAATAAGGTTCGAATACAACTACTCGGCAGGAACCAACTTCCACTCCTGCACGGCTATCTTCACAAAGTTTTAGAATTGCAAATCACTTAGGCAGAGAAGCCAGAAACGATTCGGGATCCGCGACAAATGCTTCCTTGCATCCCGAGCTGCAAAATCCATAGAGCATCCCTTTATAAGTCACCGTGTCGGTGACAGGATGCTGATCCATCCCCATCTGGCAGACCGGATCAATCTTCACCGACAGTTTGTCGGGAGAAACATCTATTCCTTTGCCTCCGCCCATCTTGCTCTGCCCGCTGCCTCCGCAGGCTGCAAGGAGCACTGAAAAACTTAATATAACTGCTGCAAGCTTCTTCATGGATTAAATTTAAAATGTTATGATTCGAGACGTGATAAAAGATTCTCAAGTTTTTTTCTGTAAATAAAATCCTCTGGCGCCACCGGATGCAGGCCAAGCGCCTTTTTAGCGAGCCGGATTGCCGTTGCCGTGTCCTTCCGCTCATAAAAAGTGGCCAGGTCGTAGAGGTAAACGGAGTAATCGGGCTTCAGCTCATTTGCCTTCTCCAGGTATGCTATGCCTTTTTCCAGTGACATCTCCTGGGGTAATCCACCGAACAAAAGGCTTGCCAGCGAGCGCTCAATCCAGTTGGCTTTCGAGAGCTCGAAATTCAGCCAGCCCAGCAGATACCACACTTCCGCACTCCCGGGATTCAGCCTCAATGCTGCTTCCCCATATTTCTTAATATCCCAAGCGGCATGCACCCTTTCTCTGGAAGACAAAAACTCGCTCATCCACGCAATGCTTCCCGCCTTCACGATGTTGGCTTCAAATGTGGATGGATATTTCAGGTAGGCTTTATCCGCATATGAAATAGCGATATCATACAATTGCCGTTTCTTTTCACGGTTTTCCTCCAGCCAACCGGCACGCTGGTAAACGAAACTGACATTCCACAGCGCATAAAGGTTATTTGAGTCAATCTGCAGTATCTGCTTATACAGCGCGACAGCATCCATGTCTTTGTATTCTTTGCGCGCCTGTTCGGCTTTTTGTATTAGGTCGTCAACGGCTCCGCTAAAGGAAAGAAAGAAAAAACAACTAACGAGCAAGGAGATTTTGAATGAAGAAATCATCGGCAGTTCGCTGAAAAAAGCAGGAATAAAGTTCGCATTTTTTCTTATCGAATTTGAAATTGACGCGCTTTGATGCAAAAAAAAACGGCCAGACCGCATCAACGATCTGACCGCTAATCAATCAGTGGTGTGGCTTCAGGTTCTAACCGCCTCTTTTTTCTTCCAGTTGGAAGGAGGAGCGGTTATGACCGGAATGTTCACCGGCATTTCATCCAGCGTGAACGAATCAACCTGCACGATTTCGTTGCGTATCTTTTCGGTTTTCAGCACCATATCGTATTCGGCCTGATTGATCACCTTGGCTTCAAGCGCATCGTTAAGCAGTTGTTTCGCCCTTCCTTTTTTCAATGTGCCCGCTTTGGTGGCTTTGCGGATTTTACCGTAAATGCCAATGCTTTCATGCACGAGTTTGAACGCTTCTTCCAACTGGGCAAGCGGTTCATGAGATTCCTTCGGGACATAAACACCTTCTTTCAGGCTCTCGCGAACCGGTCCCGGATTCAGGAGCGCAGTGGCAACTTTGTGTCCAAGCTGGTCCGAAGGTCTTACACCCAGGGCATTGAACCTTGACCACATCGCAACAGGTCCGCTCAGGATCGCGCTTAATCCGGGTACGGGGAAGTTGTTGAAAATGTGATCAAATGAATCCTGGATTTTGAACAACGCATGCTCGCAAACCCACTGCACGAACGGCAAATCTTCCTTCTTTCTTCCTTCAGCCTCAAACCTTCTCAGCGCGCATACAGCCAGATATTGCCACGAAAGGGCATCCGCAAAATAGCCTGAAAGCTTTTCCGCCATCTTCAATTTCCCGCCCAACGTTGAAAGGGCAATGTCTGACATGAAGGCAAATGTGGCGGACGTCCATGACAGCCTGCGGTAATATCTCGCAGTTGGACCACCCACGGGCGAGCCGGCAAGGTAGCCGCGTGTCAAGCTGAGCAGCACCGAGCGGAACCCATTGCGAACAGTCATGCCGATGTGTCCCCAGAATGCTTCATCAAATTTTGAAACATTGTTTTCCATGATGGCTTCCATTTCCTTCACGGCATATTTATGTCCGCGGATCAAACCTTGTCCGAAGATGATGAGTGAACGGGTAACAATGTTGGAGCCTTCCACCGTGATGCCGATGGGTAACCCAAGGTAGCCGTGTCCGATTAAATTTTTAGGTCCGAG
Source organism: uncultured Chitinophagaceae bacterium (assembly GCA_964502525.1). GTDB lineage: Bacteria > Bacteroidota > Bacteroidia > Chitinophagales > CAIOSU01 > DATLYB01. The sequence goes on from CAZCXH010000031.1 coordinate 21,125, forward strand.
GACAATACCCGCACCGCCAATCATATCCATCGCGTCATTGACCACCACCCGGTTGAACTCGGTTGCGTTGTATTTTGCAATTGCTGAAATCACCGCAGGTTTCTTGCCTTTGTCCAATGCTCCACAGGTAAAGCGGCTCATGGCTTCAAGGAGATAAGTATGTCCGCCAATGCGGGCAAGCAATTCTTCAATGCCTTCAAATTTTCCAATGGGCGTGTTGAACTGCTGGCGCACCATGGCATAAGCGCCACCTGCAAGGCTGACCATCTTTGAGCCACCGCGACCCATTGCAGGCAGGAAAATGCCGCGACCACCCGAAAGGGTTTCCATCAGCATCTTCCATCCGTTGCCCGCCTGTGACGGACCTCCGATGATTTGATTTACTGAAAGCACTACATCGTGACCTTCGGTTGGCGAATTGATGAATGGAACTCCCAACGGATCGTGACGCTTGCCGAGAACTACGCCCGGAGTGTCAGTCGGGACGAGCGCGCAGGTGATGCCCGGGTTCGTTCCTTTCCCAAGCAAATTCTCAGGATCTCTCAGTTGTATTGCCAGACCAAGCAACGAAGAAACCGCAGCAAGAGTGATATACCGCTTGTTCCAATTCAACCGCATATATAATTGCCCGTCATCACCGCGGAATACTTCTCCCCATGATGAAATTGAAGCAGCATCAGAGCCGGCATTAGGCTCGGTTAACGCAAAGCAGGGAATTTCTTCGCCTTTGGCAAGACGCGGCAAATAATATTCTTTCTGTTCCTTCGTGCCGTAGTGCGCTATCAATTCAGCAGGTCCCAGCGAATTCGGAACCATCAGGTCCACGCAAAGCGGAACGGAGCGTGTTCCGGCTTTCGCCACAATAGCATTCATGGCATTTGCCGAAAAACCGTGACCGCCATATTGCTTGGGAATTCCCATTCCAAAAAATCTTTCCTTTTTCAGGTAATCCCATAATTCGGGATGAAGGTCGCCTTCCTTATGAATCCGCCAGTCATCGGTCATCCGGCAAAGCGTTTCGGTGGGTCCGTTCAGAAATGCCTTTTCTTCAGCCGATAATTCGGGATATGATTCCTGCAAAATCTTTTTGAAATCGGGCTTGCCGGAGAAAAATTCTCCGTCAACCCACACCGTACCCGCATCGAGAGCTATCCTTTCTGTTTCAGAAATCGTGGGCAAAAAGCCCATTGACTTCAGCAGGTTCATAATGGGGCGCGATACGAGGTTGGCGCGCAGCGGCTTTACGTTGAACACCAATGCAATGACGCCCAAAACGGCAAGCACTGCCCAATGAGCGCCAAATAAGTATGCAAATACCAATACCGCAAGCGACCAAAGCGGCACTCCGGTGTATCCAATTACAAGAGCAGCCAGAATAGCGGCTATCGCTATCACAGTGGTGTAATCGGTTAGCTGTTGCTGAAATTCTAACATGTTATTTGATTTTAGTTAATAAATTTATTTCTTTTACGGTTTTACCAAACGATTGTTTGGTAAAAATTGAATGTAAATATAGGACAAGGGTTTGAATTATGCTACTCGATTGATGAGAAATCAAATTGATAGACTGAGGGGTTCTAAACTCCCCCTCAAAAACTCCCCCGTATAACTTTCCTTATTCCGCGTGATCTCCTCCGGGCTTCCGGTGGCAATGATTTCACCGCCTCTGTCACCACCTTCGGGACCGAGGTCAATGATATGGTCGGCTACTTTGATGACATCGAGATTATGTTCGATGATGAGCACCGTGTTGCCGCGGTCAACCAATTTGTTGAGCACATCCAGCAACATGCGGATATCCTGGAAGTGCAAGCCGGTGGTGGGTTCGTCAAGGATGTAGAGCGTGTTGCCGGTATCTTTTTTGCTGAGTTCTTCCGCAAGTTTCACGCGTTGCGCTTCACCGCCTGAAAGCGTTGGAGCAGGCTGTCCCAACGTGATATAGCCGAGACCGACATCATGCAGCGTTTTAATCTTGCGGTAAATCGCAGGCACATTTTCAAAAAATGCCACCGCTTCATCAATCGGCATTTCAAGAACATCGCTGATGCTTTTTCCTTTGTAGCGCACTTCAAGTGTTTCACGGTTGTAGCGTTTGCCGAGGCAGTTTTCACATTGCACGTACACATCCGGCAGGAAATTCATCTCAATCACTTTCATGCCACCGCCTTCGCACACTTCGCAGCGCCCGCTCTTTACGTTGAACGAAAAACGTCCCGCCTTGTATCCGCGAATTTTCGCTTCAGGTACAAGGGCAAATAAATTTCTGATGTCAGTAAATACTCCCGTATAAGTTGCAGGATTGCTGCGCGGTGTTCTGCCGATGGGAGCCTGGTCAACTTCAATTACGCTTTCAATGTGCTTCAACCCGTCAATGTTCTTGAAAGGAAGCGGTTTCTGGCGCGAGTTGTAAAGGTGCTTTCGCAAAACCGGGTAGAGCGTTTCATTAATCAGCGATGACTTGCCGCTGCCACTCACACCCGTGATGCACACCATCACGCCCAATGGCAAATGCAGGTCAACCTTTTTCAGGTTGTGCCCTGTTGCGCCCGTGAGCGTTAGAAATTTTCCGCTGCCTTTTCTCCGCTTCGCAGGCACTTCAATTTTTTCTTCACCGCTCAGGTATTTCGCGGTCATCGAGTGCTGCGAAAGAAAAAGCTGCGGCTCGCCTAATGCAACTACATGTCCTCCCTGATATCCTGCTCCGGGACCCAAATCCAAAATATAATCGGATGCGAGCATGATGTCCCTGTCGTGCTCCACCACCATCACCGTGTTGCCGATTTCAGAAAGCTCTTTGAGCGCTTTGATGAGCCGGTGATTATCACGCTGATGCAAACCGATGCTCGGCTCATCCAGGATGTAGGTGATGCCGCGCAACTGCGATCCGATTTGGGTTGCAAGGCGGATGCGCTGTGATTCGCCACCGGAAAGACTTCTGGCAGGTCTGTTCATCGTGAGATAATCCAGACCAACATCAAGAAGGAACTGCGTGCGCAAGCGGATTTCTTTGATGATGTCTTTGGCTATCGTTTTCTGCCGGTCGGTGAGTTGAGATTCAATAGGCTCACCCCGTTCCTCTCCGAAGGGGAGGGAGAAGCCACCGCTCGTAGCAGATTTTTTTCCGTTCCTGGCTTCTTTGTTTTGCGAACCATCTCCACCGAACCATTTTGCCAAATCATTAATTCCCATTCGGGACAACTCCGCAATATTCCTCCCTGCGACTTTGAAATACAGCGATTCTTTTTTCAATCGGGTTCCGCCACATTCAGAACAAGGAATTAACTCCATAAAGTCTTCCGTCCACCTGCGCAAATTTTCAGAGGATGTTTCATAGAAGAATTGCTTGATCATATTTACAATGCCGTCAAATTCTTCGCTGAATGAGCGACCTGTCCACGTTTCAATTTGGTTAGCGGGTTTGCCGTTTTTTCCATAGAGGATAATTTCGAGGGCCTCTTTCGGAATTTTTGAAACAGGCTGTGAGAGGTTGAATTTGTATTTCATCGAAAGCGACCTCAACTCGCGGAAGATGTAGTTATCCTTAAACTCACCGAGCGGAGCAAAGCCGCCTTCATTGATGGATTTGCTTTTATCCGGCATCACCGCATCTATGCTCACTTCGTAAATCGCACCCAAGCCGCGGCAAGTGGGGCACGCGCCATAAGGCGAGTTGAACGAAAATGTGTTGGGATTCGGCTCCTCGTAGGCGATGCCGCTTTCAGGGCACATCAGTTTTTTGCTGAAGTGCTTCACTTCATTGGAATCATAATCGAGCACCATGCACAACTCGTTGCCCATTTTGAGCGCGGCTTCCAATGATTTCCTTAAGCGGTCTTCAAATTTTTCTTCCACCGAAAGGCGGTCAATCACCACTTCGATGTCGTGAATCTTGTAGCGGTCCACCTGCATCCTGTCTTTCACATCGAGCATCTCGCCATCCACGCGCACTTTCAGGTAACCCTGCTTGCGGATTTTTTCAAACAACTCGCGGTAGTGACCTTTTCTCCCGCGAACAAGCGGAGCCAGCACTGCAATTTTTTTGCCCGCAAATTTTTCAACGATATGCTTGAAAATCTGCTGCTCGGTGAAGCGCACCATCTTTTTTCCCGTCACATAGGAATATGCTTCGCCAATTCTTGCATACAGCAAGCGGATGAAATCATAAATCTCCGTTACAGTTCCGACTGTAGAACGGGGATTCTTATTGGTAGTCTTCTGCTCGATGGAAATCACCGGACTTAAGCCGCTGATTTTGTCAACATCAGGTCGTTCGAGCGTTCCGAGAAACTGCCGGGCGTAGGAAGAAAAACTTTCAATGTATCTTCTCTGCCCTTCGGCATAAATCGTATCAAATGCAAGCGAAGATTTGCCGCTGCCGCTGATGCCGGTGATGACAACAAACTTGTTTCGCGGCAAACTGACGTCAATGTTCTTCAGATTGTGCACACGTGCTCCCAACACCTGCAACTGCGCAATTTCAACGTCACTGATGGCGGATAGTGTGGCGGATTCTTTCATTCGGAAAAAATAGAGCCTTCGAAGTTAGGAGTTTGGGTAAATGGAGGCAGAGAAAGAAAACTTAGTTGCGTTCCTGTCCGTATGAAGCATTGATTTTTGTCGGATAAATTTTGAGGGGTTTGACTATGAGTGCCAAGATTTATGCTATCTCCGATCATTCTGCGAGCCACGCGCCAAAACTTGATTACCTAAACGAGTTGTCTGGCGGTGACCAAAGTTTCATCAGCGAGATTATCGAAATGTTTATCACGGATGCTCCGCAATCCGTTGAGAATGCTTTCCGGTTTCTGCAGGAGAAAAATTATCAAATGCTGAAGCTCACTGTTCACAAGTTAAAATCATCGGTGCAGGTGGTGGGCGGATATCATCTGGCGCATCTGATACAAGAGATTGAAAATGCTTCAAATGAAAATATCAAGACTGATATTTTGCATCAAATGCTGTCGCAACTAAATACCGGAATTGTCCATATCGTGACGCATCTTAATGAACTATTGAAAAGTTCATTTGTTCGCACAGCAAATGCGGCATGAATATGCGTAATTATTCCTTTTGCAAGTCATAATAACAAATAACGGATTGCCGCTTTATCCCTGTAACAGGAATTATGTTTCCTGCATTAATAAGTAAATTTGCTCCCTTTGTTGTGAATTAAACATTATGATGAAAAACGTTTTACTGCTCTTATTGGCGGTGTTTTCCATGTCCGCGCTAGCCCAGGAGGAAGAAGGGGAGAAGGGGAAAGAAAAAGAACATTATGAAAATGAAGCCCGCGACCGGATTGTTCTGAGTTACTCGTTTGATAATTGGATTTATGACCGAGATGCCATTGACAGCCTCGGGACAAAATGGAATTCATGGGGATTCAGCCTGTATTATATGTATGACCTTCCGCTCGGGAAATCGAGGTTCAGCGTTGCTCCGGGGTTGGGTTTCCGGGCAAGCTGGGTGAAAAACAACTCTTACCTTGACGATTCCGTTGACTCAATCGGCACTTTCTTCAGGCCGCTTGATACGCTCGATTATAAAAGAAACAGTTTTGCCGCTTCTTATTTTGACATACCTATTGAGCTGCGCTACCGCTCTAAACCTAATTCAAAGAATAAAAGCTTTAAGCTGGCAATAGGCATCGTTGGCGGAGTGCAGATGAGCAACCATACAAGCACAAAAGCCGATGATGTCATTAGCGGGGACACCAAAATAACGAGGGTGAAGCGCTGGGAAGACTTTACCAAATTTCATTTCGGTCCCACTTTCAGGATCGGTTATGGCGCTGTGAACCTATTCGGCTATTATTCTGTAACCAATTTCTTCAAGAAAGACAGCGGGCCGGACGTTCATCCGTTTTCGGCAGGATTTTCGATCAACGCGCTTTAGAAACGAAACCTGGCAGATTTTCTAAACTTGGCAGTTTAACGAGAGTTTACTTACTTACTTCATCTTCGCCATCTTCTTCGCTTCCACCACATTGCACTCAATAATAGCGAGTATTTCCCACAATAAATCAGGTAAAAGTTTACCGATAGCAGGCAATTATATAGAACGAAAGTTACCGTATTTGAACATTTTTGGACAGGTTTTTTTCGATCATTTCCATCTTTTTCCTCAAGAGGACGAGATGCGCTTTGTTCTCTTCCACTCCCTTCATCACGCCATCGAGCAGCGCGCCCAAATTCGATGACTTGGAGAAGAAGCCTATGTTATTTTCAGTCTTGGAGATATCATCTTCCAAGCTGCGCATTTTATTGCGGATCAATCTGCGCTCATCTTCGAGCAATCTTTCGCCATTCTGCGAATTTTTCATCCGCTCGATCTTGCTGCCGTATTTGAGCATCTCTTTGTCTTTTTCATCCATGCCCATTTTTTCGTAGCAAGAATCAAGCGCCCGGGTGTAGCGCCCGAAAACATCCTCACGCAGATTTACGGGAATTTCCCCTGCTTCATCCCATTCTTTTGCAATCGCTTTGATAGTCGGCATTGCATCGGCTGAAACCACTGACGGAGCGAGATCAATCAGCTTTCTTATAATTTCCTCGCGCCTGGAAAGATTGTTCCTCTTCCCGGCTTCCAGCGCTTCAGCTTGTTTTTTCCGCGCATCAAAAAATGTGTTGCATGCTGCGCGAAACCTGTTCCACAACACCGAGTCGGCTTTATACAACCCGGCTGGCCCGATGTTTTCCCATTGGCGCTGCAAGCCGATTAAAAACTTGGAAGTTTTTTCCCAATCCGTGCTGTTCTGCACATTTTCCGCCTGCTCAATGATCTTTGTTTTCGCCTGCTTGTTGGCGTCATAATTCTTTTTCTGCGCTTCGTAAAACGCTCGCTTCTTCTCAAAAAATTCATTGCTGGCTTTGCGGAACCGCTCCCATACCGCCTCTGCTTCTTCCTTCACCGCCCTGCCTATTTTTTTCCATTCTTCCTGCAACGCTAAAATTTCTTTGGTCTTTCTATCCCAGTCGCGGTGCTGTCTTAATTCTTCCCGGATGGCAGCCTCTGCTTTCTCACAGAGTCCGATCTTCGACTGCAGGTTGTCGTCATATTTTTTTTTCAGAGCATCGTAGTGTTCGCGCGTCTTTGCGTAAACCTTGTCAGTGAGTTCATTAAAGCGCTTAATGACCTCGTCTTTGTCTGTCACCGGCACCGGACCGATATCATACCAATCGTTGTGATATTGCCGAATGAGCGACTCCACCCGCCTGATGGTTTTTTCATGGAGCAAATCTTCCATGCGCTTCAGCAATTCATTCTTGGCAGCCAGATGTTTTTGCAAATCAAGGTCCCGTAATCCTTGTGTGATTTGAATAATGTGATAAAACCGTTCGCGCTGAAAGCGGTAATCGCTTTCCAATTGGTCTTCTTCCTTCTTCGGAACATCACCGATTTTCTTCCATCGGTCACGCAGCTCGCGGAATTGCTGGAAAGCTTTGCCCACGCTGTCGCCTTTCTCGATCAGCGTTTTCAAGTCATCAATCACCTGCCGCTTGGCGTAAAGGTTGTCGCGCTCTTTTGATTTCTTCTCCTCAAAAAATTTGTCCTTGCGGTCTTTGAAGATATTGTACAGCTCGCTGAACCTGCCGTCCGTCTTGTCTTTGTGCAGCACAAAGTCTGACTCATATCCGCCCTCATCCAGAAATTTCTGGCGCTCCGCTTCCTTGCGTTCACGGTTAATCTCTTCATAAGCCGCTTCAATTTCATCCACCAGCGGCATAAGTTCCCGCACATCTTTCTCCTTCAGCAGTTCATCAAACTTCAGGACAAGCTCCTCCCTTCCGAGTCCGGTATATTCAGAGCCTTCTTCGCGTTTTTCCATTGATAGCCGTGAGTTTCAGAGGGTAAAAATAATATTTTACATTACAGATGCTACTGTTGCGGAAACTAAATTATCTGTCAATTTCTTAACTGCGAATCGCAGCAAACGCCATAAATCCCATCCCGAATTCCAGCGCTCTTTCATCAATATCAAAAGTGGGCGTGTGAACGGAAGAATTGATGCCTTTTGATTTGTTGCCCGTGCCGAGACGGTAGAAACAAACGGGGATATGCTGCGAATAGAAAGCGAAATCTTCAGAACCCATGCGCGGCTCCATCTGCACTAAGTTGTTTTTCCCAACATATTCAACAGCAGCCGCAGCAACTGAATCAGTGACTTGTTTATCATTATCGAGAAACGGGTAGCCCTTCAGAATTTTTACGTCACAGATGCCGCCCATTGATTTCACGAGATGCTCAGCATGATGCTTGATTTTTTGCAATGCTTCAGCGCGCCACTTTTCATCAAATGTGCGGAGCGTTCCATCCAGCTTAACCTCAGAGGGTATAATGTTGGTTGCTCCATTGGCAATCACTTTTCCAAACGAAAGAACTGTAGGCATCAGCGGGCTGGCGTGGCGACTCACCACTTGCTGAAGACTAACAACCAGATGCGATGCTATCAAGACGGGATCAATCAATTTGTGCGGCTGCGCTGCATGACCGCCTTTGCCTTTCACCGTGATATAAATCTCATCGGATGAGGCCATGAACTTGCCCGAGCGAACACCAATCTTGCCAACTTCCAACTCAGGCGTCACATGCTGACCGAGAATAAAGTCAGGCTTGGGATTCTTCAGCACTCCTTCTTTAATCATGATGGAAGCGCCCCCGGGCGCCCTTTCCTCCGCAGGCTGGAAAATGAATTTGACGGTTCCCTCGAATTCGTTTCTCAATTGTGATAATATCCTTGCCGTTCCCAGCAGACTCGCCATGTGCACGTCATGTCCGCAGGCGTGCATCACACCGTCATTTTTGGAGCAATAGCTTGCTTTGTTTTGCTCTTTGATCGGCAGGGCATCCATGTCGGCACGGAGCGCCACTGTTCGCCTTGCAGGGCTTTTTCCTTTCAACAATGCCACAATTCCATTTTTAGCAATACCCTTTTTGAAGGGGATTTTGAATTCCTTCAATCTTGAAGCGATGAATGCGGAAGTTTTGACTTCCTCAAATGACAATTCGGGGTGAGCGTGCAACTTGTGCCGGTAGCGAACGACATCCTTGAAGTGTTGGGCTGAAAGCTCTTTGATCCTTTCAACTGCAACCATCAGAGCTCCGATATTTTAATCTCGTCCCTGATGATAAATGCTCCGTTAAAATCGAGCATGATTTCCTGCAGGTCTTTGGATGCCTCCAGCCTTGTGCGGTAGTTGCCCACCCTCAACTTGAAGTTGGGCGCCTGATAGATTAAATATTGCTTGATATCAGGGAATAACTTATAGAATTTCGATTTCACCTCGTAAACGTTGGTTCGGTTGCTGCCTGCCGCGACCTGAATCCGGTAACCTTCGATGCTTTCTTTTTTCTGGTGAACCCGCGTGTAACGATTCACCAACGTATCAACGCGCGAATCGCGGATGACTTCGATGGATTGAGTGAATGCAGATAATGAAAAAAATAGCAAGAGACAGCTTAAACCTGACCGGTTCTTAAAACCTGTCAGGTTTGATGTCAAAGACACAATCGGACGCTTGTGCCAGTTATTCAGAGTTTTGAAATATTCCTTGCGCTTCAATGGATTACGCTGTTAGCTGCTTTTCGGGTACGAAAGGGAACAATTGAACAAATCTATTCAAAAAAACCGTGTACTTATCAAACTATTCCAATAGTGTCATTATTGTGGCACGGTGGCATAATAAACCTATTACGGTTGATGCAACAACTACAATGGACTACAATGGGGAGAATGCAATATGATAGATGGCAGCTCCTTAAGAAGAACCTGAAATTTGTCTGTTCGGAATTAATTCCCGACACGTATTGCTTGTTTTTGTTCATTTTGAGTTTCAGTAGCCTTAACCGGCAGCAGCAGTATTATTTCTACCGGCATTCTGTCTCTGCGGGAAACACGCTATATGCTGCGGAGGAGCAAAAGGCCGGTAGAGATACGGTAAATCCGATGTTCATCAGGGGCAACATGTTTATCCGGTTTATAATTCATAGCTCACGTTGCCTTTCGCCATCTGGCAAGTTTCTTCTTTGCTGCTCCGGTTGAATATATTTTTCCCAGTTTCGATTTCCTACACCCACAATTTCCCAAGTAACTTGTTTTGAACCATTCTATCTAATTTTGCATTCACTATTCGGCTCCCAAAAATTTATGAGCACAACCTTAGAGGCTAAAGAAACCGTTGTTATCAAATTTGCAGGCGATTCGGGCGATGGGATGCAACTCACCGGCAGCCAGTTCACCAACGAGATCGTACTTGGCGGCAGCGATATAGCTACTTTCCCCGATTTTCCCGCTGAGATACGAGCACCGCAGGGAACTCTCGCAGGCGTTTCGGGATTCCAATTGCATTTCGGCAGCCGGAAAATTTTCACGCCCGGTGATGAGTTTGATGTGCTGGTGGCGATGAATGCCGCTGCGCTGAAGGCGAACATCAAACGGCTCAAAAAGGGGGGCATTGTCATCGTTGACACGTCAGGGTTCGATGCAAAAAACCTTCGCCTGGCAGGGTATGGGAATAATCCTTTGCAGAATGGCGGACTGGAGAACTCAAGGCTGATTGAAATTGACGTCACGCGCCTCACGCGGGAATGTCTGGAAGGGTTGCCGCTTGGAACTAAAGAAAAGGACCGCTCTAAAAACATGTTCGTGCTCGGTTTTCTTTTTTGGATGTACAACAGGAAAATGGATAGCACGATCAGTTTTTTAAGGGAGAAATTCACAAAAGACGCAGATATTCTTGAGGCAAACATCCGCACCATTCAGGCAGGATATAATTATGGCGACACTACTGAAACTTTCACTACCCGTTATGACGTAGCCGCTGCTGATCTTGACCCGGGTGCCTACCGCAACGTGATGGGCAACCAGGCTACGGTGCTCGGACTGGTTACAGCATCAAAGAAATCAGGGCTTCCGATATTCTATGGCTCATATCCGATTACTCCGGCATCAGACATACTTCACATGCTTTCGCGGTACAAGAATTTCGGGGTGAGAACTTTTCAGGCGGAAGATGAAATTGCGGCAATCTGCTCGGCAATCGGGGCATCGTTTGGCGGCAGCCTTGGAATAACAGGCACTTCAGGACCGGGAATGGCTTTGAAAGGAGAAGCAATGGGGCTTGCGGTAATGCTTGAGATTCCGCTGGTGATTGTGGATGTGCAGCGTGGCGGTCCTTCAACGGGGTTGCCGACAAAGACGGAACAGGCGGATTTGCTGCAGGCTCTTTATGGGAGGAACAGCGAATGTCCGATGCCTGTTGTGGCAGCGTATTCTCCATCTGACTGTTTTGAAGCAGCCTTTGAAGCCTGCCGCATTGCCATCCAGCACATGACACCGGTGATTTTGCTTACTGACGGTTACATCGCCAACGGCTCCGAGCCGTGGAAATTTCCGAAATCAAGCGACCTCAAGGACATAAAGGTAGAATTTGCAAAGGCTAATGGCACAGAGCCTTTTATGCCCTATCAGCGTGACGAGAAACTTGCAAGACCGTGGGCGATACCGGGAACAAAAGGATTGGAGCACCGCGTGGGTGGAATCGAAAAAGAAAACATTACAGGAAATATTTCCTACGACCCTGAAAACCATGAGTTCATGGTGAAACTGCGCGAGGAAAAAGTGGAACGGGTTGCCGGTTATATTCCTGAGCAGAATATCGAGATTGGTCCTGAAAAGGGGAAGCTATTGATTTTGGGATGGGGCTCTACTTTTGGCGTGATAAAATCTGTGGTGAAGGAGTTGCATGAGAAAGAGGGACATGCCGTGGCTCATGCGCATCTGCGCTATCTGAAGCCTTTTCCGAAAAATCTTGGCAGCCTATTGAAGCGATACGACAAAGTGCTGATTCCCGAAATCAACAACGGGCAATTGGTTAAAGTGATCCGGGATAAATTTTTGATACCGGCTGTTAGCTTCAACCGCATTAAAGGAATCCCGATTACTAAAACTGAATTGAGAGAAAAAGCGTTGGAGGTACTGAACTCTTGAGCAGCGGAATGCGAACGATTAACTTTACACTATGAAATCTGTCAGGAATACATATTCGGAAGCTTATCGTTACTTAGATAATGCCAAAGAACTGCTTAAGGAAAAAGCGGGGCGCGATAATGGATTCTATAAGGATAAAAAATATGTTCGCATGGCGGGAGATACTGCCTGGAAGGGTGTGCTCATGGCTGTGGAGTACTGGCTGAAGGAGAAAGGTATCGAAAGAGTAAAGGGCAACCGACCGGATGTGGATTGGTTTAGCGCTGAAATCTCCAAAGTCAACCGCAAATTCAACACCCACTTCGTAGATGCCTATGATATTCTTCATAAGTCTATGGGTTATGATGGCGTGCTGAATTCTAAAGTGGTGAGCGAAGGAATAAAAGAGGCTCATGACATTATCGCAAGGTGTGAGAAAGAAACTTGATGAACTTTAGATAAACAACTTCAAACTGCTCGCTAATGAGCGTTACAACAACTACAGCCCCCCTTACCGCTAAAGATTTCAAGACCGATCAGGATGTGCGCTGGTGTCCCGGTTGCGGAGATTATTCCATTCTCGCGCAAACCCACCGCACTCTGCCTGATTTGGGAATCGCCCGTGAAAACATCGTTGTTATCTCGGGCATCGGCTGCTCTTCCCGTTTTCCATATTATACGAATACATTCGGGATGCACTCCATTCACGGTCGCGCAACAGCGATTGCATCAGGACTGAAAGCAGCGCGTCCCGACCTGAGCGTGTGGATTGTAACGGGCGATGGCGATGGGCTTTCCATTGGCGGCAACCACATGATTCACCTGCTGCGCAGGAATTTTGACGTCAATATCCTGCTCTTCAACAACCAGATTTACGGATTGACAAAAGGACAATACTCCCCGACATCCGAATTCAACAAAGTCACCAAGTCAACTCCGTTCGGCTCGATTGATTATCCGTTCAACCCGGTCGCTCTCGCGATCGGATGCGATGCCACTTTCGTTGCCCGTTCAATGGATGTGGCAGCGAAGCATCTCCCGGAAGTGTTGAAAAGAGCCAACGCGCATAAGGGAACTTCATTCGTTGAGATATATCAAAACTGCAATATCTTCAACGATGGCGCTTTTTCATCATATACGGAAAAAGCCACGCAGCCGGATGAAACGATTTTCCTGGAACATGGCAAGCCGCTTATTTACGGTGCGAATAAAGACAAAGGGATCAAGTTAGCCGGATTTCATCCGGTTATTGTGCACCTCAATGAGAATGGCAACAGCACGAGCGACCTTTGGATTCATGACGAAACGGATTTGGTAAAAGCGCAAATCCTTGCCCGCTTCTTTGACAATCCGTCAAAGCCCAATCACCTGCCGCGGCCGTTCGGGGTTTTCTATGTGAACCAGCGTCCCACCTATGAGAACTTGCTGAATGAGCAAATCAAATCTGTCACCCAAAAGCTTGGGGAAGGCGATCTGGATAAGCTGCTTAGGGGCAAGGAAGTGTGGGAGATTCAGTGACCTCCGCCTGAACCCGCGCCAAACTCTTAAAGGGCAACGCTTGGCGAATCGGTTTCCTATTTCATTCTCCCCGGTATTTCGATTCCTGTTTACCTCGCAACTACCGAAAGTTTCCTCATATAAGTCCTTTCACCCATTTGCACCCTAAGGAGATATACTCCGGCTGATTCCGATGACAGGTCAATCAACTCGCTGAAATTGCCGGCAAAACCGCTTCGGGACAAGCTGAATATCCTGCCGCCAAGGGCATTATAGATTTGCAACCGAATATCATTTTGCTCAGCCAAATTGAAGCTTACAGTAAAGCGACCGTTGTTGGGATTAGGATAAATCAGCATGTCAAATGCCTCAGTGTCATCAGCTATGCCGGTTGATTCTGCATCCGATCTTTTTAATCCTGCAGAATTGATCACTTCAATGGTGACAGCCAGCGGGGTTCCCTGCAATCCGGTGGTATTAGGTCCTAAGAAGGGCGTAGCCGTTATAATATGGGTGCCTAAAGCGGGTTTCCAGCAATGATAATTACCGGAGCGGTCACCGGCCAGAGCGTAGGGAAAACCATTTTCTACCCTGTAATGGTCGTTGGCATCATAGCCGAATAAGACGCTTCCCACAATCTGCGGAACAGTGTTGGCTCTGATATTCAGGCAGGCTGAGGGCAGAGTCGCATAATCAATGATGTTGGCATCCTGCAACTCCATGATATCTTCATCTGTTTCTGCGTTAACAAGAGTCATGCTAAGCAGGGCGCTGCCATTGCACGGCTGTTCGCCTGTATTTCCCCCAACACAGAAGCCGCAATCGTCAATGTACGCAGTGCCGTTAAAGACGCCAGCGCAGTCGTTAACCGGAGGATGATCGCACCTGTCAGTCCCGCCCGAACCTGCTATCACGGTGAAGGATATGGTCTTTGCCACACCCGCAGTGCCGGATCCCCAAAGCCCGGTGTAAGGAGTGGCTTTCAGCGTGTAACTTCCGGGGCCGGGAATCCAGGCATGATAGCTGCCTGACGGATTATCACCGAACAAAGCATAAGGAGTCGTGTTTTCATTCCTCATGTGCTGTTGAGCGCCTGTAAGAACAAAACGTACGCTGCCTGCCTGCTCGTTGCACAGGTTAGCCCTGATGCTGAAGCGGCAAAGCGTATCCCTGGCAATGATATCGTTGTCAACCATCTGGCGTATATCGCCAAATGTTCCTTCATAAACCAGCGTGAAACTGACCACTTTGGAAAAAGCGCCATCGCAGCAGAGGTGTTCATTACACGGTTCGCATTCCTGCAGAGGCTCTTCACATGCCGCTCCGCCATTGGATGCGGGCACAAGGATGGTTCTCGTTCTGCATTTTAATCCTCCGCCACAGGAGGCGCTGCAACCGCTCCAATCGCTCCAATCGCTCAATACGCAATCCACAGCACAGGTATCCTGATGGGTGCAATTGCCATTCGCGCAAAGATCTTTTGTGCAGGCAATGTTGTCATCACAATTCAGGGCTGCAAAAACACAGAAGCCGTTGTCACAGTTATCAATCGTGCAAGCATCGGAGTCATCACAGACGACTGGTGTGAAAAAGCATCCTGTCTGCGGATCGCAGTCGTTAGTGGTGCAGGGATCGCTGTCGTCACAGCTTATGAGGTTATGGTAGCATGCGCCACTGGCGCAGCCGTCATCCGTGCAGATGTCCTGGTCATCGCAATTCACAGGCGTAAACGCGCACCCGTTCAAGGGATTACAGGCATCGTCAGTGCAGGGATCGCTGTCCTCGCAAACGACAGGCGTGAAAACACAGTTGCCGTCCACACAGTTATCAGTGGTGCAAGTATCATTGTCATAACAGATAATGGGTATATTTCCGCAAATTCCATTGATGCATTTATCCGTTGTGCAGAGATTATCGTCATTGCAATCAATTAAAATGTTGCCGCAGCCTGTTTGGGAATTGCAATCATCAATGGTGCAAGGATCATTGTCATCGCATGAGATCGGATTGTAACTACAGTTCCCGTTTATGCATTCGTCATCCGTGCAAATGTTGTCGTCATTGCAAATGATGGCTGAAAAACTGCAGCCTGTTTGAGGATCGCAACTGTCAGTGGTGCAGAGGTCGGTATCATCGCAAGAAACCGGATTGTAAGTACAGTTCCCGTTCGTACATTCGTCATCAGTGCAGACGTTGACGTCATCGCAAATAATGGCTGAGAAATTGCAGCCTGTTTGAGGATCGCAACTGTCAGTGGTGCAAAGGTCGGTATCATCGCAAGAAACCGGATTGTAAGTACAGTTCCCGTTCGTACATTCGTCATCAGTGCAGACGTTGACGTCATCGCAAATGATGGCTGAGAAATTGCAGCCTGTTTGAGGATCGCAACTGTCGGTAGTGCAAAGATCCGCATCATCGCATACGGTGGCTGCGAACTCACAACCGGTTTGAAGGTTGCAATTGTCGGAGGTGCATAAGTTGCTGTCATCACATGTGATGGGAACATAAGCGCACTCTCCGTTAACGCAGTCGTCAATCGTGCAGATGCTATTATCATCACAAACCATGAGTTCGCAGGGATCATAACATCCGGCAATTACATCATGCATGCATATTCCGTTTGCATTGCAGTAGTCATTGGTGCACACATCATGATCGTTGCAATCCACAGGCAAAAATCCGCACCCTGATTGCGGACTGCAACTGTCTATAGTGCAGGGATCGCTGTCATTGCAGATGGAGGAAGCGTAAACGCATGTACTATTCAAACAATCATCAGTTGTACAGGCATTGTTGTCATTGCACTGGGCGCTGGACGTGCAGCAGTTAGCCAACGGAGTATTCACGCATGAGTTATTAGTGCAG
>CAZCXH010000032.1:0-2713 GCA_964502525.1 uncultured Chitinophagaceae bacterium
GGGTCGTTAGCTCAGTTGGTTCAGAGCGCTGCATTCACACTGCAGAGGTCACAGGTTCAAATCCTGTACGACCCACATTATAAATATTAACAATAAATATGCTTTTCGATCTACCTTACCATTACCGCCTTGCCGTAATATGCTCCCTGCTCGGTTTGCAGGCGGTAGATAAACATGCAGTCGCAGGCTGAAGCGGGGTTGAATTCAAACTGTTGTAGTTCTAATGCTTTCGCATCGCCTTCAAATAGCACAGCGAGCCGTTGCCCGGTGACACTGAATATTTCAAGTTTTACCCGTGAATCTTCCGCCAACGAAAACTCGATGTTCAATTTTTCTGAGAATGGATTGGGATAAGCCCGAATTACGGGTTCTTTCTCTTCCGCATTGTTTAATCCCTCATCACCCGCTTTTCCGGGACATCCCGTGGCAACAAAACCAAGAGATTTCAACGCGCCATTACCACAGGCATTCACGCCTCTGACAACGATGGCTCCGCTGGTTGAACCTATCTGGACTTCTACTGATGTTGAACCTTGTCCGGATTGAATTACAGAGCCGGCTGGAACTGTCCAGAAGTAAGATGTTGCCCCAGCAATTGTGGCGGCTGAATAGGTCTGCACCGATCCGGTGCAGGGATTATTGCTTCCTGTAATAGATGCCGAGGCAGCGGTAACGCCATATACAGTTAAGCTGCGGGATGGGCCGATGCCACAGGTATTTACGGCTGATACTTTTACAGTACCAGACGTAAATGGAGGAAAGGCAATATGCACGGTGTTGTCATTCGGGGAAGGATTTACGGTAACTATGGCTCCGGCAATAGTAGTATTCCATAGATAGGATGTCGCTCCAATTACCGGACTAATACTATATGCAGATGAAGCATTACAATTATTATAACCCGGACCTGTAATTGCTCCCGGTGGGGAAGGAACGGACGTAATCGTCAAATTTCGCGCACTACTGGTAGAACAAGAGTTAGAGGCATTGACACTAAGAGTGCCGGAAGTAAATCCGCTACCGAAAGTTACTGCAACCGAATTAGAGCCTTGTCCGCTGCTGATGCTCGCTCCGGCTGGCGCAGTCCAACTGTAGGTGATGCCGCTTACATTGGCAACGCTGTAGGCCTGGATAGTGTTAGCGCATACTGCCAATGCTTGCCCGCTAATTAATCCAGGTGTAGAGGGGGTGTTCCGCAAAATGTTCAATGAGCGGGCTGCGCTTGCGCCACAGATATTGTTTGCCGTTACACTCAATGTGCCCGTTGTAGTAAAATTATTGTCATAGGTGACGTTAATGCTGTTAGTCCCCTGACCACCGGTGATATTGCCTCCCGTTGGCGGTGTCCAGCTATAAGTAACTCCGGCAACCAATGTAACTGAATAAGTGCGGCTATCACCGGGACAGACGCGACTGTTTCCGCCTGCCGTGCTGATGCTTCCCGGCACAGACGGAATGGATGAAATCGTCAATGAACGGGCAGAGCTGCTGCCGCATCCGTTGGTGGCGGCAACCCTTAGTATTCCTGAGATGAATCCGCTGCCAAAAGACACGGTGACCGAATTAGTTCCCTGTCCATTGCTGAAACTCGCTGCGGCTGGTGCTGTCCAGCTATAAGTGATACCGCTTACATTCGGTACGCTGTACGTTTGAGCGGTGTTTGCGCACACCAGCGATGCCGGGCCGCTGATCACTCCGGGGAATGACGGTGTGTTACGATAAATATTCAATGTGCGCGCTGCGCTTGAGCCACAGGCATTGCTTGCAGCTACTCTTAATATTCCCGATGCGGTGAAACTATTGTCATAGGTAATATTAATAGTATTGGTACCCTGACCACCTGTGATATTGCCTCCTGCCGGTGGTGTCCAACTATACGTAACACCTGCCACGTTGCTCACCGAGTAGGTGCGGTTATCGCCCGGACACACACTGCCGCTTCCACCGGCAACGCTTATGCCTCCCGGCATTGTAGGTATGGATGAAATCGCTAATGTGCGGGCAGCACTCGTGGTACATACGTTGACCGCAACCACGCTAAGAGAACCGGAAATAAATCCGCTGCCAAAATCAACGGAAACCGAATTGGTTCCTTGTCCGCTGATGACATTCGCTCCTGCCGGTGGTGTCCAACTGTAGGTGATGCCGGCTACATTGGTTACGCTATAGTTCTGACTGGTGTTCGCGCACACCAATAATGCCTGCCCGCTAATCAATCCGGGTGTGTAGGGCGTGTTCCGGGAAATAACGATGGAGCGGGCGATGCTTGTGCCACACGCATTGCCTGCGGTTACCCGCATTGTGCCTGATACCATGAAATTATTATCATAGGTGACGTTAATAATATTACTGCCTTGCCCGCTTGTAATATTTCCTCCCGTGGGCGGGGTCCAGCTATAATTAACTCCGGCAACCAATGTAACTGAATAAGTGCGTGTATCACCCGGACATATGTTGCCACTGCCACCCGTTACGGTGATACTGCTGGGAACGGACGGTGCCGGCAAAGGCGTATGAGTACAACCGGAGAAGGTATTGCACGCATCGGTAGTGCAATTGTTGCTATCATCGCAGCTTACCGGGGCATTAGCGCATCCCAAAATGGAATCGCAATTCTCTGCCGTGCATGCATTGCTATCATCGCAGTTCACCGGAGCGTGAGCGCATCCTGAAACGGAATCACAACTCTCTGTTGTGCAAACGTTGCTATCAT
>CAZCXH010000032.1:2813-37357 GCA_964502525.1 uncultured Chitinophagaceae bacterium
ACGGAATCACAACTCTCTGTTGTGCAAACGTTGCTATCATCGCAGTTCACCGGGGTATGAGCGCATCCTGAAACGGAATCACAACTCTCTGTTGTGCAAACGTTGCTATCATCGCAGTTCACCGGGGCGTGAGCGCATCCTGTGATGGAATCACAACTTTCTGTTGTGCAAGCGTTGCTATCATCGCAGTTCACCGGAGCGTGAGCGCATCCTGACACCGAATCACAACTCTCCGTTGTGCAGACGCTGCTATCATCGCAGTTCACCAAGATGTGGGCGCATCCTAAAAGTGAATCACATTTCTCGGTGGTGCAGGCATTGCCATCATCCAAACAATCTGCATCTACAGTACATGCTGTCCCGGTTGGAATTGTTACTGTTACGTCAGGGATATTTTTGAGCGCTTCGCGGTTGTTCACATTGTCTGTAGCGAGAGTGAAAAATTTATACGAGGTGCCGCCCGTCACATTGAATGAGAAAAAAGTATCTGTTATGCCGGTTTCATTAATCTTGAACAGCCCGTCATTCTCGGAAACATACAAATCATAATAAGCGATGCCGCAGCCTCCGGGGTCATCGGCTCCCTGCCAAGAGAGGACCACATTGGTGGAGTCGGCTCCGAAGGCAAAACCGGAGATATTGCTGGCAGGAGGCAGCGCGTCAATGATGTTAAAAATTTCGGGGGTGAGGATGGGGGCGTTGTTGTCAAAAACGATGGATGCCTCTGCGTTCAGCGTATCTCCTGTTTGGGAGGAGGGGCGGGGCTTGATGGTGAAGCTGGCAAAGCCCTGACCCGCGCCCGTGCTGTCATTCACCGGCAGCAAGCCCAGGAACGGGTCGGTGGGGGGAAGCCCGGTGGCAGGGTCTATGGCTTCGAAGAGCCAGAACGCTTCTTTTCTGATGACATCCACACCGGCTGTCACATCTACGAAAACATCCATCGAATCACGGAGGTCGAGACGGGTAGAGTAGAATGCCAAGTTAGGGGGAACTGTGAAAATCTGGTTGGCAAAGCCAAAGCTCTCCAGCCGGAACGCGCTCATGTCGGCATGCGCGCTCAACGGATGTATGATATGCACTTTGCGCGCTGCGGCTGAAGCCTGAAGTGAATCATTCTCAAAGCGGATGGTGTAAGGCAACACGGCATTGACGGAAACCCATTTTTCCGCGCCAAAGCCGGGTGGACCGATAATGTCATTGGGGTCAACAGGTCTTATAACCTGAATTTTAATTTGACCGGGAGAATTGACGTATCTCCCGCGACCATTTTTAAGAAATGCCGGGAAGTAAGCTGTGGAACTGGCATCAATGTCGTTGCCGCAGTCCGAAGTGCAACAATCACTGATGGGGACTCTCTTTTCCCCCTCGCCCTCGCAATCATTTGCATCCGTAATTTTTATCGTATAGGTGCCTGCTCCTAAAGGTTCAATAATAAAAGGAGCCGGAGGTACCAAATCACCCATAAAGCCATCGCTTGGACCGCTCCATTCAAGCCGATAGGGCGCCTGCACGTTATTCACCCATACTATGATACCTCCATTGTTACCGCTGCAATCAGCCGGCAACGCTGTAAGTGTAATCTGCGCTCTGACACTATTCTGTAAAAGGAAAAGGAGTGCAACAACTGCGAGAGAAATGCAGAAAATTATTCGGTTTTGTATTTTGAATTTTTTCATAGTGGTCTTCCCAATAATCAATTTTATGATTTTTAAATACTGATTATTTTTTATCCAACTCCTGACCCAAACAGATTGCTTGATTCAGGACCGCCACATTTAGCATCAATTTCAGCAGTTCCAACTGATAAAGCATCTACATTAACAAATTCCAGATTATTTCTGACTTTCGTCAGAGAAATTTTTACCATCCCCTCATGGTTGTTTTTTATAAATATTCCTCCTTTATAGGGATCAGGTTTTATATCAATTCTAACCATGTCCACATCCGCCTTTCTAACCGATTTCCATGGAATGGAAGAACCATCTCCCGGGTTTCCGGGCAAATTAGTGACGTCATCGAAGCCATATCTTGATCCATCCGCATCAATAAACTCCGCGCTTTCATACTCTGCGACTGTTACTTCCACCTTATCCTTGATGTGAATTTCGAAATTGTTGCCGGTAACCGTCAGATAGTATATTGTTGTTTCAGTAGGAGTTGCAACCGGATTGCGCGCTTTTATATCATCCAAAGTGCCGTCATCGGGCTCCCATGTATAGCACCAGTCGTCTGGAGCCGTTTCGTTGCCAAGCGTTACAGGGGTTTCAGGAACGCAAACGACCGTATCCTTTCCGGCAAGTTCATCGAATGTAGAACCCGGTTGGGCGGAGGATACATAATGTAATCCCGACACGCAAAAAACCAATACTAATTTCAAAGCTATTTTATTTCCCATTTTTATTACCTAATAATATCCCATTGGCATTTTCGAAGTTTATCCCTCTGAGACCAACAGTTTTTGCCTGTCATTAGATTCTGATGATCCACAAATGATATACATGAGAGTGCACCCGGGTCAACGCAATTGAACTGAGGATGACTTAATCCTAAAGAATGGCCTAATTCATGGGCAATTATACTCAACACATTATCATAATGGCCATCTTCGCTAAATATATTTATCAAAGATATGAATCCATAATTGTTACCAATGTCATTAAATCCTAACGCACCGTGGTCAATAATCATATTCGGAAAAAATAACGTTTTGCCAGTCCCTGTTGGACATCCGGATATTATCAAATCAGACTCCTCCGGCATATCCAAAATAGGATTATTATTTAAATTAAAATTTAATTCACAGACCGAAGGCTCAATCGTAACTGACCATTCTACACATGCCTGAGCATAGGCGTGATCTAAATATAATTCAAGTGCAGGGGCAAAAAAGGGAATTGGCACACTTGTCTCTTCATCGTCTTCCCGAACTTCCACTAAGGATAGGGTAATAGGTAAAATATCATAAACTGCAACTTTCAATGAACATGATTCGCACAGTAAAGGTCCATCCTTCGTTCCGCACCTGGCTTCAATGGTTCCTTCTCCCGTATTGTAAACTTGTATTCCAAATGTATATTCCCCTGACGAAGGAACCCGATTTACAAGAGTATAAAAGGATTCCTCGCCATCAGCTAAATATACTCCCTTGAATTCAGAAGGAGGGTTGGTTTTCACAATGGCAGTTGTAGAGGAAAGAGTGGCAACGCTTATCCAGGGACCGTCACTCGATTTATCGTCAAACCCGTATCCTCCTAAACTTGACTGATCTTCTTCAAATGTTACGGACTCAATATCATAAACTGAAACAGTTACATCATCCTCATCTGTAAAGCTAAAATTCGGGCCGGTGACAGTGAGATAGTACGTGGTTGTTACTGTAGGGCTTACCTCCGGAGTCGCAAGTTTGCTGCTAAAAGTACCATCACTTGACTCCCAGGTATAACAATAGTCAGGGTTATCTTCAGTACCGATGGTCACCGGAGACCCCGGAGTACAGATGGTCGTATCCTTCCCCGCATCAGCCTGCGAGAAAACCACGAAACAGGAGGCGGTTAGCATTAATAAAAGCAATTCTTTTTTCATCTCAAATTGGCTTATTGCTTAACTAAATATCTATTCAAATAATCTCAAGCGTATAAATCCTTCGTGGTTGGGCGCCTTCACCACTATGGTAAGATGCGCTGTCACCCCTGGTCTGAAGACATCTGTCGGACCCTCAAGCTCCCGGAAATTCAAATCCAGGACGGTTCGCTCTGAGTGGAACTCTTCCAATGGAAATGCCAACGGCTCTCCTGAGAGGGCGACAATTCTTCTGTGCGGATTAGGCAGGTCAATGTTGCCGGTGTTGGTGATGTGCACTGAAACTGAAACAGGAGTATTTTTCAGCGTGAAGGATGGCGCCCTGACACTTATGGTGAAGCTGCTGTCGCTGCCTGCCACCACAAACAAGCCGCTTTCCAATACAGCTTCCTGGTTATCGGGCTTTTTCACTATCAGGTCATACACACCCGTATCCGCTCCAAGAAGAGCGAAGGTGGCGAATATTTCGGTTGATTTGACGTAGCGTACCCGGTTCGCAACAATCGGTGCTTCAAGATCGGAAGACCTTAATTCCGCCTGCATGTCATTGGTAAACTTCACGCCCTTGATCCGCACGGTTGCATTGCCGGAGTTGCCGACTACGTTGGCATCCACCGAACGTATCTGAAATTCGAGCAGTTCAGCGTAAAGGCTTATGTTCTGCATGGTGTCAGCCGGAGTGTTGCCATAGGCAAGAGTATATTGCGTTCCTTCCCTTAAATCAGGGATCACCATTTCCTGGTTGCCTTGGTAAGGGGTGTCGTGCTTATGCTGATAAACCGTTCTGGATGGCAATTGCCCGTGCCTGGCATAAATCTCGTTAAAGGCTGAAGCCGAATCGCCTTTGAGGGTTACCAGAATATCCTTCCCAGAAAGCGTATCGTTGATTTCAATCCTGTAATAAAGGTTGCTGTTATTTTTCAAAGTATCGGGAGTAAGCACATTCAGGGGCAATTCCGGCACGTCAACCCGCAGCCGGGAGTGCGACACCCCGGTGTTGTTATTTTCGCTTGCTTCTATTTTCCTGTTAGTAGCGTCCGTTCGCACGATAACATAGTAATCACCAACGGGAACATTGTTCAGCGCAGCTTCAATGCTCTGCTGCAAGCTGAATTGAGGCGGTATATTCACCTCATCGCGCTTGCGCATGCCAAGAAAAATATCCGAAACATCCCATGCGGTATCCTCTGACAAATAAACGGCATCATCCAGACCGCCAAGCGCGCTCTTGATATGCTCGATGTTTTTAACCACCCAATGGACCAATAAGAGCTGACCAGAATAGTAAGTGACGCTGTCATTGAATGACACGTCCGTCACCGTAAGGTCGCATATTTCCTGCGGGTCAATCTGCAGCATCCCGAAGGCGGTGTTGTTATTTTCTCCGTTGTTCTCATAGATTTGATTGTTATCATCCGTCCGCATCAGCACCACGCGGTTGGCAGGAAACATATTATTGTTGCCAAAGTTTGGCAAATCGAGAATTGCGGTGTGCGAGTAGCTTGCGCCCGCGGGCAATGAATCAGGATAAACGTAACTGCCCAGTTCCTGATCATTGCCGCCAATGCTAAAATCTGTTGATAAATAGAAACTCTCTGTCCAGGAGTTAGGCAGGGCAGTGGTATCGCCTTGATTGGTAACTGTCCACGACACAGTAATGGGATCCTGATTGATGGCGCTGACCGGCACCTGGAAATCGGTGATAACCAGATCGGGCGAAGGCGACAACTCTACATGGGTTTGCACCGGAGCGCCTTCAGAATCGTTAACTGCCCTGAAATTGTTCTGACGCGATGTATCAGAAGCAGCCAGATAAGTATGATCGGTTACCATGAGGAAATAAAAGTCGCCAGAGATGCCGTTGGGAACCGAAAAACGCTCGGAGGCAGAATAGGACTCTCCGTTTCCGAGTGCCGCATCACGCTGCCACTGCCTGATAAGAATATCTGATGAGTCCCACACCGCGTCAACGGAAAAATAAAGGGCATCAAACCACTGAGCATGCCCCCATAACCTGGTGGAAACTCCGGCATTAGTAACCGTCCAATTTACGGTTGACAATGTTCCTGACGATAATGTATTATTCAGGACTAATGAGGCCACGGCAAGGTCAACCCTTCCGGGTGAAGATACAAACAAGGGTCCCGCCCGTTGAATATTGTCATGCTCTCCGTCAAATTCAAATATGGCATCGCCATTATCCAGCTTCACAAAGAGATAGCAATCTCCCGAGTCGGCTGGAGCGCCCAGCAGCAAGGGAGGCGGCATTTGAACCGTGGCGAGCAATTGATAATTGGAGCCCGGCAAAAGGTTAAAGGTGTTCGTAACGCTCTTGAGCAGTTTCGCGGTGGAATCGCTGAAGTCAGGCTGAGTGGAAACGTAAAGCAAATCGTTCCATATCGCTTCATTAATCCCGGCATTGCCGGTGTTTTCAACCGTTACGGCAATCTGCACATTGTCTCCCGCCCGGATGGGTGGATCAGGTAACGCAAACTGCGCAACCGTCAGATCAGGAGTTGAAGGAGGATAAAGAAAGATGCTTGCAGACGAAATATTGTTGTCTTCGCTATTTCCCTCAAAAACAGCTTCAGCAAAATCAGTTTCAACAAAAATGTAGCATTGCCCTGAAATCTGCCTCGGCAATCTGACTAAGAGCTGTTGATGCAGGGTATCACCGGAAAAGGTATTCTTGATCTCTCTTTCTGCCGTCATGCCCAGTAAGATGACCGAATCGGGATTAGGGTGGCGGCTGAGATAAACCCTGTCGCGCAATTCCGAGGACGCAAGAATGCTCCCGGGACCATTGTTCCGCACCACCCATTCAACAAGAATAACTTTTCCCGCAGAGTCGGCAGCGGGGGCAGCAACAGAAGCCACCTGCAAGTCCGGGTTCAGCAAGGTGAATGTGCTGTCGCTTCTCGCCACGTTGTTGTCTTCTCCCCCATGCTCATAAATCCGGTCATTGTCGTCAACAAGAACATAAATATAATATTTGCCGGAAGGCAAATCTTTTATCCGGATGCTGCGCGTTTTTTCCAATGAAAACCCGGGTTCAATCAGGGCGGACGAGCTATGGCTGCCGAATCCTATCGCAGAATCAGGATGGAAAAACGGTGCAGTGGAAATATACAGATGATTTTGAAATGAAGAAGCATCCGGAACGGACAAACCGATATTCCGGAGGTTATAGTTAATCTGGGCAAGCTCGTTGAGGTTAACCGAATCTATTGAAAGATGGATATTTTCCGCAATAATATCCGGTGGGGGCGTGAGCACTACGTTGATGGAATCACTACGAGCGGTATTGTTTCCATTCCACGTGTGCTCGAAAACCATATCCTCAAAATCTGTAGTGATGAAGATATAATACTTACCATAACCCCCCTCCGGCAATATAATGTGCCGGGTGTTGGTATAACTATCTCCGGGGAATAAAATACCTTGATGACTAAAAGTCTCATATGATGTCGCGCTGCCAACCCTGAAAACAGAATCCTTAGACAGATAGACACGGTCTTCCCAGCCACTCATCACCGTGACGCCTGTACCCCTGTTTTCCACTGTCCATTCCACATTGATAGGCTGACCTGAGAAAGCGGTCGTAGGCTTGATGATGGATGTAACCTGCAAGTCTGGAGGTGGAGAGAGGTTTACAAACATGGGAATGGCTGTTATTCCCATGTTGTTAAAGTAGTTGCTCTCTTTTATAACAGAGCCGATAAATTCCGACATTGGAAATACGCTTGACCCGGTTCCCATTCTGGCTCCGGTAACTACCAATAAATTAAAATGACCTTGGAATCCATCGGGTATCTGGAAATATGCCGTTTGAACATATTGCTCGCCCGGGTTAAGGGAGCTTGGATTTGGTATCTGGCCCACAAGCGCATCGGTTACCACATTTACCAATTGATCTTGAGATAAAAACAAAACCTCTGTCCATCCGGATGTGTTCCGTGCAATGGATTTTCCACGTCCTATATTTTTCACGGTGAATTGCACACTGATGGTTTGCCCGGTAAAAGCAGAAACAGGCAATTGAACGTTCTCTATTATCAAATCCGGCAGGTGGCGGGTGGAAAAAGTCTGAACGGCACTCTCAGATGAGTTGCAAAAGTTTTTTGATACCACCTGCCAGTTGAAACTTTTTCCATACCAATTGTTGACCCAACCGTTTTCCCCAAGATACAAAAATGCCAAATCAGTCATGTTGGATTTAAGGGGAATGGCCGGACGTGGCAACGTATCGGGCCAAACATATAAGTCATAATGTGTTGCATTTAAACCCGGTCCCCATGACAGTTGAACGAATTTGTCTATATCATCAGCACCGTCAGCAGGAAGCATGCTACTGACAGAGCCAACCGGAACCGGATATGCGATAAACACAGTCGCGCTACCAGTAAATGCACAGCCAATCTGGTGGTTACCGGTAACCATATAGGTAGTGGTATCCGGTGGAGCAACAATAATAGTCCTTGAGGTATCCCCTGTTGACCATGCAAAAGTCCAATCATTGATTCCCGGAATGGTATCGGCAAATCCAACTGTTACCGGATCATCAATGCAACTGGTATTGAAAGGATAGGTGGTGATAACTGGCGCCTTGATGACTTCGACATGGTAAGGTTCGGAGAAGATTGCACATCCAGCGGAATCATAATAATAAGCCTTGTAATCCCCAGTAGCATGAACCTGAATAGCTGAACCGTTTTGTCCATTCGTCCAGGAAATATTCTCAGTCAGGTCAGCAGATAAAGTAACGCTCTCTCCATCGCAAATAACTGAATCACCGGACGCCTGCACCACCGGTTTGGGATGAATTAAAAACGGTTCGATGATGGTCAGGTTTGCAGTAGTCGTAAAATCGCCAATGTCAGTCACAGTGATCGAGTAAACACCCGGTGGCATATTTGCAATCACAGAATCAGGATCATTATTGCTCCATTTATAAGAATAAGGAGGCAACCCTCCCGAACCACTGACAGCAACTTTACCATCGCTGTATCCATAACACGACACGTCCTGATGGAGTACCTCGGTGATTCTGAATGTTGGACCAAGAAACCTGGAAAACTCATTATCCCCGTACCAATATTCCAAAGGATTACTGTTGACTATTTTCACGTGAATGATCGGATTACCGATTGCAATGTCCCAGTTCATGAAGGTAATTGCCGTATCAACCGGGTCAACAAAGATGCTTGTGGAACCGATTTCTATAGTGTCATTCAGGTTCGCTATGTAGAAGAATTTCACATCGGCAGCACATGCCGTGTTGCCTTCGTTTTCGATGATTGCGTTCAGGCGGATGTTATAGCCGTAATCCGAGAATTCGCTGTAAACGGAATCAGATATTAGAATATCCTGTACCAAAAGATTCGGGGCATCGCCCACGATGATCACCCGCGATGCTTCATTATTCAGTTCATAAGATTCTTCCACGGAATTATAATAATCAACAAAACCCCTGATGACATGCGCCCCCGGCTGCGGTGTGCTCCAAGGCTGGGTGACGGCAACAGTGGTGTCGCGCCCCTGGCTTATTCCCGCAACGTTGATGTCAAGCCCCTGCTGCACATCGTCCACATGGCAGCGCACGGTAAATGAATCGCTGGCAGCCGCTCCGGTATTTTCATAAGACAGGTAAATATCAACCGGCTCGTTTTCATCGGGGTTCAGCTCGCTGGAAGAAATCTGATGGCTCAGGATGCGCAAATCACTCCGGGGATTGCCAACCACAATCTGCCTTGAAACATGGTTGTTTGTTTCATCGCACTCAATCCAGTCGTTCGGATGGTCGAAATAAACGTCAAGATCATAAATGCCCGCTTCCGGAAAGGTGTAAAAGATGGAACCTCCTACCTGGTGGCTTCTAAATCCGGTGAAAGTTGGAAAAGCCGGAGTGACATTCAACTTGACATCCGCACCAACCAACTCCCCATTGATATAAAAATAGGTCCAAAGCGTATCCGCAGTGTACAAGCCACTGTTGTATATGGATAATGTCAGGTTAACCGGGGTGCCGGCATAAATGGGCTTAAGGAGTGTGGATCCCCATTGTTTAAACTCAAAATCCCAGCACAGCGGATAATAGTCAGCGTTGTTAGATTCAAGTCGTTCCGTAATATCATCGGCAGAATCTGCCGTCACAGTCAGCAAATTATTTCCAAATGGAGGAGTTAGGATAGGATAGCTGACTAAAGCGGATTCCCCTCTCTCTATTCCACCTGTGTATATGGTTGAGTTGATTGAATTTGCTCCGGCTGCATCAACCCTGAACGTCACCCGCAGAGAATCTCCCGCAATAAAATCGGAGCCGGTGTTCTGAATCCTTGCACGCAGATGCAGCGTATCGCCCGGATTTCGCGGTGTTGCTGGATCAACGGAGAAGTCCCAATACCTGACTTCAAAGTCAGGCAGAACATAAACATGATAAAGCGTGGTGTTGTTCGCTTCATTGGATTCCAAAACAATATTAAAAGGGTTATCCGCTTTGATCAAAATCGGATGGACTCCGGCTGTGGTGAAGGTGTGGGAAATGCTTCCGTAAGCTAATGAGCAGCCGGAAATATCCTGCATGGTGTCGGTGCCAATCAATTCTTCAAAGCCCGAGCTCAAGTCATAATGGCTCACATAGAAGATGCCTGAAGATGCCCCGCCCGTATTGGAAATTGTATGACGTAAAATGGTTGGCTCATCCGGGTTGGCAACTAAACTTCTTGATTCCGGTGAAAGGTCAGGAAGATTCGGAATAACAGTGACCTCCGAATAGTCTGAGTTATCAGATTCTGATTTTTCAGCAACTTCATCATCAGCATCCACCTGAATATCATAAAAGCAATCACCGGTCGAGCTATATTCAACTGTGAAAGTCGGCAGGTATAAAATAGCGCCTGCTGCAAGCGATGGAATAACGGTGTCATTGATTGTCGTCTCGCACGTGTAATAAACCACACGGAATGGACCGGCATCTTCCTCCCCTGTATTTCGAAGCGTGGCCGAACCATTGAGCGGCTTATTCGCTGCTGCCCTGTCGTGATTTAATGTTTTGCTACACGCTGCTATGTTTATGCTGCCGACTAAATTCGGTCCGTGCGGACGCGTTATAACGTTCAGCGTAAGCGGTCCAAATTCGCCAACGAGGGTATAATCAGTCACTTCTCCCACGATGGTATAGGTGCCCGGAGCGCTGATGGTGAAGGGAATACCGTCACTCCCATTTTCGCTGATAAAATCGCCATTTGCATTGGTGAAGCCGGTAAAGGCGGCTCCGGTAGGTGTCTCCCCGACAAGAACCCGAAAACTCACTGCGGCTCCTGAAACATCAAAATCACTCCCGAAAACGCCTGAATATTCGGAGTTGCCATGGCAATAAACACGCTGACCAGTATAGACTGTTATCGGGGAAAGAAATGCGGTTACGCTCAACTCCCCCGGCACATTATAATCCCCGACTATTACCGGACGAATGGCAAAATTGTTCAACTCGTTTATTTCATTCACAACATTGGGTTCATCAATCACGACCTTCATCGGGAAAAAGTTTTCATACGTGAAACTGTGCGCCCATGAAACGGTCCTGTTGGAATTAAAGCGGAGCGAATCGAGCGTCAGGGTTGAAACAAGAGAGTCTTCCTGGTAGAGCGAAACCTGAAAGTTATAAGCGGTGAAATCAGAGTTGTTACGGATTTTTGCCGAGATGGTGATCTGTTCACCGATGTCAGGATTTTTTTCGCTGAAGGTGATGTCGTTGGCGAAGATGGTGAGGTCAGGCAGCCCGCCTGAAACCACCGGCTCCATCGTTAAGGATGAAACACTTGCGCATCCTGCAAGGTCTTCGGCTACAATGCGTGTCTGCCAGTTGTTGCTCTCTCCGATGTTATCCGCATAATATAGGTAGCGTTTTCCATCCGTTGCATCTTGGTCTAAGGGATCCGCTTCAAACATGGTAAAATTTAAATCGCTGAGATTGCCAAATAAGCTGTCTCCTTCAAAATCAAGCTGCACTTTTGGGAAGCCCGGTTTAGGCAGATCGCCCTCGTCATCAAAAAAGTCTGCGGAGAAAGTGAAGAGAGAGAGAGAAGTGCCGTTGTCAGGATGCACCCAGGAACTGTCGTATCCTTCCCCGAAAGTAAATTCAACCGCGGGCGGCATGTTTGCGGTTATCCGCACGGTGTCATCGGAACATTTTCCGGATTTGAAATAGGTAACTACAAATTGAGTATCGGACTCAGGATGCACGGTCAGCCAATTATTTGTTGAGCCTGTGTTCCAAAGGTAAGAATCAGCCCCTCCTGCGCTGATGGTAAGTGATGAGCCAATACACGCAGTCGCAGCACTATCCGGTGTTAAGTTGATGGACAGCGTATCACTGTAGCGAAGGACCGGTCTTTCAAGGGAGTCATTTGAAAAATTCCCATCACCGCTTAGAGCAGCAAAGACAGTGACGGAGTGAATGGTGTCGGGAAACTCCGCCAAACCCGAAAAGGTGAACATGGCGGTATCCCCGGAGGCAAGCGTTAATGCTCCCGTATTTTCGATGGTAGCCGGAGCATCGTTCAGAAAAAAGCCGACATTAAAGCCCGACTGCGGGCTTAATCCGAAATTCTTAAGTAGAACCGAAACACCACCTGCTTCTCCCTTTACGCACCCTCCAGCCGGATTTATTATTTCAAGTATGCCTACATCATCGAACAAGACTTCATCCGCGCCAATATCCGGGGAAACCGCATTTCTTGTATCCCCGTCAATGTCATCAGCCACTTCAGGGTGAGGCAATCCCGCTTCATCCAGCAAAGGCTGACGGATGTGCAGGTCGTTGCTGCTGACAAACATAGGATCAACGCTCAGCGAATTATCATCATGCCCGCTTGCCGCCTGCCATGCCGGAAGGTCAGAGATGGCGCCAGACTGATAATAAGCCAGGTTGCTTCCGGTTGTATAAAAATTATTATGGTCAGATTCTGAAATATTAGAAGCTGAATTAGTCCATATCGCATACCCGTTTGAAGCGTTTGAAAAATTGGCAAGAATATTATTGACTATCTTGTATTGACTTCCGGAATACGCCCTGAGCGCATGAGAGTTATTACCGGCTTTTATGCGCACGTTGTTGCAAACAACATCCACTTTACTGCAACCTATCAGGGCTATGCCGGTCCTACTCGCAGATGACACGTTCATGTCAACCAAGTTATTGGCTATAAGCACGGTGTTAATTCCATCACCGGTCATATTAAGTTCAATCCCGGCATAGGCGCCTATGACCATGTAGATATGATTTTTAACAATCTGCATGATCCCGGTACAAGAACTGATATGAATAGCCCGCTCTGACGATCCGATTGGTTGGAGATGATTTCCTGAAACTACTATGCCATCTACATCAGT
Organism: uncultured Chitinophagaceae bacterium; assembly: GCA_964502525.1. Taxonomy (GTDB): domain Bacteria; phylum Bacteroidota; class Bacteroidia; order Chitinophagales; family CAIOSU01; genus DATLYB01. The sequence goes on from CAZCXH010000032.1 coordinate 15,786, forward strand.
TAGAAATATCGCATCACGTTTTGCACCTTCAAAATAGTTACCGGCTATTGTTAAGTTTTGGGTTTTATAGGGAGCGGTTATATCTCCATCGTGGATAATTCCATAAGAGCCTTTTTCAAGCCTGTTATTGAGGAAACTGTTATTGTAATTAATGCCTGACGAGTATATGACCCCCTTTTCCTTTGGGTAACTTGGGGAATAGTATGAAGAATTAACGTAGCCTTTCATAACATTTCCAACAAAGAAATTTTCATTTGCTCCGTTGGCGATATGAAAGACGCTGCCGCGGATATTGTCAAAAGTTAGATTCCTGAATGTGAATCCATCCGCCCCATCCAGTTTTATCAGGAAGGGTAAGTTTAACGTAGTTTTTATGGTCACACTGCTATTGTCACCCGTCATCGGTTGGAAGATTACTGAATTTGAACCTGCCGCGCCAGCAATTTCCGGAATGGTTAGCCCCTCGCCTTGGAAAGCGTATGTCCCTGCTTTCACATTAAATAAAACAGAATCAACAAGCCCTCTTAAAATAAGCGCGTCAATTGCTTCCTGGAAACTTCCGAAGTCAGACAAGGTGTCTTGACCAATGGCATATATTCCGCTCATCGCGTCAAATAATTTTATTGAAGCGGTGTCATTAAGCGTGTTAATATCAGAAATGCCGTTCGGCAGGGATGTCCAAACGGAAATATCGGGTTCGGGAAATATGGCAAAGTCAAAATCCAACGCAATCGTGATGTCGGCAGAATCACCATAATATAAGATGCCGCTCCAGTCGAAAGGAGTCTGCGGAATTCCATTGACCGTCCAATTGATTTTGAAATTGTAAATCACATTGTTGAAAGTCGTGTCAAAACTTTTAACCTGGACAATTACATCCTGCATTCCACCGGCAAACGGGATTGCGGGAGACAAAAATCTGACTATACCAACATCTTCGGACACCGGCAAGTTGAATTCATCCGCACCGATATCAGGTGTTGTTGGATGACGCGGCTCACCGTCAATATCATTGGAAACATCAGCCAGCGGAGTTCCTGCTGCATCCAGCCGGGGTTGCCGCACATGCAGGTCAGAGGTAGCAGCAAACCTGGGATCCCAGTTCAGCGAATGTACATCCATCCCGCTCGCCCCCTTCCAGGCGGCAAGGTTGTTTTGGTTTGTCCCCGCCCAGTTCCCTAAGACCGAGCCGGAAGTATATAAGTCATTATAATCTGATTCTGCAATAGCGCCAGTTCCATGAATGGCATAGCCACCTCCTGTGTTAGCGAAAATGTTATTCTTCAGTACAAGATCAGCGCCAAGGTTGTTGTAGTAAGCCTTTCCGTTTGTCGCGCTTGTTGAAGTGATATGAACACTGTTATAAAATACATTTTGGTAAGCGCATTGATCCAGGTGGATTCCATGGTCATTGCCTGTCCCTCTTCCGACTTGAATGAAATTGTTGGCGGTAAGACCGCGGTTTGCAGGCGTTCCGGCACAATTGGCGAGATAAACTCCATACCCGCCATTTTCAACAAAGATCTGGTTGTTGTAAATAAGCAGGGAATCCGTGCCATTGGTGATCTGGATGCCGCGATAGTTGGAGTTTAATGCGTTGGTGGTAATGAAATTCTGCCGAACCGAAGCGGAAGTCCAATCAATAAAAGATATGGCGCATTGATGCTGATTCTCAAAAATATTATCAACTATCTCCGCTCCCATATCTCCGGAAAGATTTATTCCATAACTGCCGTCAGCAAAGCGATTATTTCTGAAAATAAAATTGTTGTCACTCCCGCCAAATGATTGAGAGTAAATGAGGGATTTGTTGGTGCTTGTGGTTCCTCCGACTCCCTGGATAAGGTTATTTTTTAAAATAAGATTGTTAGTTCCATCCTCTGCCTCAATAACCCTGGAATAAGTTGAGCCGTTTGCTTTTAATGTCATTTTGCGAAAAGTAACGCCATCCGCACCGCTGAGCCTGATAACGTAATTGGAACTGACGGATGATGCTGAAAACTCAAGGCTGACGGCAACACTGTCACCGGTTTCCGATTGGAATATGATGCTGTTGATGTCGTTAGCCCCTATGATTTCTGGGATTTCAAATTGCTCACTATAAATGCCATCCCTGACGTTGAACAGCACTGAGTCAATTACTCCGCCTTGAGAGAGCGCTGCAACCGCATCCTGGAAATTGCTGAAATCAGGCGATGAGCCGCCAATGGTGTATTCTCCGCTTAGGGCTGGAAACAGGTCGGAAGCCACCTCATCATTATCGGGGATGGTGTCAGAAAGTACATTGGGGTTCGAGGTCCAGGCGCGAACTGAGTAGTTGATATGAGAACTGAAATCAAAGATTCCGACTTCGACTAACGCGGTATCACCGCTAAGCAGATTCCCCGACCAATTATAGACGGACGGAACAGCGCTGTTTACCTCCCAGTTGATTTCGACATCAGTGAGGGGAGAGTCCCCATAGTTTTTCAAAACCACCTTGACCATGTTTTCGCCTTTTGGAAAAGGCATTTGAGGTTCCGAAATGGAAAGCAGTCCGGCATCTACTGCAGGCGGGGAAATTTCATCAGCGCCTATATCGGGATGCGATGCGTCCCGAAACTCTCCGTCAATGTCAGAAGTAATCCCTGCAACAGGGACGCCTTTGCGGTTCAGCGCAACTTCCGTGATGTGCAAATCCGGGAGCTCCCACTCCTCCATATCACCGCCTGCTGCAACGAACCCGGGATCAATACTCAGAGAGTTTGCGTCTAATCCTGAAGCGACCACCCACGATTCAAGGTGAGGCTGAACACCTGACCAGAAACCGGTTTTGTTCCCGGATGAATAAAGATCATTATGATCAGAGGCGGCAATATTTGAGGTTGAATTGGTATAAATGGAGTAGCCATTTGAATGATTGGAAAGAATATTGTTCAGTATCTTCAGGTTTGAGCCGCCCTGGAGATTGATTGCGCGGCTGTCAGCAGCGTAGGTGAACTCACCGCCTCCCTGCCCGTCAGATATGAAAAGTGGAGCTACATTGATACTGTTAAAATAAATATTTTGATAGGTGCATGATGCAAGGTTCAATCCCGAACACTGGTCTGGTCCCCTGATGAATATGAAATTATTGCTGATGATGCCTTCGCGTCCCGATACAGAAGTGCAATTCTCCATCCTGATGCCATATAACCCCGGTGAGTTCAGGGAATTGCCGGTTATGCTTGTGCTGTCATCGCACTTCTCGCAGAATAAAGACGAGTAAGCGGTGTCAGCATCGCCCCCGCTGAAAGAGTTGTGCCTTACTTTAACGGCATCCTGAGAGATGAGCTTAAGCCCTGCGGAGAATTGCCCGTTAAAAATATTGTTGTCAATCCTGTTGCCCCCTTCATTACCCGCAGTGGAGTTCAGCAAGATGCCATAACTGCCGCCTGCTATTTCATTGTTCAAAAAAAGGTTGTATTCATCCAATGAAGGTTCCGAATATATTAAGACTTTGACAGTCGAGGAGTCGGTGGCGTCAGGGGCATAGATCATATTCCCGTAAAAAGTGTTGTGGTGGGCGCCATTGCGCAAGACGATCGCCCTGCTGTAATCCCCACTGCTTGCTTCAATAGCCATCAGCCTGAAAGTAATGCCGTCAGCCCCGTTCAATTCTACTGTATAATTATTGGAAGAGGAGCCTTCAAACATAAGGAGCACGTAAGGGTTATCTTCGGATTCCGGTTGAAAAATAATATTGTCGTAACCGGAAGCGCCACTGATGGAAGGGATAGTAATCTGTTCATTGTACTCACCATCGCGCACATTGAAAATCACCTGACCGTTTATGCCCTGGTTGACAAGCGCGTCAATTGCTTCAGTGAAAGTTTCGAAATCGGGAGAATCACCTCCGAGGGTATAACTGCCGGATAGTTGAGCGTGAAGGCTGCTTCCCGAAAGGATCAGCAACATCGGAATTAAATATCGAAAAGCCTTCATGAATTTAATAGACAAATGATAGGTTAATCATCAATGAAAGGATAGTGCCCCTCGGTTTTGCAATAATAGAAAATAACATTTCTAAAAACGAAGAAATTATTGAACTTTTTTTGTTATACCGCCAGAATACCAAAGAATACTTAGGCAAAAAAACGTAGATTCATCAATGATAAACATATTATGACCACGCGCCCCATTTTGAATTCCCATCCACTTTTCTGAATGTATTATTCGAATTGAGAATCATGGATTTCGCTACCATAGCGCTTCTTAGCAATCCTTCATAATGCTCCACCTGCAAAGCCAGGTAAGCTATCTGAATTTTGGCGTCAGGCTTCTTGCTCAAATATGTCCTCAAATATTCCCTGGCTTGTTTAGGCTGGTTTTTTATTTCCTGTTCCATAGCATCTGTTTTTGACGTTTCAATAACATATACCGGGTTATAAAAAAGGTGATTTTTAACTCCAAATTCCATGCAGCTCAAATCGCGGGTAAATTGGAGCGGAACAAAAGAGGAGCGAACCTCTACACTTCAATGATTCGGTTTCACTACTTTGGAAGCATCCATCCGTCTGTGATGTCACGACTTCCAATCATACTGGAGGAGGTGTGGTGCAAGCTCCCCCGCACGGTGACCATTTCCAGGGCACTCTTGTTTCACCAGAGTTTCACGTAATTTATTTTGCTACCTTTAACCAATTGTTATTCAATTAAAAGCAAAGGAGAATGCAAATCCTGTACGGCCCACGACTCCGGCTACTCCACGCGGACTACTTTTGCAACGCTGGTAACATTTCCCATATTGACCTTTATAAAATAACAACCAGTTGACAAACGCTCTCCTATGGAATTCTTTCCGTCCCATTGGATTTGGCGGGTGCCTGATGAATAGTATTCGTGCGATTCTTTCACCAGCTTGCCTTCAATATCATAAATCAGAATATCCGCTGCTTGTTCCTCCGGTAGTGAGAACGAAATAGTTGCGGTTTCTTTAAAAGGATTGGGAAACACTTGAAGATTGATGATTGGTGGTTGATGATTGATGATTCCGTCATCAGTTACATTGATTATTCCGCTCCTTGACTTTATTTCCAGCAAATCAAGGTTTTCATTGTAAGCTTCGCTTGCGGATAATTCCGAGCCGATTTTGATTTCAGAATGTGAGCCTGTCTTTCCCGCGACCAGAAATTTCAATTCAAATGCCACCGTTTCATCATCGAGCGATACGGGTTCTGTCGTTTCCGAATACCATGTTGTCGTGAGCCAGCCTTCGCTCCTGCGTTGCTCGCCATAATATCCCTGCAAAGCCTTGTTATTTACTTCGAGCAGCGACAATACTTCCGCATCCCATGACAGTGTGAACTGGTAGCCGCTGATGTTTTTGAAATCTTTCACCCGCACCGGAATTATTATTTCATCTCCCGGCATCGAGGTGTATGCATCCATTGCCAATTGCATATTGCCTATTGCACCTTGCTTGGGCGTAGCCGGATCCCAACTGTTGTTCACGTCTCCCAGTTTGATTCCAATAAAATCCTGGTTTTGAAAATCCTGGATAATATTCGAATATGACCTCGCGCTTTCATAGGGGAAAGGCACCCTTGGATCGGCAAAAGCAAAATCGCTGTTGACAAAAGTCCATAGCCGTCCGTTTGGGAATGTTGTATTAATCTGAAGCACCACCGTTCTTATCAGCAGGAAATCCAGAGTGCCAACGGCTCCGGAGCCATCCACATCCGCTGCGATGATCTTGTAAGGGGACGTAAGTGGAAAAGTAGCAAGAACATGCTGCCGGACCAGCAACAAATCTATTGTGGAAATACCATTGGTGACGAGGATGTCATTGTTCTTGGACGGTGTAATAGCATAATTTCCTTCAGGATTAAGATCGAAATGATACTGACCGGTGACGGAAGTTACAGCTGCACCGCTTGATGATCCTGTAAGGCTGATTGTTACTGCCGGCACAATTGTTCCCAATTCGGTGATGACTTTTCCGGCTGCGGAAGCCGTAACAGGCAATGGAGGCATGCTGAAAAATTCCCGCTCACCGGATGACGGGTACACGATGGTCATTTGCGCCTTTCCTTCCCGAAAAAAAAACAAAAGCGGTAAAATGATAATCCAATGAAGAGCGTAACGTGTCATTGTTCAGGTGAAAAGAGAACAGGCATCAACAAATTAATACTTTGGGCAATTAAGCTATAAAAATAGAAGTTATCAAGTCCGCCTGAAAGTCCTGCCATGATTAATTTCCAGCAATTTCATCCGGATTGTTTAAGAGAATTTCTATGCTTTAAAACTGCGCATCGGGAAGGGCGTCCACTAATTTCCTTTGAGTTTTAATCCGGTATGGTTTGTCATGGGGTTTATGTGCCCTGCGAATCCGATCGGAAATAAATTGAAATTCAGGAGACACCCATAGGGCATTTGCGGCAATTTATTTTCCCCCTATATTCTTAATTTTCCGTCAACAAAAACAATTTTCAATGAATCTTCGCCTAATCGTTCTGCTGTTGATCCTTGCGTTTATGAAAGCATCCGCCCAGGAAGATTACATCTCCCAGCGGACGCAGCTTGACCCGATGCTGGAGCCGTTTTATCACGGGGTGGCATCGGGCGACCCGCTTGGCGACAGGGTGATCATCTGGACGCGCATTACCCCTGATCAATCTTCCTCGCCAATGACGGTTGACTGGGAGGTTGCCACCGACACCGCCTTCGTCAATACAATCAGCTCAGGCGCTTTTACAACAGACGCATCAATGGATTTTACCGTGAAGGTAGATGCAGGCGGACTGCAATCCGATACATGGTATTATTACAGATTTATACACAACGGAAGGGCGTCCCTCACGGGGCGCACGCGCACCGCCCCTGCCGGCACTGTGGATTCGCTCCGTTTCGCGGTTGCTTCCTGTGCCGACTATGCTGACGGCTATTATCACAGCTACCGGAAAATTGGCCAAAGGAACGACATTGATGCCGTTATTCATCTTGGCGATTACATCTATGAAAACGGTTCTGCCGGCAGCATCGGTAGACCGCACGATCCGCCAAAAAAACTCACCGAATTGAACGATTACCGCCAGCGCTATTCGCAATACCGCCTCGACCCCGACCTGCGTCTTGCGCATCAGATGTATCCTTTCATTAATGTGTGGGACGACCACGAGTTCGCCAACAATTCATGGAGCGGAGGGGCCGATGCCCATGACGACCAAACCGATGGACCCTATGAAGTACGCAAGAGAATGGCGGTGCAGGCATTCAATGAGTGGCTGCCCTTCCGCAAGCCTGACAACAACGACAGCATCCGCATCTACCGCACCCTGCATTGGGGCAGCCTGCTTGACCTTTTCATGATTGATACCCGCATCATCGGCCGCGATGAGCAGACCTCGACTGCAAACTTTGACGATCCCTCGCGCAACATGATGGGTCCCGCTCAGTTGGCATGGCTTTCCGGTGAAATGCAGTCTTCCTCATCGAAATGGAAGGTAATCGGCCAGCAGGTGGTGATGGCACCGGTTGAGGCTCCCATCGTGGGTCCCATCAATGCCGACCAATGGAACGGCTATAAGGCTGAGCGCGACCGCCTTTACGATACGATCAGCATGAAAGGAATTAATAATGTTGTAGTGCTTACCGGTGACATTCACATGCCTTGGGCAAACAACCTTGAACACAACGGAAACCCTTTGGGCGTTGAATTTGTCTGCGCGAGCATCACAAGTCCGAACGCGGGCTTTCCCATCAGCGAGTCATTGGTGCAGACATTCAACCCGTTTGTGAAATATGTTGATTTTGATGATCACGGCTATTTTATCCTCGATGTGAATCAATCCCGCGTACAAGCCGACTTCTACCAGGTGGGCGATCTCGCCAATCCAAACGACAATTCGCAGACGTCAGGTCCGTATTGGTACACCAACGATAACACGCAGGCGCTTGCGGAAAGCCAGCAGGCAGCGCCACCCCGCTCGGATATTTCCGTCATCCAACCGCCAGCCGACCCTTCTCATCCTGCCAACACAGGACTAAGCCATGAAAGTCCGCTCGCCTCAGTCATCGGCACCTACCCTAACCCATTCTGGGAAAACTTTCTCGTAAAAACTTATTTGTTTGAACCCGCAGGAATTTCCGTAATGCTCTTTAACTCAAATGGCGCTCTGGTCAAAATGGTTGAGCCGGGGCAATTGGGCAAAGGGCTTCACTATATTGAAATCAAAGGGAAAAATCTCGCGGCAGGCACGTATGCCGCGCAAATAAATATCAACAATAAATCATACGCCAGGGTGGTTGTGAAAATTTGAGTGAAGGTTGCAGGAACGCGCTGTTCCCCTAATTTTGCGGAAAACCCGGCAGACCAGCCAGATTCATGTACATCAGCCTCGCATGGAGAAACCTCTGGAGGAATAAAAGAAGAACCTTAATCGCTTCAGCTTCGGTTTTTTTTGCGGTGTTTTTCGCCATTGGCATGCGCTCCATGCAGTTGGGTTCTTACGACAACATGGTTGACAACATTGTCAGGTTTTATACGGGCTATGCGCAGATTCATCAGAAAGGTTTTTGGGACGAACAATCACTTGACAACAGCTTTATCAGCAACGATACGCTGATTAGCCGGGCAATGAATATACCCGGCATGGCGAGGCTGATACCGAGGCTCGAATCATTCGCGCTCGTATCCAGCGGGTTGCATACGCGGGGCGTAATGGTTGTCGGTGTTGACCCGGAGGAAGAAGAGCGCCTTACCAATCTTTCACAAAAAACTATCAGGGGCAAATATTTCAGCGGGGATGACAACTCTGCCTTGCTCACATCCGATCTTGCGAATTTTTTGAATGTGGAGCCGGGCGATACCATCGTTATTTTAGGACAGGGTTATCATGGCGCCAATGCAGCCGGAAAATATTCCGTGAGCGGCATCGTGAAATTCAATAGTCCCGAGCTGAACAAGCGATTTTTATTCCTGCCCTTGCATGAAGCGCAGTGGCTCTTTTACGCGGAAGACAGGCTTACATCGCTGGTTGTCATGACCGATGCTGAAAAAGTTGACGGGGTGGTGAAATCATTGCGCAATGACCTTGGCGCTGAATATGAAGTTTTGGACTGGAAGCAAATGGTGCCGGAACTGGTGCAGGCTATTGAAGCTGACAGCATTGGGGGCATCATCGTCCTGTGCATTTTGTATCTCGTGATCGGCTTTGGAATTTTCGGAACGGTATTGATGATGACTGCCGAAAGGCAGCATGAGTTTGGAGTGCTGGTGGCGCTGGGCATGAAGCGCTACCGCATTCTCGGCATATTGGCGCTGGAAGGCGTTTTCCTCACATTAATCGGATTGGCAATAGGAACCCTGGCGAGCTTTCCGATTGTGGCTTATTTTCATCGCCACCCCATCCCGCTTTCGGATGAGTTGAAACAGGTATCAGAATCTTATGGCATGGAAGCGATCATACCATTCTCGGTGGCGCCTGAAATTTTCGGATACCAGGCGTTAACGGTAATGGCAATTGCCCTGTTGTCCATGGCTTATCCGCTTGTCCGCATCCTGAGCCTCGAACCCTCTCAAGCCATGCGCGCATGAATACCCGCTATTCCGGAATGGTGACGAAAGTGGCATGGCGCAATGTCTGGCGCAACAAGACACGCAGCCTGGTGGTGGTGGTGGCGGTTGGATTGGGCTTGTGGGCGGGCATTTTCACTTCATCATTCATGTATGGCATTTCCGATCAGCGGCTGAACAACATCATCAGCACGCAGATCTCGCATCTGCAGATTCATCAGCCCGGATTCACCGCTGACATGGAAAGCAAGCTGATCATCGAAGACGGAGACAGCATCGTCAATCAGATTGCAGAAAATAATCATGTGAAAGGCGCAAGTGGCCGCCTGGTGGCTCCGGGAATGATCACATCCGCCACGACCGGCACAGGCGTTGTCATAAAAGGGATTGTGCCGGAAGAAGAAACACGCGTCACCAATATTTCTGAAAAAATAATTGAAGGCAGCTTTCTGGCCGGAACGTCCCGGAACCAAATCGTGATAGGGGAAAAACTGGCAAGCCGCCTTCACGCAAAGCTGAAAAGCAAAATCGTAATCAAAATGCAGGACGCTGAGGGCAACATCGCGGAAGATGCTTTCCGCATCTCCGGCATATTCAGAACCAATTCATCAAAATATGATGAAGGAACCGTTTTCATCTTCCGCAGCAAACTGGCTGAAATGCTTTCCATCAAAATTGGGCTGCACGAGATTGCCATCATATTGAATGATAAAAAAATTGTAGATCAATTCAAAACCGAACTTCAAAGCCGGTATGGAGCACTTTCGGTCGAGTCATGGAAAGACATCGCGCCCGAACTGGATTATATCAGCAGGATAATGGACCAGTATCTCAGGATATTCATGAGCATCATCCTGCTTGCGATGGCGTTCGGCATCATCAACACCATGCTGATGGCGGTGCTCGAGCGCATCCGCGAACTGGGAATGTTGATGGCGGTGGGCATGAATAAATTCCGGGTATTCCTGATGATCATGCTCGAAACAATTTTTCTGACGCTGACCGGAGTGCCGGTTGGGTTATTTTTTGGCATGGCAACCATCCGCTATCTGGGAAAGACCGGTGTTGACCTTTCTATATTCTCAAAAGGGTTGGCGAGCTTCGATGTTGACGTCATCGTTTATCCAACGCTCGACACATCATTTTATCCCACGCTGATAATGATGGTAGTGACCACTGCCATTTTATCATCGCTGTATCCGGCTTACAAGGCATTGAGCCTTAATCCGGCATCATCAATCAGAACAAGTTAAAAAATGGAAGTAATCAAAACAGAACTTATCACCAAGGTTTATAACAGTTCCCACATTCCCGTGAACGCGCTGAACGGAGTGAGCATTACCATCGAGAAGCAGGAGTTCACCGCCATTGTAGGGCCGTCAGGATCAGGCAAAACAACGCTGCTGAACATCATCGGTGGGCTGGACAGCCCGTCATCCGGGCGCATCATCATTGACGGCACGGACATCACCTCGCTGAGAGAAAACATGCTGATTGATTTCAGGCTGAAAAACATCGGCTTCGTGTTCCAGTCATACAACCTTATTCCCGTGCTGACGGCTGAAGAAAATATTGAATTCGTGATGCTGCTGCAGGGACAGTCGAAAGCCGAAAGAAAGCAGCGCGTCCGCGAACTGCTCAAGGAGGTTGACCTTGCGGAAAAAATTGACAAGCGCCCCACCGAACTTTCAGGCGGACAGCAGCAGCGCGTGGCGGTGGCGCGAGCGCTTGCCTCAAAGCCCAAGTTTATCCTTGCAGATGAACCTACCGCCAACCTCGATTCAAAAACAGCCGAAAATCTTTTGGACATCATGTTAAAATTGAATGAAGATGAGAACATGACCTTCATCTTCTCCACCCACGATCAAAAAGTGATCAACCGCGCCAGGCGTGTGATAACGCTGGAAGATGGCAAGGTGGTGAGCGATGTGAGGAAGAAATGATACCTTCCGGAAGACGGCTTTGCTCATTATATCACGAACCGTGAACCAGACCATAATCGGATACGTGTTATGAACAAGCATCAGAACCTGCCGGTTTGGATGAGCGAAAAAAGGCCAGAATATAGAGAGTGGTCGAGTTTCCTAACGAAATGTGCTCACGGTTAATACTGACGATCTACAGTTCCATTTTTCGAAAACCTGACTTGTTTCGGTATAGTACAGCATGGAGGGGTAATTGTTCTTTAGCCAGTTCCTCAATGATGCGCCAAAGAGAAATTGTTTGCGGCCACGGTTTGGTATGCTAAAGACAATTGTTTTTATACACAGAAGTTGGGCGCAAAACGCTTGCTCAGCGTGGCGTGGAGGAACTTATGAGCCGTCCTGTTGCGCTCATTATTTTGCCTTTCCAATATCCGTACTCCGCAAACGTTTTGCTCATTCATTGATCGTTGCCCTGACTTTTTTTTTACAGGGTTAAAAACTTTGTTTTTACATTTGTTTGATAAAAGTTTTAAACATGATTATCGAACGAATGGAGTTCAGGCTCAAGTTTGGCAAAGCCAAGGAAGCTATTGAAATCTGGAAAAAAATTCTTAACGAGTTTAAAAAGCATAAAGATGCTCCGGGGATGAGAATGTTAACCGACATCACCGGACCATCCTATACTCTTGTGCTGGAGTTGGAACTGAGAAGCCTGATTGACATGGGTTTCAAAAACTATCAGTGGATGACGACAGAGAATGTTGCTGAATTGTATAAGCAGTTTGTACCTTTGTGCGATAGTTCCTGTCGCACGCTGTATAATTTGGAAGCACAATCCTGAACTGAATTGTACGATTATATCATCATCGGCTCCGGCCCGTCCGGAGGCAATCTCGCCTATCATCTGAATAAAGCTGGCGCCAAATGCCTGTTGCTGGAAGCCGGAAGGTTTTTTCGCAAAGAGACATTTCCCAGAAATGAAGCTGACACCTCTGCGCAGCTTTATTGGGGCGGGGGATTTGAATTTGATGCGGATGCCCGCATGGTATTCCTGCGCGCGCGCGTAGTTGGCGGCACTTCCATTGTCAATCAATGCCTGCTTGACCGGTTTGATGATGTTGCTTTTGATTCCTGGAAACAGCAATCGGGAGTTGATTTTTTCTCTACGGAAAAGATGTCTTCATATTACGATGCGGTTGAGAAAACCCTGAGCCTGCACACCTTTATTCCATCCGAAAGAAACCGCAACGCGGTTTTATTTTCAGAAGCGTGCGAAAAGCTGGATTACAAATGGCATTACTTGCGCAAGGGGCAAAATGATTGCGCTTATGAAAAAGGCAATGACTGCATTGCTTGCCTCGGAGGCTGCCATCGCGATTCCAAACAAAGCTCGCTTGTGGGATATGTGCAAAAGGCGGAGAAGGAAGGATTGGAAATTGCACCGGAGGTGATGGTGGAAAAGATTGAAGTGAACAATGAACGGACCCGGGTATTTGGCGTGAAGGATAAAAAAAATGTTGAATACTATTCGAGAAATCTCATTCTTGCCGGTGGCTCATTCGGCACAACAAGCCTATTGCTGAAATCAGGATTCGGGGAGAAGCTTCCTGCCCTGGGGAAATATTTCTCCTCGCATCCGCAATGGATGACATTCGGAATTTTTGACGAGCCGGTGAATTCCCACAAAGGCTATTTCCAGTCGGTGGCGTCTAAAGATCCGAATTTCCGCAAGCAAGGTTTCAAGCTGGAGAATGTTTTCGCTCCACCCATCTCCATCGGGATGCTGTTCAATGTGACCGGCAAAAAACATCAGGACATCATGCGCAATTACACAAAAATGTCATGCATGGAAGTTGCTATCCGTGACGAGAACATCGGTGAAATTGCGGTTGATAGAAAAGGAAAATTGACGGTGAAGAAGCCCCTCACCGATTTGGATAAAAAGAAGCGCGATGACGGGTTGGAAGCGGTCATTAATATTTTAGAAACCAGCGGAGCAAAAGAAATCGTTCGTTCGCCATATTATTTCGGATTGCATCTGATGGGAGGATGCATAATGGGAACTGATGCCGGAAAATCGGTTGTGAATCCTGATTATAACGTTCACGGGTTTAAAAACCTGTTCATCGCTGATTCAAGCATCTATCCCAACGCGCCAGGGATTAATCCGTCATTAACCGTTATGGCGCTTTCGCAAAAGTTAAGTGAACAATTAACCCGGAACTGAACATGGCAAGTTTAAGCCCGCGCGCAAAGAAAGCCCTCATCCGCATCGGAGATATGATGATCCCGAAAAACGGGGAGTTTCCTTCTTTCTCCGAAACAGGCGCCATCGGGCACATTGATGAACTCACTGCTTATGCGCCTGAAAGCGACATTAAAGATTTGAGCATGGTGCTTTCCATCCTTTCAATAAAGCCGGATTTTGTTTTGCGATGGATAGTCCGCAAAATGGATAACTCCCAAAACAGCAATGGCGTGTTAGCTCCGGTCTTTCGCCAATTAAACTTCGGCTTGCGCGGGTTGCTTTTCTCATGTTATTACTCCGAAAAGATGGGAGCATCTTTCAAAGGCAAAAAGCCGCTTGATGTGATCGGGTTTGAGATTAACAGGGTCGAAGGCGGAGATTAACCATGAACAATGGCAGGATTATTATCATCGCCTGTTTTGGCTTCAGCGCAGTTGTTCTTGGAGCATGGGGCGCGCATGGATTGAAGCCGCATCTTTCTCCTGATGAAACGCAATGGTTTGAAACCGCCAACCGCTATCACTTCTATCACACGCTGGCAATGTTATGCGTGGCTGTCATGGCGGCTAAGCCCGGAAGCCGATGGATCAGATTTTCTTTTATTGCTTTCCTCACCGGCATTCTATTTTTCAGCGGATCGCTTTACTTAATGGCTGCTGCCGGCTGGAGGTTTTTGGGACCCCTTACCCCTATGGGAGGAGTCGCGCTCCTTGCAGGGTGGGCGATGCTTGCGGTGGCAATAATAAGGAAATAGCGTAATGCGATGCGTGGGAATGCAATAGGTGTTTTCCTCTACGAACTTCTACTTACTGTTGATAATGTTGGAACAATGTTTAAAAAATATTTCCAACAAACGCTTGGTTTCTGCAATAACTCCCTCTATTATTGCCGTCAGCAGGTGAGCGATAAAGGGTGGGTTTTTGAAAATGTTCTTTCTACAGATTCGTCCATGAAAGGATGTTGACCAATGCCGTTGTCCTGTTGAACCACGATCCCGCCAGGGGGGAAAGTTCAAAGGGAAGATGATTCGCAAGCAGCGATCCGAAAGGAAACCCGCAAGCGATGAAGCCGCAATAACGGTAACCTGACGTTCCGCGGATGCTATGGCATCAGCGGGGTGGAAACGGGAATCATTTCGAAAGAAGCGATTCCCGTTTCGTGTTTCTGGAGGTTGCATGCATTGCCCCTAAACTACTCCACAATCACAGATGTTCTGTTCATAATTTCAGCGCTCTTTCAATTTTTCCCGGCTAAACTTTGTTTTTCATTTTGTCATGAAAACAGAAGCAGCAAGTGAAAGGAAAAACAGCATTGCCCCTGCGGGAGAGGAAGATTTTTGTCCTCGATACATCCGTTATTCTTTACGATCACAACGCCATCAGGAATTTCGAAGAGCACGACATCGTAATACCGATACAGGTGCTCGAAGAGCTTGATCATTTCAAGAAAGGCAACGACACGCGCAATTTCGAGGCGCGCGAATTCATCCGGTTCATTGATGATATTTCAAAAAATCATCTCATCAACGACTGGATTCCCATGAATGGCAGCGACAAGGGACAGTTCAAGGTTGCTATCAACGAAAACGGAATCGAGCTTCATGAAAATGCCGCGCACGTGTTCGGGGATGATAAGAACGACCATAAGATATTGAATGCTGCGCTCTCGCTGCAAAAGCATCATCCCGGCAAGAAGGTGGTGCTCGTGACGAAAGACATTTGCCTGCGGCTGAAAGCCAAGGCGCTCAATATCCGGGCGGAAGATTATGAAACGGGCAAGATAGAGGACGTGCAAAAGCTTTATACCGGCAAAACCGTGATGGATGATGTGGAGCCTGGCGTTATCAATGAAATCTATAACAGGGGCGGCATAGATCCAAAGGCTCTCGGAATAGACAAGGCTGATGCCAACCATTATTTTATATTAAATATATCCAACAAACCTGTTTACGGTTATCTTAATCCGCAAACGGGATTGATTGAACGGGTTGAGAAGCAATCGGTGTATGGCGTGATGCCCCGTAATGCCGAGCAGGCATTTGCGGTTCATGCGCTCATGAACCCCAGCATCAGGCTGGTGACCATGCAGGGCGTGGCGGGAACGGGTAAAACGCTGATCGCCATTGCCAGTGCGCTGGAGCAGCGCAGAAGCTACCGGCAGATCTACATCACCTGCCCCATTGTGCCGATGGGCAACCGCGACATCGGCTACCTGCCGGGCGACATCAAATCGAAGCTGGATCCCTACATGCAGCCATACTGGGACAACCTCAACTTTATCAAAGACCTCCACACCCATGATGAGAAAAATGCAAGGCGCATTGATGAGATGCTCGAACGCGAGAAGATTGCCATCGCACCGCTTGCTTACATCCGCGGACGAAGCCTCGCAAAGGTGTTTTTTATTGTGGATGAAGCGCAAAACCTCACGCCCCACGAGGTGAAAACCATCATCTCGCGCGCTGGCGATGACACGAAGATTGTCTTCATGGGCGACATTCACCAGATTGACACGCCTTATCTCGATGCCGAGAGCAACGGCCTGTCATACCTTATTGACAGCATCCACAGCAATCCGCTCTTCGCTCACATCAACCTTGAAAAAGGGGAGAGGAGCGAACTGGCAAACCTGGCGAATGAGTATTTGTGAGGCTGGGTTAACTGCTGCATATTAATGCATTAATATTAATGAGTTCATAATTTAAGGGCAGTTCTAAAATTGCTCTTTTTATCGCCTCACCCCAACCCTCTCCAGAAGGAAAGGGAGCAAGTGGTAGAATTTTTAAAACTGCCCTTAAGTATTTTTGCAGGATGTTAGCTTCAAGCGGCTGACTTTAAGACTCAAACTGATAACACCTGCTGCTTGCAGCTTGAATTTTATATCATGTCGTTCATCATATCACTATATGTCAGGGAAGGCATTGTGATGGCTTCCGACAGCAGGCTAACGCTGAACACCAACCGGAAGCAGGGGAAAGGACAGGTTGTCAGCGTCACCACCGGCATGAGCGATTCCAATTACAAGACTTTCCTGAGTCCGCAAAACTTTGGTGTCAGCACGTTTGGGCAGGCGCATGTTAATGGAGTGCCGATCACCGGTTTTATCGAGTCATTCATAAGCGACCATGGGGAAGAAACATCGGTTACCCGCTTTGCTGAAAAGTTGAATGAGCATTTCAGAGGTTATCATCCTGTTCCGAACACAGGTTTTCATGTAGCTGGCTACGAGGGTGAAAAGGGAAAGCGCAGGCAAAAGCTGTTCAGGGTTTTTCCGGAACAGGACAAGTGCGTTCATTTGAATTCTGAGAAGAAAAACGGACAGCCGGTGCAGGGCGCATCATGGGACGGGGAATCGGATATCCTTGTGAGGCTGATCCAGCAGATGTACTCGAAGGATGATAAAGGGATGTATCACGCTTTGCCGCATTATAATATTCCTTGGGCGTTTTTCACGCTGCAGGACGCGATTGACTTTGCCGTTTACGCAATAAGAACCACAATAGAATCAGTAAAGTTTCAGCCGCGTGCCAAAACAGTTGGCGGACCGGTTGATGTACTGGTCATCAAGCCCGATGAGGCGAAATGGATTTTAAGGAAGGATTTGAAAGTATCGTAATCAATGCAGCGTTTCATCCGATGTTTCAGGGCAACACGCATTAAAATGTTGGATAACTTCATTGCCGTTGGCTTCAGCCAACGGAGATGAAAAGAGCGAGAATGATGGCTTTAGCCCAACCTTGCTGAAAACAAAAAAATTTGGCTAAAGCCTGTTTATTTCTCAATTCTTAAACCGTTGGCTTCAGCCAACGGCAATGAAAGGGTTTGATAATCAGACTGATTTAATGCGTGTTGTCCTGTCCGATATTTTTGTTACTCACGTTGAACAACTATCTTCGCATGTATTCCTGGCATGAGATTCATCGTTAAAATTTTAATCAATGCGTTGGCAATCATGCTTGCGGCTGAAATCCTTCCGGGGATTAACGTTGAAAACTTCCTGGGAGCCGCGCTCGTTGCGCTGCTGCTGGCGGTGCTGAATGTCACCCTCAAGCCAGTGCTGATCTTGCTCACTATTCCCATCACCATTGTCACGCTGGGCTTGTTCCTTTTGGTGATCAACGCGCTGATGATATTGATTGCATCCAACCTTATCAGTGGGTTCCAGGTAGATAACTTTTGGTGGGCGCTGTTATTCAGTATCGTCATGGCGCTTATAAATTCGGTGCTGGAAAACCTTGCTGCGCCTAAATCCAAAAGGCAATGATTATTCAAAAGCAGTGTGAAATGAATGTCGTTTCGGGCTTTTACAGCATCATGATTTCAGGCTTTGGCTTCAGTGACGCCACTTTTGCATCCATTCGTATTGTTGGAGATGCCAACAGGGTGTTTGATATACGCAGGTTCTGCAAATAAGATGATTTGTCAAGCGAAAGAAACAAGCATAAACTTTAGGGAGACAAGTCTGGACTCTCGGCTATGGCAGTTTCTTTAATGCCGTCATAAAATTTTGCGAGGGTCACCTGCATATAAGGTAAAAGAAATATGAACCCAATGCCCAGGGTGAGTATGCAGAGCAATGCCCATCCGAGAAACCGCAACTCCAGGTAGAATAATTTCAATTTATAGCCTTCCATCATTTTTTTGCTTCTGTCAATAGCTTCCATCGCGCCTGCGGATGGATTTTCGGCAATAATGAAAAAAGTCTGCGAATAAGACAAGGCGGCAATAATTCCCGGAATTATCAGAAGCAGCATCCATAATAAAACCAACAATACTATTAACAGGTAGGCTCCGGCAGAAGTGCCGAAATTTCTGAAGCCTTCAAAGATTTGATTGATCTGTGCCGGCTGGCTTCTTGACAGGCTCAATGAAAAAATTGCAATGCCGGTTGCAAATGGTCCTCCGATGACTAAAGATGCCAGCCCAATGACAGGAGATTGCCGGGAAGCAGCCTGAATGCTGATGATGATTAATAAATATATGGCAAAGACACCCGCTGCGAGGCCCCAATTGCCGGCAAGCGCTTCGCGAGCTTGTTTCATCAAAACGGCATTTTCTGTTTTCATATTTTGGTTTTTATTGTTGCCATGAAGGTACGGCTTTTTTTAGTATGATATGAACATATTTCCTGAATTTTTATTTTGTCAGGTTCTCCATAATTATTATTAAAACTTTCATTACCTTTAATAAGAAGAGAAGCATGAAAACCAGTTCTATTTTTGTAAGCCTTTTCGTTCCGTTGATTTTTTTAATGCATGGCTGCCTGCCCTCTGAAGAGGAAGAATGCAGCCTTAGCATTGTCGCCACTGCTTCGGGCAGCAATATCTACGTTGTAGTTAGTAACGGAACTCCACCTTACAGCTATAGCTGGAGCAACGGAGCCACTGCTGACTACCTTGCAGGTCTTGCTCCCGGCATTTATTGGGCAACAGTGACCGATATTAATGGCTGCACCGATATTGACAGTGCAACGGTGGCAGGCAGCGGAAATGCATGCACGGTATCAACCGTTACGGATGTGGATGGCAATGTTTACAGCACCGTGTCAATCGGGAACCGATGCTGGCTGGCGCCAAATATGAAAACCACCAGGTACCGCGATGGAACCCCCATTCCCAATGTTGCCGATGCCACGGATTGGTCATACCTTACCACCGGGGCTTATTGCGATTATGAGAACGACCCGGGCAACAGCGACAGCTACGGCAGGCTCTACAACTGGTTCGCAGTGAATACAGGAAATGTATGCCCTGTCGGGTGGCACGTTCCTTCGGATGCTGAATGGACTGCGCTGGCAACGTCATTGGGTGATGAGAGCCTGGCCGGTGGCAAGTTGAAAGAAGCGGGTTTGACGCACTGGCAAAGTCCAAATGCGGCAGCCACCAATGAAACTAATTTCACAGCCCTTCCCGGTGGTACGCGGTTCAGCACAGGCTCATATTACAACATCACCTATGACGGCTACTTCTGGACATCCACAACCGGTACCGATCCCGCCTATGCGTGGTACCATTGGCTTGACTTTAACAGCGGCTTTGTGGTAAGAAGCGAGGATTATAAAACGGATGGCGCTTCAGTTCGGTGTGTTAAGGATTAAAAGGGATATTGGAGTCCTTTGAAAAACCGATGAAATTCTAAATCCGAATACCGAAATCATAATAAGTCTTAATATAATAATTTCAAACAAAGGAAGCAGTTCATTTTAAGGTTTGGTGGATTCAACATTCGAATTGCAAATTTGACCGGGGTTGAGTGAAAGGCTTTTTTCGTTATCTTGCAGGAATGATTACGTCCTCAAGATTCTGTTTTGGAATCATCTTTTTAATCCTTGTATTGACACCTGAGGTTGATGCTCAGTCCGGCTTTAAAATCCTTCACTACACTGAAACATCGGGTTATGACCACAACACGAGGCAAGTGTCACTGGCAATGTTGCAGAACTTAGGTCTTAATCATGGATTCACTGTTGACAATGATACTGACGGCTCATCATTCGATTCTCTTTCAACACTGCTGCAATATGCGGTGGTGGTGTTTGCCAGCACTTCGGGCGATAACATTCTGACCGCATCTCAAAGGTCGAATTTCGAGAGCTATATCAATGCCGGAGGTTCTTTTGCCGGCATCCATTCAGCCAGCGATACTTACAGACATTCAACTGCCGATGGGGTGAACACCGGAACCTGGGACTGGTATGCAGAGTTATTGGGCGCAAGCGTGCAGCAATATCCGTATAATCATGTAAGCGGAACGCCTCTCTACGAACTAAGCAAGGTCGGCACGCATTCTTCAACCGGCAGCCTTCCCGATCCCTGGGCGAAGAATGAAGAATACTATTACTGGGAGAATGGATATTATAATCCAGGCAACATCCCCGTGCTGGAGGTAGAGCAAACAGTTGGTCCAAACGGGCAGGTGAACAGCTATGACGGCATTCGCCCTATATCATGGTACAGGCATTTGCCCGGGGGCGGCAGATCCTTCTATACCGCCCTTGGGCATGCAAGCGCCAATTATACAAATGATCAATACTTTATCAGCCATATCAGGGATGCCGTATTGTGGGCTGCAAAGGTTTCTGTTGGCGGCACCATCATGACACCGGACAGCCAGTTCATTCAATCGGCAGTGGTCAGTATTACAGGACACAACTCGCTGGCAGTCAGCACTGGTATGGATGGAAGTTATATTTTTGATGCAACTAAGAAAGGAAATTATACAGTTGCGCCTTCAAAGAGCAATGATGTCGTGACGGTCAATGGCATCTCCATTGCTGACATACTCCTCGTCAGGGCGCACATTCTCAATAACCAAAAACTGTCATCGCCCTTTAAGATTATCGCAGCGGATGTGAACGGGAGCAGCACCGTTACTGCGGCAGATATTTTACAGTTACACAGAATAATACTTGGCATTGATTCCACATTTACCGGAGGCAAGCTGTGGGAATTCGTCAACAGCGATTACGTGTTTCCAAGTCCTGACGTTCCATTCCCTTTTGACCCGGTGAGAACTTACAACCAACTCTCTTCCAACCAAACCAATCAGAATTTCATCGGCATCAAGCTGGGCGATGTGGATGGAAGTTGGGATGCGGGATTGCCGTAGCTGATTTTTTACAACTGGCGCGAGTCTGTGGCATAGCCTGTTGCGCTGGCGACTCGTGACCACTCAATCGTTGATTCTTCTTTAAAACCAACAAGCTCTGTGGGGAAATTTTTAGATTGAAACTTACCGATATGTTGGACACGAGTCGCTCCCGCTTCAAGCTGGACTACAGACTCGCGCCAGTGGGGGGGTGGAATACCCGAGAATGCAAGCGGGAAGCGATAGAATTGACTGGCGTGAGTCTGTGGCATAGCCTG
>CAZCXH010000033.1:0-37304 GCA_964502525.1 uncultured Chitinophagaceae bacterium
CTATGCCTGATTATCAAGCAGTTAACGCCATTTGCTGTCAAAGTTGAGAAGAAATCGCCATCACCCTCAGTAGGCGTCTCTCGGCCGCCTGGAGTCGTTCCACCTCAATCCTTCCCAGCCGCAGCGGACGCATCGGTAGCGCCTCAACGGAAGGATTTTAAGCGTGATGACGGCTAATAATTTATCAAGGGGCGTTCGTTGCTTCCGGTTCAGCTTGCCGCTGCATGCCGGGCAAAGCCCTTTCTTAAAAAGACCTGTTATGCGGATTAAGAAAAGTCCAATATAAATTGCACCGATAATAACAACCAGAATGACAAAATCACCTTCCGGGATGTAGGTTTGAAGAAAAATGGCGTTAAATATCGAATTCAAGGTCATGTCCTGATGAAGAGTACTGCCTGCGCGTGGCGATCTTCTGCAATTGCCGCTGAATAATCATGTCCGCAACTTTCTCCACGCCTTTGCTGAACGGCTGCTCTGCAAGCGCCTCTTTCACTTTTGATTCACTGATATCAATGCGGTAAAGCAGGTTGACAAACCTGTCGAATTCATGGTCAATCATTTCCTCAATCCGCGCTGACAACAATTTCTTAAGCGCATCATACTGTTGTTGCTGATCGGTCAGCTCATTCGGGGTTTTCTCAAGCCCGAAGCGGTCGCGGATGTCAATTGCCGTTTCTTTTATTAGCTCGGTATCCATCATGGCGATGCAAATGCGACAAAAAAGGTACAGAGAATTATCGGAAAATCAAAACACGCCTCAGAACTTTTCCATCACACCCATTCCGAACAAGGCGAAATCGTATTTCACCGGATCGTTCGGATCGAATTTTTTCAGATTGCCGGTCAGCTCAAGCACCGCTTTCCATCCTTTGGTTTTCTTTTGAATCAATCCGAGTTTTCGCGCCACCCGGTCAACGTGCACATCGAGCGGGCAAAGCAGTTGGGAGGGTTTTATTGATTTCCATAATCCGAAATCAACGCCCATCCCGTCATCCCTGACCATCCATCTCAGGTACATGTTCAGCCGCTTGCATGTGGAATTTTTTGCGGGAGAAGCAACATGCTTTCTCGTTCTTTCCGGCACATTTTTCATTGAAAAAAATAATTCGTAGAAACCTTCAAGCGCTTTCCGAACATTGTCATCTTCCACAGAAACAAAACTGCCGAAAGCATCTTCAAGGCTGTCATGCTTCCTGTAGTACTCCCTGAAAAATGAGATGAAATAAAGCAGGTCGGTGGGCTGAAAGGTGCGATGGGTGAAGTTTAAGAACCGCTTCAAATCTTTTTCCCTGTGATGAATCAAAAAATCATAAGGCGCTCCGTCCATCAACCGGATCAATTCATTGCATTTGCCGATGATGGTTTTCCGTTGCCCCCATGCGAGCGTTGCAGCAATAAAACCCATGAACTCAATGTCCTGCTTCCGCGTGAACTGATGCGGGATGCCGATAGGATCTTCAGCGATAAATTCAGGACGGTTGTAAAGCGCGGCTTTTTCATCGAGCAACCTCTTTATGTCACCCTGCATTAGCAACGTTGAATAAGTATTAACTCGTATCCTTCTGTCGGCATATTCACGCAGTGCTCCGCAAAAAGCGGAAAGAAGGCTTCGGATATTTTAAAAAAACTTGACAAAACTGGCATAAATCCCCAATTAATGTTCAGGTGGGCGCCTGCGGGGAAGCAGTGTAAAATTTTAATTAGACATGAGAAATGTGCCTGCCTGGGAAAGCATCATTCCCCTGTCATTCGACAGCAAAACCGGATGCGACAAGGAACGCGAACGCATCATCATCTATCCGAAAGTGAGCGATATCGTGATGATTGAGGGTGACGATAATTATTCCACCGTTTACTTTTCTTCATCCTTTCAGCAGTCGCTGAGCATCATCAATAAAACCAACCATCTTCGGTTTGCCAAAACGCTCAAGTATTTTGAAGACAGGCTTAAAAAATACGGCTGTTTCTTCAGGTGCAGCCGGGGAGCTATCGTAAACCTTCATCATGTGAGCCTGCTGAAATACCGCACCGTTTACCTCCATGTGGTTGACCGGGCGGTTTACCTCTCATCGGAATCAATCACTCACTTCAAAAGCGCCATGGACGGATTCAATTAGTGATTCCACTTCCTCAACTGAACTAATGCTCTGCTCAGTCTAATGCGCTCTCCCCTCAGTGGCGCTTGATAGCCAAACATCATCGAAATATTTTGTGTGATGACAGCCCGCCCATCGGCTGAAAGTCTTTACTGACGGCACATTCAGCAAGATAAAGAGGTCCGATGGAGGCAGATTTCATTCATCAAATTAATTACTGCCATGAAAAAAATATTAGTTATAACGTGTTTAGCGCTGATACCGTTTGCGATGATGTATTCCCATATACCCCCTGAAGTAACTTCGGTAAAAGAGATACAAGGTATAAATATTGACATGGAAGGAGTATTGTTAATTGCAACATCGGATAATCCAAATGATCCTCTAACCTTACTTCGGGTGTTCAGTAAATCGCGGGGAATTGTCGCTCAAACAGACTGTTCCGGGACCCAATGCACATTAAATTTGAGCAATGTGCCTCCGGGCTTATATTATGTGAGAGCCTGGACGCTTACTACTTACAAACAGCAACTTATTACGGTTAACTGAATTGTACCTGTTTAAGAAATTGAAATTTAGTAGTATTTTTTATACGATTTACTGCCATCCGTTCGAGCCAATCTCTATCCGCAAAGTTATCTTCAGCGCGCAGCCTGTCAACAAGAATTTCCATTTTCATCCTGTTTCCATCGCTGTTCACCAATATGCGAAAGTATTTAAAGAACTTTTCTAAAATGGCGATATTTTCTCCAACTCTATGCCGATAACGCTCAAGATGTTTTTTATATGTTGCAATAAAAGGAGCCAGTAGATAGATATCTTCGCTTTCATATCCAATCTTTAGAAGAAGCTTTTTAACGGTAAATCCAAAATAAACATCATCCTTATTATAACCAACCAATGCGAGTTGCTTACAAGCTTCTGTATATTTCTTCTCATGATAGCATAGCTGCCCCATAGCAAGATGATAATAATCTTCTCTTAAAACATTCGGCAAGTATTTCTTGAATTTTCCAATGAATTCTTTAGCCCATGCAACTTCATTCAATTTAATCGCAACACCGACTATATTCATAAATAACTGGGGATTCAGGCAGCCTTCCGCCATAAGCGCATTATTATTCATTCTGAATTGAACTATCTCAAAAAAATCTTGTAAATAATTTTGATTACCGCTATTAATCTGAATTAGGCAAAAATTCTGCAGACTAACGCAAATACTGCTGATTTCATCATTCGGAACTAAGTCCTGAAATGCCTTAAGAGCACTTTTTACTTGCTGATAGAAAGGCAACGCCTGTTCTGATTCCCGCTCCATATTCATCTTGAAAATGTTGCCGTACAAACAAAGATATAAATCAGAATCAAGGCTCCGGAGATTTAGAAAGCGGATAACTTCCTCCTTGTCGGTAGTCTTAATGGTTGTTCCAAGGAGGCGTTCTCTCTTTATCGCCTCGGACATATATCTTAGTTTTTTTGTTAAATAAAATCGCATCAGCGTTTCAAAAACCTTATCTAAAGTATTATCCGGTGTTCTCAACAACCCCTGATTAAATCCTTCAAAACACTCCTCCTCAAGCCTATGCACCCGCCACAAATAATCAAAGTCGTGAAACGGCTCGTTTTTCAACTCCTTTCTTATTTGATTTCCCAACGATTCGAAGTGCCTGTTCAGGTGCAGCTTTTTATATGCCTTCAGCGTCCCTATCTGTTCAAGAATTTCATCATGGTTGTATTCCATTGAAAGGAACCTGTCAATCAGATCAAGCAGGCGCGTCATTTTAATCGCTAAATCATTTTCGCTGTCAATTCCCTTCACATGCTTTAAAATGGATTCATTAGATATTGCAGATTTGGGATAATCCGGATGCAGGGATTGGAGGTAATCGTACAAGCCGGCATAGGAGGTGTTTTTGTTGAAATAAGGCGACCTGACAAAGTCAGAAAACCTTTCGAGTTGCTCCGAACTCAATGCTGACAATACTTCTATGATTTTTCGATGGTTCACGAGGCCTGAATTTTAACGTTGAAAAAACTGCATTTTTTTGTCCCCGAAATTTAAAAATATCCCTTCTACTTTTCCTGTCGGATAAAAGATACTGTTTTCAAGTGTGATGGATTTGTTAACAGCTGAAATTATACCGAAACAACTCAGGTTTTCGAACAATTGAACTGTAGAATGTTCGGTATTAACCAAGAGTACGACTCTTTCCTTCGGAAATTCGACTACTCGTGGTATAGAAATCCCCGCAGGTTGCTCACCAGCAGGGGAGGGGACAGGTCGCGGGGAAGACTTTAACCGGTTAGCTGCGCGATTTGTCCCTCAATTTAAATATAAAAACGGCAAACAATGCTTTTAACCGAACGCGAACAAAATGTTTTAAGGCTGGTCCTTGAAGGACGAAAGACCGACCAGATAGCAAAATCCCTTGGTATTAAAGCCCGCACTGTTCAGAGTTATAAAATGCGTGTGCAATGGAAGTACCGGCAGTTTGGGATCCGGAACCTGAGCGAATTGAAAGACGTTTTGCTCAAGCTGGAAAAAAACGAGCGCGAACGCCTTAAAAACGGTGAACGACCAGACCGCTCCTTAGCTTCGGCTCGAACCACGTAGATTTCGGGGGCATCACGTTTCCCGAATCCGCTATCTGCATCAGTTGTTCCATGGAAACGGGGTAAAGCGCAAAGGCCACCTTCATCTCTCCGCTGTCAACACGCCTTTCAAGCTCCGCCAATCCCCTCATCCCACCGATGAAATCAATCCGTTCGTCCGTTCGCGGGTCTTTGATGCCCAAAAGCGGTGACAACAGGTTTTCCTGCAATATGGTTGCGTCCAAACTCCCGATAGGGTCATTCATCCAGGTCCCTTTTTTCGCAGTGAGCCGATGCCATTTCCCTTCCAGGTACATGCCGAACTCATGCAGATGCCCGGGTCTGGCTGCATTTTTTTGGATGTTCATTAACTCAAAGCTGACAGACACTTTCTGCAGGAATTTTTCCGTAGTGTAACCGTTAAGGTCTTTCACTACCCGGTTGTAATCCATTATTCTTAACTGGCTTGCCGGAAAAATCACCGAAAGGAAAAAGTTGTATTCCTCCGTTCCGTCATGCTCTGGATTTTCTTCAGCCATTCCTCTGCCAACTTTTGCAGAAGAGGCAGCGCGATGATGTCCGTCAGCGATGTAAGTGCAGGAAATTTTATCGCGGAAAATTCTGGTGAGCTTGTCAATGTGCTTGTCGTCATCAAGCACCCAGAACCGATGCGTGATTCCATCATCAGCCATGAAATCGTAAACGGGTTGCTTTGAGCCGGTAATTCTTTCAGCCAGCTCGCTTATCTCAGGAACATCGCGGTGAGCAAGAAACACCGGCTCTGCATGCATCCGCGTTGCTGTCATGTGGTTGATGCGGTCCAATTCCTTGACAGGGCGGGTATGCTCGTGTTTTTTGATCCGGTCGGCAAAATAATCTTCCACGCTGGAACATGCCACAACCCCGGTTTGCGCTTGTCCGTCCATCTCCAACTGATACAGATATAACTTAGGCTTTTCATCCTGCAGAAAAATTCCTTCTTTGACAAATGATTGAAAATTATCACGCGCTTTTGCATAAACCCGGGCATCATGCTCATCAACATTGTCAGGCAGGTCAATCTCTGAGCGGATGACATGGAGGAAAGAATATTGATTGCCCTTTGCCTCTTCCTTTGCCTCTGCGCGGTTCATCACATCATAGGGCCGCGATGCCGCCAGTTTGACAAATTCAGCAAGGGGGCGATAGCCTTTAAATGGTCGGATAGTTACCATGCTTGAAGTTTAAAGTCCAATGGGCAAAGTTTAAGATTTTGCGACAAACTCCGGCTATATGCCAAAGAACTGAATTATTTTCTCCGCCACCATTATCCCAACTCGCTGCTGCGCCTCCAGTGTTGACGCCCCGATATGCGGGGTCAGGGAAATCCGGGGATGTGTGAGGATTTCTTTCCCGGGCTGCGGCTCGCTTTCGAAAACATCCAGTCCTGCGGCAGCAACTTTACCCGAGTTCAAAGCTGCGAGCAAATCACTTTCCACGATCACACCGCCCCGTGATGTGTTTACCAGAATCACCCCGTCTTTCATCATCGCTATCCGCTCCTTGTAAATAATGGGAGGGTCGCCCTTTTTAAAGGGCACATGCAACGTGATGAAATCGCTCTGCGCGAGCAGGTCTTCGAACACAACAGTTTTTAATGTGATGACAGGCGCCACATTCCCCACTTTCAGAAAATCAAGCTCGATCTTCACCTCCTCATGATGCAGCTTGAAGGGCATCACGCGCATACCCAGCCCCAGCGCCATCTTTGCAACCGTTTGCCCGATGCTGCCAAAGCCGATAATGCCAAGCGTTTTCCCTTTCAACTCAATGCCCTTTGAGCAATCTTTTTTTAAATCGTTGAATCTATCAGAGCCTTCGCGGGGCATTCTGCGGTTGGAATCATGCAGAAAACGCGTCAGCGTGAACAGGTGCGCGAAAACCAGTTCAGCCACCGACTGCGCAGAACCCCCCGGAGTGGTCATCACCGTCACGTCTTTCGAACGGGCATAGTCAATGTCAATATTATCGGTGCCCGAGCCCGCTCTTACCACCAGCTTCAGCTTCGGGCTTGCATCAATCTCCCGGCTCGTAATGCGCGTGGCGCTGCGCACCACCACCGCATCATATTCCGCCAGCCTGTCGCGAAGCTGCTCCTGGGGAATTTTTTTTGTGTCCACCTCTGCTCCGGCAGCGCGGAGATTCTCTATCGCCTCTTTCTCCAATCCATCATTGGCTAATACTTTCATCACGTAATGAAATATTTGAATCCGGAAGAAGAACCTCCTATCTCTTTCCGCTGACCGCCTCTGCCGCCTGATGCTTTCCCGCAAACTCCTCCATCACGCGGCATAGCGCATCCACGCTTTCCATCGGCAGCGCGTTATAAATCGAAGCCCTGAACCCGCCTACCGAGCGATGCCCCTTGATGCCCACGATGCCTTCCTTTTTGCACGACTCCAAAAACTCATCCTCCAGCTCCGGTTGGGCAAGCGTGAATGTCACGTTCATCTTTGAGCGGTCTTCCTTCACAGCGTGTCCCTTGTATAATGCATTCTTATCAATTACTGAATAAAGCTTCCCGGCTTTTGCGTTGTTAATCATTTCAACCACCTTCAACCCGCCTATCTTTTTAAGCCAGCGCAGCGTAAGCATGCATACGTATATTCCAAAAACGCAGGGAGTGTTGTAGAGTGAATCGTTTTCCGCAAACACCCGGTAATCCAGCATTGAAGGCAGGCTCTTATCAATCATTTTTAACAATTCCTTTCGAAGTATCACCAGCGTGACGCCCGCTGGACCCACATTCTTCTGCGCCCCGGCATATATCAAATCAAACTTATTTGCCGGAATCTCCCTGCTGAGGAAATCTGACGACATGTCCGCAAAAAGAAGCGTTGGCGCTTCGGGATATTCATGATACTGCGTGCCGTAAATCGTATTGTTGGAGGTAAAATGAAAGTATTTGGCGTTTTCCGGAATTACATAACCTTTTGGAATATAATTATAATTCCTTGCCTTGGATGACGCAACCACCTCCGCTTTGCCGAACAGTTTAGCCTCTTTGATGGCTTTTGACGCCCATGTGCCCGTGTCGGCATAAGCCGCCATCTCATTTTCCTTCAGAAAATTCATGGGTATCATGCAGAACTGAAGGCTTGCTCCGCCTTGCAGGAACAGCACCTCATAACCATCGCCCAACCCGAGCAGCCCTTTCACGAGGGTTTTCGACTCGGCCACCATATCCTCGAACAACTTGCCCCGATGCGAGATTTCGAGAACAGACTGCCCGGAATCATTCAACTCAATCACCGCCTGAGATGCTTCTTTCAGCACATCCACCGGCAGCACACTTGGACCGGCATTGAAAATATGTTTTCTCATTGGAGGAAATTTGTCGGGTAAAGGTAGTAATGTATTGGGTATGACGCGCGGCAGGCATTGAAGGGGGATCACGATAAATTCAAAGACCGCGCCTGCGGTAAAACAATCACGCCCAACTTATTCGTTCAAAGAAATCAGCGCGGACTCCTCCGGTCTGACCGGAGGGCGGGGGTGAGGCTGGATTAAACGGAGTTATATAGATGGAATTTTCGCGGAAGTCATCCTGAGTTTATCGAAGGATGGCGCAGCCAACACCACCCTTCGACTCCGCTCAGGATGACGGCTTGCGCTTCCGGCTTCCAGATCGAAGCGAAAATTTGTCGTGCGCCCCATTGAAGGCATTATGAAATGTTTGAAAGGAAATTGCACCTTTGACGGAAATTTGAACCTGTAGTGTCAGCAGGCATGCCGGAATCAAAGCCATTTTTTAAATCGTTTATCAGGCGAGCTTTTTCTCTTTATGTATTAACGGTTTTATCCATTTGGATTTTTGTCCGTGTGATTCCTCCCGATATCCTGCGGGAAATGGTGAGGGGAATCAATGTGCCAACCCTTCTTGAAAAATATGAGGAGATATATAGCACGCAAAATATCCCTGAAGATAATCCCGTACATAAGTTCGCACCGGTTGTATTCTTGCTGTTTTTGGCTGCCATTTACTTGAAGTTTCCATCTCTTTATTCATGGTTCAAGCGCTCGTTTCAGGAAAAACCATTGCTCTCCGAATCTATTCCGAATTCAGTCCGGGGGATTTGGCTTACCGGATTCTTTATTGTAATAGTTCTCCTGAACAAAGAATTCATTGACCCGTATTTTTTCACGCAAGACGACAACCATGCCCAGTTTCTGCCCAGGATACTCGTAGGCATGGAGATGCTGTTCCAGGGGGAATTTCCTTTTTTGGACAATTTCCAGCATTTCGGGTCGCAATTGTTTGCCATCGGCACTTACGCCATTCTTGATCCAACAATGATTCTTTCTTATGCAGCCTGCAAGGCAATATTAAATCAGCCATACGCCACCATTGAAATATATGTGATATTGTCAATGTTCATTGGAGCGATTTTTCTCGGATATGCATTCAGGATGCTGAAAGTTGATTCTCTCCTGTCGTTTTCCGGCATTGTTTGCTTCCTGCTTTGCGGCTATTTCTTCATTACAATCAGGAGCTGGTATTACGTTGCCGGCATCACCTGCTATTTGCCGGCTCTTTTTTATTTGTTCTTGCGTGGAAATAGTAGAGGCGGTTGGTCATGGTTTCTGTCCGCTGGAATTATCAGAGGACTTTTTTTTTACGCAGGAAACGCTCAATATTTTGCTTATACGCTGATGATTGAAGCTGCCGCCTATGCGTTTGCCGCTGCCGGCAGGAGGCGCGCTTCGTTATTTATTCATTACTGCTGTTCCGTTCTTTTAACTATTGGCATCGCCCTGCCGCTGCTGTTCCTGCAACTCGAGGTTCAGAAGGAAATAGAAAGATGGCCCGAGCCGGTAATTGCGAGGGCCGGAATTCCGATGGACGCAGTTATTTCCACCATTCTGCCTTACCCGGCAAGTTGGACCCCGCATCCTTACGGCTGGGGCAATGAGAACACCTATCTGATGACTAATATGTTTCATATTGGATTTGCGTGGGTGCTCCCTTTTTTATTGGGAGTCATCGCATTCGTGCGCGGGAAGGCAGGGAGGCACAGTTCACTCCTGGTTTCAGGAAGCCTTCTATTCCTGCTTTCCGCTGGAGTTGTTTCGCTGATATACCCGCTGAAGTTTTATATTCCATTTCTGAACAAGATGTATATACCATTCAAGTTGCTTCCTTACGCTGCTTTTGCAATCATCCTTTACAGCACACTGGCGCTAAGTGATCTTAAAAAATTCACGTCTTTAAGGAATGCAATTTCAGCGCTGGCAATTTTCAGCGTTACCATCAGCCTGCTTATTTCACTCTTCGGCACCAGCACTTCTTTTTACTCTTATGCCGAAAAGCCCTATCCCTTGCTAAACCAAGGGATAGCAACAAACATTAAACAAGGAGATATTTTGTTTGGGCTGGCGCCATTAAGGTATGATAAAAAACCATATGCCACATCCCTGATCCATAACTACGGCTGTTTGTATGATCTTAAGGCAACCGGCTATTATGATCCGCTGCTGCCGACAAAAATCAATAACATCCCTGAAAATCCTGACGAATACTTCAGCCGGTATGGCGTCACCAAAGCAGTGTTTTTAAAAACTAAGGAACATGTTGAATATTGGGAATATCCTAACCGGGATGAACATATAAAACGCCTGAGCCTTTATCCGGTTGTTTACGAAGATGATGATATTATTTTATACAATACCAATCAACCCGCATGGATACTCAGACCAGTGGCGGATGAAAAAAATGCAACATCACGGATAACCGAGTACGACAGAACGAAAATAAAAGCCGAAATCAGATCAGTTTCGAAATCGCAATGGGAGTACCATAACGAATATAAAAAGGGTTACTTTATCAGGGTGAATGGAACTCGGGGGGAGATTGTGCCGAGTCCTGATGGATGGTGCATGTTTGAATTGCCTTCGGGGGAATTTGACATAGAGATCCGTTACATGCCCCCGAAGTTTTGGAAAGGCGTCCTGCTTGGATTGTTCACCGCGGTGATGGCGATTGCGGCATTCCTGGTTGTCGAAAAAAAATCCCGTTCAAAGCTGTAGTATTACAAATTTCCAGACTATGGAACTAAAATTGAAAATTCAGCATCGAGTCAACACGATTGAACAACTAAAGGCGACCAGTAAAAACCTTGGCGTTGAACTTGATTTAAGACCCTATAACGATCGGATCATCCTTCATCATGACCCTTTCGTGAAAGGTGACGACTTTGAGGAATATCTCCGTCACTACCATCATTCTTTTATCATTTTAAATACCAAAGCCGAGGGAATGGAAATGCGCTTGTTAGAAATGATGAAGGCTCGCGGCATTGAGGATTTCTTTTTCCTCGATCTTTCCCTGCCTTTTTTGGTGAAAACCATCAAGTCGGGCTGCAGCAAGGTGGCTGTGCGTTTTTCGGAATATGAGCCGTTGGAATTCATTTCAAAATTTGAAGGGAAAGCGGATTGGGTTTGGGTTGACTGCTTCACGAAAAACATCCTGGATAAAAATGCATATTCGTACCTCAGCAGGCATTTCAGGCTGTGCATAGTTTCCCCAGAATTGCAAGGGCATCCAGTCAACTGGATTGATGATTTCAAAAAAGCATACGACAATTTCACTTTAGACGCTGTTTGCACCAAGCACCCGGAGTTATGGTAGTGAAGAAATTAACCGACATTATTTTGGATGCCGATCTCGTGTTGCTCGACATGGATAACACGCTTTACGATTATGAGCGCTGTCATCAAATAGGAACACAATCCATGCTGAAAAAATGGTCGCAGCGATTCGGTGGCGATACTAAGGCATTTGAGGAAGCCTATCAGCGCAGCCGGCAGGAGGTGAAAAAGAGGCATCCCGGCAAAGCGATTTCCCACTCACGGCTTTTCTACTGCCAAGGTGCGGTAGAATCTCTTTTAAATACAACCGATGCCGGCTTGATTCTCGAATTGCATGCCGCTTACTGGGATAGCTTCATCTCTTCAATGAAACTGCATGATGACGTCCTGCCGTTCCTGATGGAATGCGCAAAGGGAAAAATTCCTGTTGTAATGGTAACGGACATGACCGCGCATGTTCAATTCCGCAAGGTGGCGCACCTTGGCATCAATAAATATCTTGCATTTATTGTGACGAGCGAGGAAGCGGGGGTGGAAAAACCCGACTACCGCATTTACCAGGTGGCTATCGTAAAAGCCCGGAAAGTAAAACCAGAAATCAGAAGAATCATAATGATCGGAGATGATGACGAGCGTGATGTATTTTCCTCTGACGGGTTTGACATTGTCAATTATCATGTCAGGCGCACATGAAGGCGTTCATTAAACAGGCTTTTGCTTTTTATGTGCTGCTTGTTTTACTCGTGTGGTCTTTTCTCAGGGTGGTTTCCCCGGAATTATTAGCACAGTTGACAGCCGGGATCAATGTACCCACCCTCCTTGAGTATTACGAAATATTGTATGATACGCAGCACGTTCCAACAGATAATGCGGTTCAGAAATTTGCACCCGTTTTGTTTTTGCTGTTGCTTTTCATTGTTTATTTAAACTTTGGCGCACTTGTTTCCGGAGTAAACCGGCTGTTAAACAATTCCTCAGAACTCACAGCGCAAAAGGCAAATTCCGTGAGAAATATATGGCTTACGGGCTTAGTTGTGATCTTATTTTTTTTAATCAAGGAGCTAACAGTTCCTTTCCATTTTATAGAAGACGATAATCATTCCCAGTTCCTTCCGAAGATGCTGGTTGGAATGGATATTCTTTTTGGGGGTGAGATGCCTTTCATTGATAACTATCACCATTTTGGAGCGCAGCTTTTTGAAATCGGAACCTACGCTTATTTCGATCCATTGATGATTTTTTCTTATGTCATCAGCAAATATCTGATCGCCAACTCCTATGCCCTATTTGAGTGGTATGTTATGCTGTCAGGTTTTACAGGAGCTGTCTTTCTCGGTTATGCATTCCGGAAACTGAAAATAGGATCGTTCCTATCCTCTTGTGCCACTATATCCTTCATAATGTCAGGCTATTTTTTAATCACTGCAAGAAACTGGTATTACAGCGCTGGCATCGCCTGCTATGTTCCGGTGCTATTTTATTATTACGTACGCGCTCGTGATGAAAGATTGGGGTGGTCCTGGTTTTTGCAGCTCGGCATTCTGAGAGCGCTTTTCTTCTATGCCGGCAATGCCCAGTTTTTTATCTACGCGGTACTGCTTGAATTGATCTGCTACATTTATTCCTTTTTAAAACCCTATTCTGCAAAAAGGGTGTTGCCTTCCTACTTTTGTTCGCTGATACTTACCATCGGGATAATTTCACCGCTCTTTCTTTGCCAATTCAACCTGCTGAAGGAAATAGAAAGGAGGCCTGATCCTCTGATTTCCTACAATGGAACTCCTTTTGACACATTGATTTCATGGTTTTACCCCTATCCCTTCAGTTGGTCGTCATCGTATAGATGGGATGTCAAAAAGAATGTGCTCGTTTTCAGCAATATGTTTCATATCGGCTTTGCCTGGGTGGTTCCCTTCATCTTCGGTTTCCTCCATTTCCTGAGGCGTAAAACCGCCTGGCACCTGCCCGTCATGATGCTCGGCATGATGCTTTTTGTGATTTCTGCCGGTTCCGTATCGCTGATCTACCCGCTTAAGTATTACCTTCCGGTATTTGATAAAATGAAATGGGCTTATAAAATATTTCCCTACGCGTCTTTTATAATCATTATCTATAGTGCTCTTGTGCTGAACAGGCTTTGGTGGCATGAAACATGCCGCAAAGTAATCCGTTTGATGGCGGGCGCCAGCGTGGCTCTTACCCTCCTTACTGTTATATTCGGAACTAACGGTGCTTTTTTTAGCTGGGGTGAAAAGCCTTATCCGTCATTGAATGCCGGTGTTTCAAAACACATCGAAAAGGAGAATGATATCGTGTTTGGGTTGGCACCCGATTGGTATAGCGGCAAACCCTATGTCACATCCCTGACCCAGAACTACGGATCCCTGTTTGATATTAAAACCACGAACTATTATGATCCCTTGCTGCCCACCAAAATCAAGGGATATCCGGATAAGGCAGATGAATACTTTAAGAGCTACGGGATAACGAAAGCGATACTGTTAAAAACATCTGAGCACGAGTACATAGATTGGAAGAACCCCCATTGGAAAAATATAACCGAAGAAATCATGCGTTTTCCTGCCTTATATGAAGATGAAGATGTCATTATATACAGCACCAACCAGCCTGCGTGGACGTTAAGGCCATCGGATGATTCCGGAAAGCAGACCTGTAAGATAATTGAATATGACAGGACTAAAATCAAGGCTGCAGTCAGTTCAACCGGAAAGTCACGGTGGGAATATCATAATGAATATAAAAAAGGTTATTTTGTCAAAGTGAACGGTAGGAGCAGTGAAATAACCTCCAGCCCTGCCGGTTGGTGCATGTTCGAATTGCCCTCGGGAGAATCACACATTGAGATACGATACAAGCCACCTGTTCTGGAAGAGGGGGTCACTATAGGATGCTTGCTTTCCCTGCTGGCGATTGGACTTTTCGCCTTAATTCGGAAAAGATTAACGGTTACTTAGCAGGCATCCATTGACGAATTTATCATGAAACAAAGTATAACCAAATCCGCATCGAAGTTTATAATTGTTGGCATTGTCAGCACTATTCTTAATTACCTTTTATTTTATTTGCTTCACGGATGGTTGCAAGTGAATGTGCTCGTTTCTTCGGCTTCCGGATATGTTTTCGGGCTTGCGGCCGGATTTATTCTCAATCACTTCTGGACGTATTCCATGGAAAAATTTTATTGGAATAAAGCGGCAGGCTACCTGCTGGTTTATCTGAGTTCGCTGGGCGTGAGCACATTATTTTTGTGGCTGGCGGTTGACAAGGCCGGTTTCAATCCATTCTTCATGAATGTTATTGCCATCGGCATCACGACTATGCTCAATTTTATCGGCTTGCATTTTTACACTTACAAGGGATGAATCCGACATTCGATCATTTTTCGGTTCGCAAGATTTTGACAGATGTTTTTAAGAATCCGCTGTTCATTGCAGCGCTGGGCGCCAAAGTAATCTGTTCCTTCCTTTTTGCGTCCGATTATCTCGCTGAACTATTTGCTCCATTTGTGAATGGCGCGGTTTCAGGCGGAAATTTTTTCTCCGTTTATGACAGGTTTTACCGGGTACAGCCCGATGCGTTTCCGTATCCACCGATGATGCTCTATCTGCTGTATTTGCCCAGGTTGGTTTTGTCTATTTTCTTCCCGGTCACTTCCACGATCGGACCAATTGATCTTTTCGCAATAAGGATACCGCTGCTGCTGAGCGATGTGCTCCTGGTTGTCGTATTGGCGAAATGGATAAGAGACATCCGAAAAGTGGTGATATGGTACTGGTTGAATCCCATCGTCTTTTACGTTTGCTACATTCATGGACAGTTGGATCTGATCCCCACCGCGTTGCTGTGCCTCTCGTTGTTCTATCTGTTTCAAAAGAGGGACTGGCAGTTCGTGATTTTTTACGGTTTGGCCATCGCAACAAAATTTCACATTGTCGCTACATTTCCGCTTATCGTTGTTTACCTGCACAAAAACAAGCGCCTGGATATTTCTTTTGCGCTCAGGCATGGGATCGGTTTGGCGCTGCTGATCCTGGCGCTGCATTTCCCTTTTATCCTGCATGAGGGTTTTGTCAAAATGGTTTATCAAAACAAGGAGCAGGGAAAAGTCTTTGCAACTGCGTTTCAGCTCTTTGACGAATACAGCATCCTGATGATTCCGTTGAGCTACACGATTTTACTCTACGTGATGTGGGGATTCAAGATTATCAATAAGGAAATTCTTTTGATATTCCTCGCGCTTAGCTATGGAGTCATCACCTTTTTCGTGGTGCCTAACCAGGGATGGCACATCTGGAACATTCCTTTTTTCATCTATTGCATCACGCGTTTCAACGTAGAAACAAGAGCGCTTTTCGGATTGTTGAATATCTTTTACTTTATCTTTTTCATTGTTTCACCCAAGTCTGATTTTCCGCTTGTCGCTCAATTCCTGAATCCCGACTTCAAAACAGCCCCTAACTTGTCCATGTGGTTTGAAGCAAACGGAATCAACAGCCGCCTTATCACCAACTTGTCATACACTTTTTTGCAGGGAACTCTGGTTTTCCTGTGCTTTGCATTGGTGAGGCAAGGGATCAGCAAAATGCGAAGGCATAAAATTTATTTTACTCCGTATCTTATTGGCATCGGTGGCGATTCAGGCTCCGGAAAAAGCACGCTGGCCGAAGCGGTTACCGGTTTATTCGGCAGCCAAAACATACTGATTGTAAAAGGTGATGACATGCACCGCTGGGAGCGGGGGCACGAAAAATGGGACGAGATCACACATCTGAATCCGAAAGCCAACTGGCTGCATCAGGACATTTCTGATTTGATAGATCTAAAGTCGGGCAAGCGCATTCTCAGGAGATCTTACGACCATGCAACCGGAAAATTCACAGAACCAAAGCCCGTCAATCCCGAGCGCATTATCATTTACGAAGGGCTGCACTCATTTTATCTTTCGGATTCGGGGAAAATTTATGACCTTAAAATTTTCATGAATCCATCGGAAGAATTGAGAAGGCAATGGAAAATCAACCGTGATGTGCGCGACAGGGGACACAGCGTTTCAAAAGTGCTCGGTGACATTGAAAAGCGCATGCCCGACTCAACGAAACACATAGCGAATCAGGCGTCAGAAGCCGATATCATATTTTCAATTGTTGAAATGAACCCCGGTAACCGGGAAGGCGAGAGTGAAAAATTCTCCATCCGGATCAACTCATCAAATGACATCTACTTTGAAAAGCTGCTTGATGAACTGATGAATATTGCGGATGTGAAGGTCAGGCATGACATCGAACGAACCCACCAGGAGATTGAAATTTCCGGTTGCCTTTCTGCGCACCAGGTTGAACGGATTGCTGATTCGCTGAAACTTAATCTTGATGAAATAATCGGTTGCCCGCCTGTTTGGTCGGGCAATAACCTGGGCGTGATGCAGCTTTTTATCCTTTATTATTTTTTCACGCAGCTTAAAAACTCTGACGCCACGCTGGCGAATTGATATGGCTGAAATATCCGATGTTATATCTCTGATTAAGAGGCTCTCTTTGCCATATGCTCAAGGTTACGCGCATGTGCAAGGTCCGGGAGGAAACACCTCTGTAAAGTTTGACGGAAGGATGATGATAAAAGCCAGCGGCTTCACGTTCAGCGATGTGGCAAAGGGCAATGGATATGCCGTTGTAAATATCGCTGATGTTTTTTCGGACGGCAGGATTACCGGTAAAAAGGCTGCGGAAATAGTCGTTTGTTCAAACCCGCCCAACTCCAGACCTTCCATGGAATTTCAGTTTCATGCAATGCTTGCGAATTACGTTCTGCACACCCACTCGGTTTATGCCGATGTTGTTCTTTGCGCGGATAGTTCAGATGAACTGCTGAAAGATATTTTCAGCGGCAGTGATTTTTTACTGCTTCCCTATGTAACTCCGGGCTTGCCAATCGCACAGCAATTGTTGTCACAATTGAAAAAAGAGAAATTGCCGTCTGTGATTTTTCTGAAAAATCATGGCATCATCGTGCATCATGACGATTTGGACGAAACGCTTGGAATTTACAATCATGCGCAACAACAGATTAAAGCAAAGCTGTCTCTTCCGAATGCAACTGATGAGTTTAAGCGCATTGAGAACAAACAGGATGTTGAACTTCTGATTCCGGCAGGCGACCTTCAATTTCTTTCCGATGGGCAATTGACGGAAGCAGTTCTGATTCCCGACCAGTCGGTGTTTTTCCGTGATAAAACGGGTTATTCAAAAAGCGAAAATAAACCAGTGACGATTGATGCGGAGAAAAGAATCGTCAGTATTTCCGGCACTCCGAAATTCACCAACGCAGGAATCGAGATGCTTCAGGCGGTGCTCTACATACGAAGAGAATTGAAGCGGTTAGGTTTGCAACCCCAATTCCTGAAAGCTGAAGATATTGCCGATATTCACGGACTCGAATCCGAGAAGCACCGCATTTCAACTCTCAATTAATTCAGTTTGCAGATTATTATTCCAATGTCGGGTGAGGGCGCGCGGTTCAAAGCTGCAGGCTATACATTGCCCAAGCCGTTGATCCCCGTTGACGGTAAACCAATCCTGGAGTGGGTTGTGAAAATGTTTCCGGGCAAACACGATTTCCTTTTTATCTGCCGTGACGAGCACATGAAACCATATAACCTTGAGTCAGTGATTCGAGGTTTCTGTCCTGACGCAGTTATTCTGCCGATAAAAGCCCACAAGCTGGGTCCCGTTTATGCTGCACTATGCGCTGAGAAGCTGATAAAAAAAGATGAACAGGTTTTGCTTTCTTATTGTGATTACTATATGAATTGGAATTTCAGCGATTTCTTGAAAACCGTTGACGCTAATGACGAAGATGGAAACGTAATTTGCTACACCGGTTTTCATCCGCATCTGCTGCACCCCAAAAATGTCTATGCCGGATGCAAAGTGAATGAACGGATGCAGCTTGATGAAATCACCGAAAAGTTTTCTTATGAAGCAGATAAAACCAAAGGCTATCATTCTGCCGGAGCATATTATTTCAAGAGCGGGAATCTGATGCTGAAATATTTTCAGCAGGCGTTGGACGAGAACCTATCATTGAACAGAGAATTTTACGTGAGCATGGTTTACAATCTTTTGGTAAAGGATAAGCTCAACGTTGGTGTGTATTCCAATGTGCCGCATTTTTGTCAATGGGGCACTCCGGAAGATTTGCAGGAATACGTTTACTGGTCTGAAATTTTCCGCAAACACAGCTATCAATGACGATACTATTGCCAATGGCAGGGAGGGGTGAGCGATATTCCAAAAGAGGCTATACCACACCCAAACCCCTGATACCGGTGAATGGCACCCCGATGGTAATCAAAGCAGTCAACGACTTGCCTAAAGCCGATAAGCACGTTTTTGTTTTACTGGAAGAACACGTTCAGCAATATTCAATTGATAAATCAATCCGCGAACATTTGCCGGAAGCCATATTCATCCCCTTGTCTGAGGTTACTGAAGGACAGGCATGCACTTGCCTCAAAGGATTTGAAAAAATTTCACCAGATGAAGAACTGCTGATTGGCGCCTGCGACAACGGGATGGTCTTCGACAAATCGCACTGGCAGAAGTCAAAAGATGAAGCTGACGTGTTGGTTTTTACATTTCGTAATAATTCAACCGTGATCGAAAAACCCAAGCAGTTCGGATGGGTGGCGGTGAATGAGAACAATGACGTTACGCGGGTTTCCGTGAAGAAACCCATCAGCACCCAGCCGATGAATGACCATGCCATCATTGGAACCTTTTGGTTCAGGAAGGCGGGCTTCTTTAAGGAAGCTGCCGACTCAATGATCCGGCAAAACCGCAGGATCAACAACGAATTCTATGTTGATGAGTGCATCAATGATGCTGTGAGTATGGGTTTAAAGGTGCGTGTGTTTGAGGTGATGAAATATATTTCATGGGGCACACCGGATGACTACGAAACATTTAATTACTGGAACGCATTTTTCAAAGAAGTAAAATAACAATGCTATCCATCGTCATCCCATGTTACAATGAATCCCCTAACCTGAAGGCATTGACGGCAAAGTGTTTTGACATTGTTACAAACAATGCTGGCGTGGAAATCATTCTCGTTGATAACGGCTCCACCGATGATTCTCCTGCAGTGATGAAAAATTTGCTGCAACAGTACAATCAATCCAATTTGAGAACACATCGCGTACCGGTAAACAAAGGCTACGGCTTCGGAATTACAGAAGGACTGAGTGTTGCGAAAGGCGATTATCTGTGCTGGACTCATGCGGATTTGCAAACTGACCTGAATGATTGTCTCATCGCTTACAAGCTGATCAGGAATGAAAAATCCAACAGCTCCGTAGTGAAGGGAAGGCGCAAAGGCAGAAGTCTTTTCGATGTGCTTTTCACATGGCTGATGAGCGCGTATGTATTGTTCAAATTGAGAGTTCAGATTTCAGACATCAATGCGCAGCCTAAAATTTTTAAAAGGACATTTTGGGAAAGAATCAACGCAAAAGCCCCTGCCGATTTCTCGCTCGATCTTTATCTTTTGATAAATGCGCAGCGCGAAAACGGCATCACCGAATTCCCTGTCTATTTTCACAAGCGCGTTGCAGGAGAAGCGAAAGGCGGTGGCGCGGGCGACATAAAATTGAAAATAAAACTTGCGAAACGGTCTTTGGCTTATATCAATAAATTGGCGGAAAACCGGAGGTAACTTCATTATGAAAAAATTACTTTTCTTAATGTTTCCTTTTTTGCTGTTCAGTGTTGATTCGTCATCTCAGGAAAATGATGATCGGGGCTACATCGTCAAAGTGCGCGACCAGACTCCCGCATTTGAATTCGAACTCACTGACGGCAGCAAAGTGAAATCGAAAAAACTCCTCGGCAGCGTCATCATGCTGCAGTTCACCGCAAGCTGGTGCGGTGTGTGCCGCAAGGAAATGCCGTTCATTGAATCGGAGATATGGCAAGTGTACAAAGACAAGGGACTGAAGCTGTACGGGGTTGACCGCGATGAGCCGCTGGAAAAGGCGCTGTCATTGGCTGAGGCGACCGGCATCAGCTATCCGCTTGGGCTCGATCCGGGCGCTGAGATTTTCAAATTGTTCGCACATGAAAAAGCCGGAGTCACGCGCAACGTTATCATTGATCGCAACGGCAAGATCGTTTTCCTCACCCGTCTGTTTGAGCGCACCGAGTTTGATGAGATGAAAAAAGTGATTGCGGAACTGATGACTGGAAATTAAACGTCTGATTTAGAGAAGCTGCGATTTCTTAAATTGCATTTAAAATCAAACGATGTCCACTGCACAACTGAAAGAGAAGCTCATCAGCAAAATCCGCGATATGGACAATGAACAACTGCTAAGAGAAATCGGGCGGCTGCTTCAGTTAGATACAAAAGCAAAATACCTGTTTAGCGACAAACAGGTGCAAATTGTAAAAGAAGCTGAGGAGCAAGTCAAACGAGGCAAATATCTCACCGAAGAAGAAGCCGAAAAAGACATTGATGAATGGCTAAACGAAAAGTAATTTGGTCGCTCAATGCCCAAAACGACCATAAAGAAATTCTTCAATACTGGAAACAGCGAAACAAGTCCACCGCTTACAGCAAAAAGCTGAGAAAGTTGTTCAACATCGCCATCAGGCAAATCAAGTTGCATCCCGGAATCGGGAGTCCTACACAGCTTGAAGGCGTGAGAGTGAAAGTAGTGCGCGATTACCTGCTCGTTTACAAAGAAGCCGGTAGCGAATTGCTTCTGCTTGCCATTTGGGACAGCCGCAGAAATCCCGAACTGCTGAAAAAGAGAATAACATCGTGACCATCGCATGCTCTTACGGA
Organism: uncultured Chitinophagaceae bacterium; assembly: GCA_964502525.1. Classification (GTDB taxonomy): domain Bacteria; phylum Bacteroidota; class Bacteroidia; order Chitinophagales; family CAIOSU01; genus DATLYB01. The sequence continues at coordinate 21,183 of CAZCXH010000033.1, forward strand.
AAATAAATCATTTAAGGATTCGCATGCGGGTTCATTATCTTAGCAACCATTAATTCTCACCATGAATTTCCAGCACAGCGAGAAAGCAGCCGATTACATCAAGCGGATAAAAGATTTCATTGACAAAAAAATCCGTCCGGTTGAATATGATTATTTCAACATCCTTCTTTCAAAGAAACACCGGGGCGATTGGAAGGAATATGAAACCTCTCCATTGATTGAAGATTTGAAAGCCCAGGCGAAAGCGTTGGGACTGTGGAATTTGTTTTTACCTGACGCCAAGTTGGGCGCAGGTTTGAAAGTGACGGAATACGCACCGCTTGCCGAGGAGATGGGCAGGAGTTTTATCGCTCCTGAAATTTTCAACTGCAACGCGCCCGACACGGGCAACATGGAAGTGCTGTATCACTATGGCTCACCGGAACAAAAAGAGCAATGGCTGAAACCCCTTCTCAATGGCGAAATCCGTTCCGCATTTTGCATGACAGAGCCGGAGGTTGCATCATCGGACGCAACCAACATGAAAGCAACGGCTATCGTGAAGGGCAATGAAATCATCATCAACGGAAGGAAGTGGTGGTCAACGGGCATCGGACATCCGCAGTGCAAGTTTGTCATCTTCATGGGACTCACCGACAGCAGCGCTCCCCGTCACGGACAGCACAGCATGGTGATTGTTCCGATGGATACGCCCGGTGTGAAGATTGAGCGGATGCTTCCCGTATTTGGCGAGTATGATGAGCCTTACGGGCATGGTGAAATTTCATTTACGGATGTGCGTGTGCCGCTTTCCAACATGATTGCAGGCGCAGGCCGCGGTTTTGAAATCGCGCAGGGAAGATTGGGTCCCGGGCGCATTCATCACTGCATGAGATGTATTGGCGCTGCAGAAGAAGCCTTGAAACTGATGATTGAACGCGGCATGTCGCGCGTTGCTTTCGGAAAACCGATTATCAATCTTGGCGGCAACCGCGAGCGCATTGCGAATTTCCGCATCGCGATTGACCAGGCTCGCCTGCTGACGATGTATGCTGCCTGGAAGATTGACACCGATGGCGTGTTCAGCGCGATGACTGAAATATCCGCCATCAAAGTGGTTGCTCCGAATGTGTTGCAGGAAGTAGTTGACGAAGCCATTCAGATGCATGGCGGGGCGGGACTCTCCAATGATTTTCCGCTTACTGCCATGTTTGCCAATGCGCGTGTTCTCCGCATTGCCGATGGTCCGGATGCCGTGCACCGCGGGTTGATTGCGAAGATTGAGTTGGCGAAATACGGCACTAAAACACATACATAAAAAACAGTCGTTTTAAGAAATCCTAACTTAGCCTGATATTCCTAATGAAATCGCTTCGTTTCGAAATTGAAAAAGACGGCAAGGAATACCATACATGGTGTCCCGATTTGCCCGGTTGCCATACTCATGGAAAAACGGTAAAGGAAGCCATGGACAATCTGAAAGATGCGGTCAGGTTGTATATCGAAACTGTTATGGAGGAGCAAATCGTCCTCAAAGCGTTAAAAATAGATCGTGAAGCCGCGTGAGTTGATTCGCCTGCTGGAAAAAGAGGGATATGTTTTCGTGCGCCAATCCGGTAGCCATGCCATTTACAAAAAGCCCGGAGCAAAGATTATCGTAGTTCCAATTCATAGCAAGGATATTCCCACAGGCACGCTTCAAGGAATTCTGAAAGATGCAGGATTGAAAAAATAACTACGGGATTCAGAATTTTCATCCATGTCATCCGATTTTCTCGACAAATCAAAGCCCATCAGAACCGGGGAAGAACTTCCCACCCAAAGAATTGATGCCTGGCTGAAGCAGAACATTTCAGGATTGTTGGGCTTGCCAGAAGTGACGCAATACACCGGTGGCGCTTCCAACTGGACTTACCGGATGAAATATCCCTCGCATGATCTGGTGCTGCGTTGTCCGCCAAAGGGAACGAAAGCGGCTTCCGCTCATGACATGTCACGCGAATACAGTATTCAGAAAGCGCTGATGGCCTATTATCCCGTTCCGGAGATGATTGCCTTTTGCAACGACCAGAGTGTGATGGGCTGCGATTTTTATGTGATGCGCCACGTGAAGGGAATCATCCCGCGCTCCAACCTTCCGAGAGGATTGGAAATATCTAAAGCGGAAACGCGTCAACTCTGCACGAATGTAGTTGATACGCTAATCCAACTGCATAAGATTGATATTGAAAAAACAGGACTTAATAAATTCGGAAAAGGCGCGGGTTACATAAAAAGACAAATCGAAGGATGGTCGGGACGTTACGTCAAGGCGAAAACATGGAATGTACCGAGTTGTTCGCGTGTGATGGATTGGTTGAAAAACAATGTACCTGCAGAAGAAGGGCAATGTCTCATTCATGGTGATTTCCGTTTTGACAATGTGATTCTCGATCCGAACGACCCGATGAAAATCATCGGTGTGCTCGATTGGGAGATGGCAACCATTGGCGATCCGCTCATGGACTTGGGTAATTCATTGGCTTATTGGGTGCAGGCGGATGATGATTTCTTCAACAAAAAATTACGCAGGCAGCCCACTCACCTTCTCGGAATGCTGACACGAAAAGAAGTGATTGAATATTACTGCGGCAAAATGGAATTCAATCCCGGAAACTTCGCGTTCTACCAGGTGTATGGCTTGTTCCGCCTTGCAGTAATCGCACAGCAGATTTACTACCGCTACTTTCACAAGCAAACCCGTAACCCCGCATTCAAAAATTTCTGGATTATGGTGCATTACCTCAACTGGCGGTGCCGCAGACTCATCAAACAATCCCGCTGATGGCTTTCATCTATCTTATCCGTCACGGGCAGGCATCGCTTGGCATGTCTAACTATGACGAACTTTCTGAAACAGGAATCGAGCAATCAAAAGTGCTGGGAGCAGAATTGTTGAAACGCGGCATCACGTTCGACAAAATTTTCTCAGGCACCATGCAGCGGCACAGGCAAACAGCCGCACATTGCCTGCAGGCGATGAATCTGCAAACCGCAATTGAAACTGATGCCGCATGGAATGAATTCGACCACATGGACATCATTGCCAAATATGAACCGCGCTATTCCGATACAGGTGAAATCATTAAAGACATCAGCGCAGCAGAAAATCCCAAGCAGAAAATCATGCACATGCTTATGTCGGCATTTTCCCGATGGACGGAAGGCAGGCACGATGATTACAACGAGGGCTGGAGTTCATTTTGCCAACGCGTGGAAGGCGGCATTTTGCGGCTGCAACAGCAATTAAATAAAAAGCAGAAAGCGGTTGTGTTCACTTCAGGCGGTCCTGTTTGCATTGTGATGAGGAAAATCCTGGGATTGACACCGGAAAAAACGATGGAGCTGCAACTGAATTTGGCTAACGCATCCGTATGCCAGTTTAAGAACTCGTCAAGAGGATTGCAGTTGATCGCGTTCAACGACCATGGATATTTTACTGGAGAACATAAACATTTGCTGACATGGCGTTGATTCCTGCCTCTAATCAGGTTTTACCAGGCACAGCGTTCGCGCGCCATTTGTCTGCATCAAAAACAGAACTTAGATTTTCCTGCAAGCGGACGGTTTCCTCCTTGATTATTTCATCTGGCGTATGCCCCCCACAACACCCAAAGTCGCTTGCCGGGATTGACGTTCAAAAAGCCGTTGACTTCATCCACAAGGTTTTCATCCCAGTTGATGAAGCGAAAACCCTGAAATGATCTGTAGCGCTGCTGATGGTACGCCTCGCTCATCTCAATCGAAAACTTACAATAACCGGTTAAAACAACAGAAGTTGGTAAACTTTAAAAGCTGATGCTCTTGAAATAATTCTCAATCAACTGACGGTAGTAGGGCTTGAGCGATGGCGGAACGGTTTTATACAACTGTATTTCAGCATCGCGCTGCTTGAGATATTCCTCGATCGAAGGAGGTGTTTTCCGTGCAAGCTCTTCCGCAACTTTCGATTCGCGCTTTTCATCCTGTTCGCGCTGGCGGATGGATTCTTCGACATCGAGCAGCCGCGTGAGAATTTCCTGCTGGCGTTTTTTCATCTCCTCGGTATATTGCTTATTGTAGAGTTCTGTTTCGGTCTTGTTCATCTCTTCCATCAGCTTTTCCAGATCACCGAGACTGCCATCACCGTTTTCCTCCTGGTTCAGCTTCTTCAAACCCTCGCGTATGGCAGCCTGCCTTGCCGCCTGCTGCGCAAGTTCTTTGGTCATGCCGCTTTTGCCTTTGCTGCCCTGCGGTCCTTTTTTCATGGACTCCTGCATCTGCGTAATCTGGTCATTCAATTGCCGCTGCAGTTGGCTCATCTTAGGCATGGGCATTCCGCCTCCTTTCTTCTGACATTGCTGCGTTCCGGGCATCTGGGACGCCATCTGTTGCTGCATCTGCTGCAACGCTTCGCTCAGCATCAGCGCGAGATTATTGAACCCTGTCATCACATACTGCTGATGCACCATTGCATCGGCTTTTTTTCTGCCTGCAAGCTCATCAATGCTTTTTTCAAGGTTCTTGCTCACTTCCGCCACTTCCTTATTGATGAATGTCTGCAATTGAAAAACCCGCTTGCTCAAAGCAAACAGGCTGTCTTTCACCATCTCGGTATCTTCCCGGATGTCCTGCTGTTTCTTAGTGAGGCGAACGTACTTGGGATCGTTGATGCTGGCATCGTTCACTTGCTGCATGAGGTCTTCCTGGTCGAGAGAGAGCGTGACGAGGTTTTCAAGCAACTGCCGTATTGCCTGCATATCCATCTCCATCTGCTCCATCTGCATCTGCTCCATCATCTTCGCAAGCGCCTCTGACATTTCCTGCATCTTATCCGCAGCATTCTTTTGATTTTCAGATGCCTTCTTGTTCTTGTTCTGCTGCAAATTTTCAGAGCCCTTGCTCATCTCCTGTTCGGTTTCCTGCGCGTCCTGCTGCGCTTCTTTCAGCCCTTCTTCGTTACCCAGCTCTTTCTGAATGCTGTCCATCTCCTTCAGCGATTCCTGCACCTGTTCAAATTCTTCATTCAGCTTTTCCTGCTCCTTCGACAGTTCCTCATTGCTTTTTGATTCGTTCTTTGTCTGTTCGCTCAGTTCCTCCTGCTTTTTGGCAAGATCAGATAACTTATCAATTGTTTCGGAAAGCTTTTGCTCGAATTCCAGTTTCTTGAATAACTCCAGCATGCGGTCCAGTTCATTTTCCAACTGTTCCTGCGACAACTCGAAATCCTTCAAGTCTTCCATCATCTCATCCATATTCATCTCATCGAGCAGCGAATTCAGTTTTTCAAACATCTCCTTCATTTCCGGAGTCAGCACCTCGTTGAACAACTCCTGCAGCTTTTCCTGTTTTTTCAATATATCTTCATTCACATTCTTGTATTCCTGCTGTTTGCTCATGTTGTTGCTGAACTCTTCCTGCATCTGCTGAATGGCTTCTTCGAGGCTCTTTTGCTTATCGAGCAGCTCCTCGATGGATTTTTTGTCTTCCCAGTTGAGATTCTTTTTTTGCAGCAGCTTCTCCTGCGTCTCCTGAATCTCTTTTCTTAAATCTTCTGCTTTGGCAATTGATTTTCCAAGGTCGTCTTTGAGTTCTTCATTGCTTTGTTTGGTCTCCTTTTCCAATTCACCGAGAGAAGGCATTTTGTACTGCAGCGTGGTTGAACGGGTTGACTTGCTGCCGTGGATGCCGTCATTGTCCCACACTTCAAAAAAATAAATCGCGCTTTCACCGGGCTTAATGTCCAACTGGTTCAAATCCCAGTAATGCGAGAACTGCGAGTACAGGCCTCTTGTGAACGAAACCGGCACGGAAACATAATCTCCTTTATCTTCTCCTTTTTCATTTTGGATTTTGTAAAGGAGTTGCAGCCTCGAAAGACCGTAATCATCAGAAATCTCACCGAGGAAATACAAATATTTGAGCGTGGCTGAATCTTCCAACTGCTGTACGCTGATGGAGGGGTGCAGGTCGGGAATCACCGTCATCGCATACGAAATGGAATCCGCATCTTTCAGATATTCGTTAGAAATTTTTACCGTGTAATATCCGCTCTTCATCAGTGTTTCGCTCAATGTGAAAAGACCCTCTCCCGAACGGTTTGCATCCACCTGCTTGTCGGTGAACCGGAAAGAAATAGCGTTGGTGCTTTTGGCATTCAGTTCCCAAAACACTTTGGTTCCTTCTGGCACGCTGAGGTCACCGATATTTTTCAGCGTCTCGTCATTCTTCCCGGTGTAAGCAGGGTAATCGAGCCTGATATCAAAATTCACGATCATCGGCTTGGGCAAAACTTCAATGGTGTATGGCTTTGAATCATATCCCGCAGCGGTGATGACAAAGTCCTGGTTTTGCTGGAGGTTGATGAAGTTATATTGATACCCGGAAGCATTATTTTTATTCATCTTGTAAGCGTATCCATCCAATTTGATGAATACGTTTTCCGGAAGAACATCTCCATCAACGCTTACATCGAGCGCTAAATCCTCAAACTGCATCACCTGCAATGAGGGATTGTTGACCGTGAAGCGGAAAGGGGCTGGCTTTTCGAAATCCCTGCCGTTGTAAACGAGCCTCGTGGTTCCGTCTTTGATGATGTTGGGTGCGCCAATCATGATCGCAAGGAACACGAGCAGGGGCAAAATCAGATAGCGCAAATACTTCCTGTTATTTTTCAGATCAATCGCAGACGCAAACGGCACCAATTTGATGGTTTCTATTTTCTGGCTGATGCTGGCTTCGATCAAGTTCTTCTCAGCAAGGGATTCAGACTGCCTTTTCAACTGAAGAATATTCAGCAGCCTGTCCTGCACGTTGGAAAAATGCTTACCGACTATTTGCGCTGCCTGCTCATGGCTGATGATCTTCCCAAGCTTGTAATAGTGCATGAGCGGTTCCACCACGAGCTTGTAAAGCAAGGCAGCGCTGCCCACAAGGAAGCCGAAGAACAAAACCTTTCTGCCGGCAGAAGGCAGATAATATTTGTACTCGACCAGGTTGAGGACGATGAACGCAGCAAGGATGATAGCGGAAGAATAGATCAGCCCGCGCAGCAGTTGATTGACGTAGTGCTTGCGGATGAATTCGTCAAGCTTTTGAATGAGTAGGGAGTAATTGCCGGACATGCTTAGTAAAGATGAATGCGCGCTGAAAAGTTCACCTGCTAAAGTTAACGCCAAACGTGCGTAATCATTGCCGGATTTAGAGAAAATCTGGCAAACCATCAAGATTGCAACGTCTTTTAGAGGATGCTGCTAAACCAACAAGCCAATGACAAGACTCGGCTACCGGTTAATAGTTAGAACAGGTCTGAAAATTTAAATTTTTTGTTATAGCTTAGGTACCGAAATTTCTTGTTATATTACCTTACCTACGGCTGAAAATCTTTTAAACACATCCTCGGTATGGGGAGCGTCCGGCAGTTCGTCAGTCAAATCCTGCCCTGCCCAATGTTCATAATGCTTGCCATTGCTCCACAGGCGGCTTTTGGTGACATCGTAAATAATGCCTTTATAGGCAATCCAGATTTCCGGTTTGTCCTGTCCGTTTCTGAGGGCAAGCTGTTGTTTGGTGAATGACGGAAGAGATTCCACGATTTTTTTACCAATGCGCGGCAAAAATCTGTAATTCTGTTTATTGTTGCGTTCTCAAAATGATCCATGCTGCATTATGACTACATCATCATCGGGCAGGGTATAGCAGGCTCGATGCTTGCCTGGTTTCTCCTTAAATCAGGCAGAAGGGTGTTGGTTGTTGATGAATTTAATCGTCAATCAGCTTCGCAGGTCGCGTCAGGGATGATTAATCCCGTAACGGGAAAACGGCTGGTGAAAAGCTGGAAGGCGGATGAATTGCTGCCATTCGCGAAAACTGCTTACAGGGAGTTGGAATCAGAATTGCACATTGATATCTTTTCCGAAAAAACCATTTGCAGGATTTTTTCAAACAAGGAAGATTCGGTTTTTTTCCGTCAGAAGACGGAGATGGGCGAACTGCCGGAATATGTTAAGCCTTTAAATGAAATTCCATCCTGCTTTAATGATACAGGGCTTGGCGGAGTGGAAATTTCGGCATCTTTTCAACTTGATTATTCCTCGCTTTTATCAGCTTTGAGGAAATATTTCAGGGAAAGAGAAATACTGGCTGATGAAAAGTTTGTGGCGGATTGTCTTGACATGAAAGACGGCACGGTTGCTTACAAAGGTGCCGGTGCATTGAAAATCATTTTTTGCGAAGGCAGCCAGGCTCTTGAAAATCCTTATTTCAACTGGTTGCCGTTTAATCTTGCCAAAGGAGAAGTGCTAACGGTAAAGATGGAAGGATTCCCGGAAGATAAGGTCTGGCACAAGTCTGTGTTTATTTTACCGCTGGGAAGAAAGCTGTTCAAGATAGGGGCAACTTATCAATGGGAGTTTAAAGACGGATATCCATCAGGCGAGGGCAGGGAGGATCTGGAATCACGGCTGCGCAGCGCGGTTAATCTTCGTTTTGAAATCATGGGGCATGATGCGGCTATCCGTCCAACAGTGGTTGACCGCAGACCGTTGGTTGGCATGCATCCGGTTTACAATCAGTTGGGCGTCTTCAACGGCATGGGTACAAAAGGGGCGTTGCTGGCTCCGTTTTTTGCGCAGCAATTCGCTAAATATTTAAACGATGGTTTGCCTCTGGATTCTGAGGTGAATATTTCAAGGTTTTCAAAAGAGCCCTTTTACCCTGTCAGGTTATGAAACGTGTTCTGGCTGCAAAAAATAGGCGGAGCTACCGGATGATTGGCATTAGCCGAAGATCATCTTGTGAGCCAGGGAATACATGATGCTGCGAATGCGAATGCTGTGGCGGTGGCGGCTTACGGGGTGACGGCTACGGACATCACGGATTTGCAGGCTGCGATTGACCTTTATCGTTTGGCTACGCAGAACCCGCGTCAGGCAATTATTACGTGCAGTCAGGCGAAGTCGCAGGCGAAACAGATGATAAAAGAAGTGATTGCGGATTTGCTGGTGGGACAGATGGATGTTATTGTTGATACGCTGAAACTCTCGAACCGTCCGCATTGGGACGGGTACAAGCATGTGCGGGAGGTGATTGATTTAGGTTCGACTACTGCGAAGGTGCGCGGAACGGTGGTGAATGATGATAATGATTCTCCGCTGGCGAATGTGCTGTTTGTTGTGTTGGAGGTTGGGACGGAAAATGTGGTGAAGCAGGCTTTGAGCGATGGTGAAGGGAAGTTCAACGTGGCGGGAATTGCTCCGGGGACATACGATTTCAGGTGGTCGCTGGATGGGTTTATGACGGAGTTTGAGGGAAACGTGGTGGTTGCTGCGGGGAAGGAACTGAAACGGAAGGTGAGCCTGAACGAAGGCGGTGGAAGTATTACGATTGAGGGTGATGTGGCTCCGGGTACGATTGGGAATGTGCAGGTGATGGGATTAGAAGTTGTGCCGGAAACTACGATTCGTGTGACGGTGACGGGGAGTACGTTACGTTTCTATGCCGCTACCCCGCAATTCCCCTCTCATGTAGGCAGGAGTAAACATTGTTCTCTTCCATAGTGGAAAAGCTGTTTGACTCCTATTACAGAAAAAAGCAATTTTCACAACATTCGATTATCTGCGGTTTCCGCGAAAGAGTTCCTGTTGGCGGAATCCATCCGATTTTCGTGTCTTCATGACATAAAAAACAAACAACCCTCATGCTCCATAAATTAAAAATTCTATTTATTCTGGCCTGCCTTTCACTAATACCTGATGCAGGGCAGAAATTATATGCCCAAAACTGCGCGAATGATTCCTCGGGATTTACGCCAATCACCGACTTGGGCAATGGCACATATCAGGGTTACGAAGGCGGTTTATATTTCGGGAGCAATGCCAAGCCTGCTCAACATTCCACCCATCTGATTAATGCCATATCAAATATTTCACCGCTGGATACATCGGGCAGCCCAGACAGCACGGACGGAAAAGTGGTTTTGCTTGCGATTGGAGCATCCAACCCCAATACGGAATTTCAAAGTTTTCAGAACATGGCGGATACCTTCAGCCTCATCAATCCCTACCTTGAAATTGTGAATGGCTGCAAAGGGGGAAACGGATTGCAAAAAATCAAAGACTCGACTGACAATTACTGGCAGTTCGTAAGCGGCCAACTCGATACAAATGGCGTAAGCAATGCCCAGGTGCAGTTAATCTGGCTGGAAGAAGAAAATACACAAATCAACAATATGAATTTCCCTTCTGCGCCTCAGGCGCTGATGGAAGAGTTCAAAGAATTATTTGAAGTGTTGCTGCATTACTATCCCAATGCGCAAATCTGTTATCTGACTGCACGCGGATATTCCGGTTATGTGGACACCGCGAGCGCTGCCGGCAACGGGCTGCGTCATCCGCGCGATTACTATAACGGATGGGCAATGAAGTGGTTGATTGAAAATCAGATTTCAGGCGACACCACGCTTTCATTCAGCGGACAAAACAGGAAAGTCCCGCTTTTGGATTGGAGCGCATACCTGTGGGCTAACGGCAACAACCCGCGAAATGATGGCTTGACGTGGATTTGCCCGGATGACGTGAAACCGAATGACGGTCTTCATTGGTCGCAAGCGGGAAATGACAAAGCGGGAAACTTGATTTTTGAGCGCTTCCTTTTGGATAACGAAGCCCGCTTGTGGTTTCTTGGCAATACCACCACTTCCGCAGCAGGACAACCGGATATTTCAGGCTTCCATGTTTACCCCAATCTCTCTGACGGGCAAATTACCGTGCATTCAAAATCTGACGAGTACACCATCGAGTTAATTAATATCGCTTCAGGTGAAATCATTGAAAAGTTTACCGCTCACCGGAATTATACGTTCAGCCACCGCGCCCGAGGAATATATTTGCTGAGAATATCCTGCGAAAACTCTCAATATATCCGCAAAATTGTCATCATGTAACATTTCAGCGAATGCATCTTTTCCCACCTGCATCCTTCGCTGCTTATTTATGCGAGATGGTTGCAATGCCATTGCTGCCATGAAATTTTCGGTAGTAAAGTGAAATTTTTTCTTGGCGACCTTTGCGAAACCTTTGCGCACTTTGCGTTAAAGGCTGTTTTGGATTTCAACTGAATAATTCCGGTTAAAACACACTGTATGAAACGCCCCCTTGTTTTCCCCGAATCATCCACCGATGATGCAGAGCTGCAAAAGCTGATTGAGTTTTTTAACGAAACGCTTGGCTTCTGCCCCAACAGCGTGAAGACGATGCACAGGCGACCGCGCATTGCTTACGCTTTTATCGGGCTGAACAAAGCCGTGATGGAAAACAATGGGCGCGTAACGAGCGTGCTGAAAGGGGAAGCCTTACTCCGCCCACACAAATCATGTGGATATTTCGCTAACCCAAAGGCAGACATCTTTTTTATTTTCGGAACTTTGCAGCAGAACCCCTTAACAACAATGACGAATTCTACACTTACCGGATGTGACCTTTTTAGCGGTGCGGGTGGAATGAGTTTGGGGGCAGAACTGGCGGGAATTAAAGTTTCGATGGCAGTTGAAAATGATAAATATGCAGCAGAAACTTTTAAAAAGAATCATCCGCAGACAACACTGGTTCCTGACGATATAAGAAGCATTGATCCAACTAAATTTTTTAAGAAAAACCCCTTTATAGTTTTTGGCGGGCCGCCTTGTCAGGGCTTTTCATTATCAAACACGGTAACAAGGAATCTTGAAAACAAACACAACTCACTCTTTGAGGAATTTCTGCGGTTTATCAAGATTTTGGAACCGGAGTGGTGCGTGTTTGAGAATGTTGAAGGCTTCGTGAGTTTTCAAAAAGGAATGATTGCGGCTACACTCAAAGAAAGGCTGGAAAAACTCGGATATTCAGTATTGCCTGATGTTTTAAACGCATCGGCTTATGGCGTACCGCAAGACAGAAACAGATTTTTTATGGTGGGCAACAGGAAAGGAAAGAGTTTCAAGTTTCCGAAACCGCAAAAAATAAAATTTACCGTTAAGGATGCTTTGACTGATTTGCCAAGCCTTAGAAATGGCGACAACTATGAAACACTTCCCTATAAAAAAATGCCCGAAAATAAATTTGCCCTTCGGATGAGGAAAGGCTCAAAGGAAGCAAAGCAAAATTTGGTTTCGAGAAATAAGAATTATGTAATTGAAAGATACCAGTATATCAAGCCGGGGCAGAATTGGAAAGCCATACCGGAGCGTCTTATGAAAAATTATAAGGACAGGGAACAATGCCATAGCGGGATTTATAAACGGCTGAACCCTGAAAGGGCATCTGTGATTATTTCCAATTTCAGAAAAAACATGCTTATTCATCCTTTTGAGGATAGGGGGCTTTCGCTACGTGAAGCCGCAAGGCTTCAAAGCTTTCCTGATAAATTTATTTTCTGCGGACTGTTAATGTATATGCAGCAGCAAATCGTAAATGCTGTACCTCCGCTTCTTGCCAAAGCAGTTGCCTAAAAGACTTACCATTGTAAACTTTTGGAATGGTAAGCGATTTGCTCGCTACGAATTTTCTTAGGTGTGAGCTTTAAATTCTTCAAGGGGTTGATAATCGGCTTCATCTTTGGAACATCATTGAGATTACTTACAACTACCAATACAAAGTAATCATTGTATTCCTCTGCTTTATCGTATTCATTCTTCGTCAAGCGAATGCTACCATATTTCAAATTCAATCCTTTTACCTCCGCCAGATAGAAATTTGGAGTAACCTCAATCTGAAAATCATATCCGTCACCAAAAAGTCTTGCATCCTCAATTTGCCCTTCCTTAAAAATTTCTATTCCACGATAATTGTAAAGGAAAAATAATTCCGCTTCTTGCCCAGTAGCTTGCAACTGCTTAAATTTTGATTTAACAACCGGACTAACCTTTTGCGGGAATATTTCCTCCTTGAGTGTGCCTTTTGCGTATTCTTTCAAATAAAGCTTAACAATATTTGCAAATGAGGAAACATTTTCTTTTTCAAATAAGCTGTCAATTAAAATTTTTCGGTGGATGTAGGCATTTCCTTTTTGCCACCATCCTTTTCTCTTGTTATCAAAAAATGGATCGAATAAATCCTGCCTGTTTTTAACAGTTCCGGTGGTATCCGCAACATCAAGTCTTACGATATAATTGTAAAAGTCCGTTTTGGTTTTGAAACCGAATTCTTTCGCAAACCCAATATCAAACTTTGCTAAACCATAACCAATTAGATTTAGTAGTTCATAATTCTTATGTTTTCTGCCATCCAAAATCTTACTCATAAATTTTAAACCGGGAGTTTGATGAATCCTAATTTATCCGCTGAAGCATTCAGCTCCATCAATATTTCAGACATCACATCCGAGACTGACTTTCTTTCACATAACAGCTTCAATCCTGTCCGTTTTTGAAACTTATTGAGTTCATGTTTTACAGTTTCTCTTATCTGCTTAACGCCTTTACCGCCTTGCTTAAAACTGTAGTGCGTAGTCCCTTCCGAAAGCAACACCAGTTCTTCCAAGTCATGGTCTAAAATCACATAGCCGCATAACTGCTTCTTAATTTTCTGGTGCACATCAACACCTTTCATGATGCTGCCGACTTTCATTCGCTTGCGCTGAATCCAAATGTCTCGTATATCTTCATCAAGCGGGTCAGGTGCAACAGCGAATTTCAATTCCTTGATTTTATAAATTTCAGTTCCTACAACTACTTCAATATTTTTCCTATCGTAAATGCGCCAGTTCTTTTCTTTATCTCCTGCTTTCGCAATTGAAAGCAGGGGCTGATGCAGTTTGACATGCTTGGTTTCCTTGCCAAACTTCAAAATTATTTTAGCGTCAAATTTTTCAATGATTTCCCACCATGTTTCCTCAATCATTTTTACAAATGAATCAGAGTAAGTACCATCATCCTTGAACGACTTTTTAAAGGCTTCGGTAACTTCATCCTTCAAATCAAGAATTGTAATCCGAGTACCATAAACTTTCAATGGCGATAATGCCCCACCGGTAGTATCCTTCAAAAATTTAACTGCTTCATCATCAACATACGGTTCGCGTTGCTGTTTTAGTTGTGTGCCGATAATTTTTCTGTCAAATGCTATGTACTTTTTATCACTGCTTCTTAGCGAATCACAAATAATCCATGAACTTTTTGATGCGCTTTGAAAAATCAGCTTACCCCTTCCGAAACTTCCTGCACCAAGATTTCCGCCAGATTCAAACCGTGATAAAAAACGGCTGAGATTTTGGTCGGACGTGAGTTTGCCTTCTTGAGATAATTTCTCAATCTCTTCAACCGACAAAATATCGCCTGTTAGCCCGAGAGTACCTTCATCCCAAAATGACAAAGCGTTTTGTCCTTTGATTTTATGAAGCTCAAAATGAAATTTCCAGTGCTCATACGCCTTGGGTTCATGTTTCCCAATCCTCGCACCCGCCCCATTTTGAATAGCATCCTTCTGCAAACCATGTGCTATGCCCTTTGATGGTTCGCTCTCGTATTCTCTTGCAATTTGCTCTATCTGATGCAAATCATTTTGGGGCATTGTTACATAATCGTGTGTTGCCATTTTTTAAAGTTTTCAGAATTTGAATTTATTGCTGCTCGATGTTCCCTTTTGGGTGTAGGCGAATTCGAGATTTCGCATTCGCTCCTTAATTGCAGACATCATTTTCTTCACATCAGAATCAGAATATTCATAGCTGCCCTTATTGGCGCACTTTGATAAGCTGTCCATGCTGTCGAGAATGCGCTGAACCCTTCTCGCAGCTATTTCTTCAAACCGTTGTCTTTTTGACTTTGACATATTGTACTGTATATCTGTTATAATATTGTGGCGTAAAACTACTAAATAGTTATCAAACTATTTTTACTTTTTACTCGATTTTTTTAAAGGAAAAGGACTTGAAGCACTGTTTTGGCTGTTTTTGGAGGCGTGAGCAAAATTTGGCTCTTTTGACTTTGCCTGTCTTGGCTTTGCGGGAGGGCAGGCAAAGGCAAATGTGCCAAATGCGGGCAAGCCATAAAAACTTCAATTTTTTTTGCGCGTGGGCAAAAAATAAAAATACAAGTGCGAATGCCCGTGTGTCGGCAGACGGTCAGGTCTGTCGGGGGAGTGATGAACTGTGAGGGTTGGTTGGTTAGTCGGTAAGGCGGTAAACCTTGCCGGCTTAATAGATAATTACGAAAGCAAATAAGTCATGCGCTACAGAAGATACTGATACGCAAACGAAGTAACCCGCGCCAAACACAAACCAACTAATCAGGAAATATCCTTTGAGAGCGGAGAGGCTTTTTTGTGGGTGTATCGGAAGGTGTTGAAAAAGATTTAAATTAGTTGTCAAATTAGCGATGCCATGAATGATTATTTAAAGCGGATTATCATTGATGAAAAGATTTGCAACGGCAAACCGATTATCAGGGGTAAAAGGATTACCGTGCAAACGATTCTTGAATTTTTATCGGCAGGCGAATCGCGGAAGGAAATATTGAAGCAATATCCTTCGCTGGAAGATGCGGATATTACGGCTTGCCTGATGTTTGCCGCCAACCTAATGAATCATAATTATATTTTGCGGAAGGTTGCCTGATGGCGAAATACCTGATTGACGTTAACCTGCCTTACTATTTTTCATTATGGAAAGGCGATGATTTCATTCATTCAACGGGATATTGACGATGAATGGAGTGATGAGCAAATTTGGAATTACGCGGGGGAAAACAACCTGACGATTATCAGCAAGGACAGCGATTTTTCCAACAGAATCCTGCTGGAACAGCCGCCCCCGAAAGGTGATTCATATTCGCTTCGGAAACCTGAAAATGAAACCCTTCTTTAAAACCCTCGCCAAATGCTGGAAGGACGAGGCGAAACTTGAGGGGAAATGCAAGCTGATCAATGTGTTTGCTGACAGGATTGAGGGGGTTGTGTGAGGGACTGATGAGATGATTAGCGGATTAGCGGATGGCGAATCGGTTAATTCGTTAATTGGTTGATTGGGACATCAGGGACGTTAGGAATGACGAAGTATGATTGACGAATGACGAATGACGAATGAAAGGCAAAGAGCCTCTCCGGGAAAGCGGAGGGGCTTTTTTGTGGAAGCCTCACCCCCGCCCCCTCTCCA
>CAZCXH010000034.1:0-35749 GCA_964502525.1 uncultured Chitinophagaceae bacterium
TTTAAAATCAAGGGGTCAGTCTGAATTTTGGGCGCGAAAGTGTCAAAGTCGAGAGTTTACAGTTTGACTTTTGAACTTCAATATTTAATTTTACCCTCTTAATAATTCTTGAAACGTTTCCCTCAGGAAGCGTTTCATTATTTTAGCCCAATCGCTAACATCTAAAATCTAACATCTAAAATCTAATGTCTAATGTCTAACACCATGACCCAGGTAAATTACATGACTCAGGAAGGTCTTGACAAGCTCAAGGAAGAATTGAACACGCTCGTTACCAAGGGGAGGAAAAACATTGCGCAGGAAATCGCAGAGGCCCGTGCTAAAGGCGATCTTTCGGAAAATGCAGAATATCATGCTGCCAAAGAGGCCCAGGGACACCTCGAAGCGAAAATCGCCCAGTTGAATGATGCGATCGCCAACGCGCGCGTGCTGGAAGTCCCGGCTGGAAAAACTTCATCGGTCGTAATCCTGTCAACTGTTGAAGTCAAAAACCTCAAGCTTAATAAAAATTTTAAATATACCCTGGTATCCGAACAGGAAGCCGACTTGAAGAGCGGGAAAATATCCGTAACTTCTCCCATCGGAAAAGGGTTGCTCGGAAAAGCCAAAGGAGACAGGGTGGACATCAACACTCCTGGCGGCTTGATGAAATTTGAGATTCTTTCAATCAAAAGGTAGAATAGCTTGCACAGTTGGGTTTGAAAAAACTGAAAACTGCAAACCGTAAACTGAAAACTGATTCCGATGCCGAGCATCTTCACCCGCATCATCAAAGGAGAAATCCCGTGCTATAAAGTGGCGGAAACAGATGATTGCCTTGCATTTCTTGATATCAATCCCCTTGCAAAAGGTCACACGCTGGTGATTCCCAAAAAAGAAGTGGATTACCTTTTTGATTTGGATGACGCGCTGTATGGAAGGTTGTTTGCATTCTCAAAGAAAGTTGCTGTTGCCATCAAGAAAACAATCCCCTGTGAAAGGATTGGCGTTGCGGTGATTGGGCTTGAGGTTCCCCATGCCCATATTCACTTGTGCCCCATCAATGGAATTCACGATTTAAGCTTTTCCAACCCAAGAGTGAAACTGAGCGGTGAGGAATTTCAGTCCGTAGCGGATTCCATTCGGTCAAATTATACCATATAGGGCAGTTCTTTAAATTGCCCCCCACCCTCTTCATTTGGAGAAAGAGTAAGTGGTCAAATTTTAGAACTGCCCTATAGAAATTGAAATCAGCCCAAAGAAAAAGGCAGGAGCAAATTGCCCTTTGCCTTTTTGAAAATTACCACAATGATTGACGGAAGTTCTTTTCACTCCTCCCTCATAAACGGGTACCGGTAATCCTTTGGTGGATTTAAATTCTCTTTAATCGCCCGCGGAGAGGTCCAACGGACGAGGTTCAGATAAGAGCCTGCTTTGTCATTCGTGCCCGAAGCCCTCGCCCCTCCAAACGGCTGCTGACCGACCACCGCTCCTGTCGGCTTGTCATTGATGTAAAAATTCCCTGCTGCATGGCGCAGCTTCTGCGAGGCGTGTGAAATAGCTTTCCTGTCTTGTGAGAAAATGGCTCCGGTCAATCCATAGGGGGAGGTGGTGTTCGCCACATCCAGTATCTCCTCGAATTTCTTTTCCGGATAAACATACACTGTTAACACAGGTCCGAATATCTCTTCGCACATGGTCACGTAATTGGGCTTGCTTGCTTCAACCACAGTCGGCTCAATGAAGTAGCCGATCTTCTTGTCGAAATTTCCTCCCGCAACGATTTGCTGCTTGTCTTTTTTCGCGCGCTTGATGTAGCCCGTGATTTTGTCAAATGATTCTTCGTCAATCACCGCATTGATGAAGCTGGAGAAATCCTCAGGCGAACCCATGCGGAACGAGCCGAGGTCGCGCTGCAAACCTTCTTTCACCTGCTTCCACAAATTTAAAGGGACGTATGCCCGCGATGCAGCGGAGCATTTCTGCCCCTGATATTCAAATGCGCCACGGGAGAGAGCCGTCACGAGGCTGTCAACATCGGCAGAAGGATGAGCGACCACGAAATCTTTCCCTCCCGTTTCGCCTACGATGCGCGGGTAGGTTTTGTATTTTGAAATATTATTGCCAATGGTTTTCCATATATGATTGAACGTGCCGCTTGACCCCGTAAAATGTATTCCTGCAAAATCCGGATGGTTCAGCGCGACATCTCCGGTCACGCTGCCCGGAGTATATATCAGGTTGATCACGCCCTTCGGCAATCCCGCTTCGCGCAGCAATTCCATCACCGTCCATGCCGAATAGATTTGCGAGGAGGCGGGCTTCCACACCACGGTATTGCCCATCAAAGCCGGTGCTGTCGGCAGGTTGCCGGAGATGGCGGTGAAGTTGAATGGCGTCACCGCCAGCACGAAACCTTCCAGCGGGCGGTAGTCCATGCTGTTGTGAACGCCCTGGGGAGAATGCGGCTGCTCCGCATAAATCTGCTGCATGTAATGCACATTCAGGCGGAAGAAATCTGCCAGTTCGCATACGGCATCAATCTCCGACTGATGCGCATTCTTCGACTGGCAGAGCATTGTGGAGGCATTCATCTTCTGCCGCCATTCGTAGCGTATTAAATCCGCAGCGCGAAGGAATACCGAAGCGCGCTCATCCCATGTCGTATGTTCCCAATCGCGTTTCGCCTTCAGCGCAGCGTCAATCGCTTCAGTCACATGCTTTTTTTCACCTGCATAATAAATCCCTAATTTATGCTTCAGCTCGTGAGGAGGATGAATGGCGACCTTCTTTTTCGATTTAACCTCTTTTCCTCCGATCATCATCGGGATCTCCTTCGGCTTCGACTTGGCCTTTTTCAGGGCAGCCTTCAGCTCCTCCCGCTCAGATGATCCGGGGCCATAGTTCTTCACCCACTCGTTGATGTTGGGCGGTGTGCGGAATTCAAATGACATATTCCAATAGTTTCAGTTATTTGAAATGCCCGTAAGGCAAAACTGCTTCATTCATTTCAAAATAAGCGCTGCCACCGGGCACACCTGCGATATTGCGAAAGCTATTTTGACAACTCTACTTATGCCCTGATGCTTTGAACTTTGTGTATCCCATCGCCTGCTCAACAATGAAATGTTCTTTCAAAGCAGCTAACTCGTCAGGAGTCAGCTTTCCGGTGCTGATGGAACATGAGCCGAGCCTGCGGATGGTGCGTTCAATGTAATCAATCCTGTCATTAATGGTTTGCGGTTTTGTTCTTGTAGGTGTCTTCATGCTGCAAATTTAAGTCCATTTGCTTACTCGGACGCGGCAGTTGTATCTGCTTTATGAGTTGTCACCCCCTTAGTCCCCCTCAAGGGGGATGCCACGCGCGTTGCAAGTCTCCCTTGATAGCGAAGCATCCCGATTCTATCGGGAGGGAGGTTGGAGGGTGATAGATTCAAAGATGCAATTTGTCCTACACCCCTATCACAGTTGTATCCAGCCTCACTCCCTGCAGTCGCCAATGGCTTGCCGCAGGCGATGCCGCCCCCTTTCCAAGCGGAGAGGGGAGTCCGGACTGATTGCTTTGATAAAATAAAAGATAGTGACATTGTTTTCCTGCCGCAGCGGA
This sequence comes from uncultured Chitinophagaceae bacterium, assembly GCA_964502525.1. Classification (GTDB taxonomy): domain Bacteria; phylum Bacteroidota; class Bacteroidia; order Chitinophagales; family CAIOSU01; genus DATLYB01. Next base: position 3,587 of record CAZCXH010000034.1, read on the forward strand.
TTTTGAATTTGTCCTGCGCCATTGAGGAGCATTTCAAAATACTGAACATTCCTTGCCGTTAATGTTCAAATCAGGCCTATGCCGCTTCAGGATTGCCTGTTAATTTTAACTAATTCAAACCGAGGGAATAGTATGCCTCCGAAAAACGGCAAAGAGAAAACCAAAAAGGAAAAAGGACCGGGATTTTTCGCTCGGATTAAGTTGCTTTTTACTGACGAGCGTGTTCCCAAAGTATTCGGGTTGACGCTGATCTTCATCTCCCTGCTGCTGCTCGGATCGTTCATCTCATATCTTTTCACCTGGAGAACTGACCAATACATCCCTTCCAGCGAACATGCCCTCAATAAAATCGGCTGGGTGGGCGCGCGCATCGCGGAATGGTTTTTCAACAACGGATTCGGCATCACGTCATTTGTTTTCATCCCCGTTTTGCTGGTTACCGGCATCCGGTTTATCAATCCCATGCTGCCATTGCCGCTGCGGAGTGTTTACAAATACAGTTTTCTGGCTTTGCTTTGGTTTCCGCTCACCCTTGCATTTTTGTTCAGCTCTCCTTCAATACTTTTCCCGTGGGGAGGTTCTTTCGGTGAATATCTGAACGCGCAGATCACGTTTTACATCGGGTGGCTGGGCACCCTTGCGATGATTGTGTTCAGCCTGCTCGTTTTCATGGTGGTGAGGTTTAACATCAGTTTCGGCAAGCCGAGCCTTGCGATGATCAAAAATATGGCGATGTTCAGGAAGCTGCCCGACATACGCCTGAAAGAGGAAACCGATGTGATGAACTGGGAAAAGCAAATCGTGAAGGAAAATATTGAAGCGTTTGCAAAAGATGGTAACACGCTCGAAAGGGAAATCAAGCCTTCGGACGTTGCCGGGAAGAAATCCGCGTCCGCAGGCATTCCCGAATTTGAAATTGTGGAAGCATCGTCCGACCCTGAAATTGCGGCTGCAACAGAGGAAGAGCCTGAGGATGAAGAACTGAAAGTGGATATCATGGAACCGGAAGAGGAAAAATTATTATCTGAAAACCTTCACATCAATTACGATCCCACGCTCGACCTGCCGGATTATATTTATCCCACGCTTGAACTGCTGAAAGTGTATGGTGATGAAAAAATCACGATTGACGAGGAGGAGGTGAACAAAAATGTGAACCAGATTGTCGAAACGCTGAAGAACTATGCCATCGAGATATCAAAGATCAAAGCAACAGTTGGTCCAACGGTTACGCTGTATGAAATCGTTCCTGCTGCGGGCGTTCGCATTTCCAAAATCAGGAATCTCGGTGACGACATCGCGCTGAGCCTTGCCGCGCTCGGCATCCGCATCATCGCGCCCATTCCCGGCAAGGGGACCATCGGCATCGAAGTGCCGAATGTGAAGAAGCAAATTGTTTCCATCCGGTCGCTGCTTGCTTCGGAAAAATTCCAAAACTCCCAGTTCGATCTTCCGATTGCCCTGGGCAGAAATATCTCCAACGAGATCATCGTGGAAGATTTGGCGAAGATGCCTCACCTGCTCGTGGCGGGCGCCACCGGGCAGGGGAAATCCGTGGGGCTGAATGCCATCCTGATGTCGCTGCTTTACAAGAAGCATCCATCGCAATTAAAATTCATTCTTGTTGACCCCAAGATGGTGGAGCTGTCCATCTTCAAGGCGATTGAAAAGCATTTTCTCGCCCGCCTGCCCAATTCCGATGAGGTGATCATCACCGACACGAAGAAGGTGGTTCACACGCTCAATGCGCTTTGCATCGAGATGGACGAGCGGTTCAACCTGCTTACGAAGTGCAACGCCCGCAACATAAAAGAGTATAATGCAAAGTTCGTGGCGCGAAGGCTTAACCCGCTGGATGGACACAAGTTCCTGCCCTATCTGGTGCTGGTGATTGACGAGTTTGCAGACTTGATAATGACCGCAGGGAAGGAAATTGAAACCCCTATTGCCCGCCTTGCGCAGAAAGCTCGCGCTGTGGGACTGCATCTCATCATCGCCACGCAGCGCCCTTCGGTGAACATCATCACCGGCATCATCAAAGCCAACTTCCCAGCGCGAATTGCATTCAAGGTGACGCAGAAAGTTGACTCCGGCACCATCATTGACTCACCGGGTGCCGACCAGCTCATCGGCCGTGGCGATATGCTGCTGCTGCTCGGAAGCGAAACCATCCGCCTGCAGTGCGCTTTTGTGGATACACCGGAAGTTGAATCGGTGGTTAACTTCATTAGAGACCAGCAGGGCTATCCCGAAGCGTTCCAGTTGCCCGAATATATTGACGATAAGGAAGAAGCTGCCGCTGGCGCCATGGATCCCTCCGAGCGCGATGACAAGTTCATGGAAGCTGCCCGTCTCATCGTTCAGACACAGCAAGGCTCCACATCTTTATTGCAGAGAAGGCTTAACTTAGGCTACAATCGGGCGGGGCGCGTGATGGATCAGTTGGAGATGGCGGGCATTGTCGGTCCCGGGCAGGGCAGCAAGCCGCGCGAGGTGCTGATAAAAGATCCCATGGAATTGGAACGGTTTTTGGCTGATAAGCCTGAAAAGATTGCTACATGAGATTTCTATTCCTTGCGGTTGCTTTGTTCCATATTTCCATCCTTCTTGCCCAGCAACCCGCTGACCGGAAACTGCAGAACGACCCTGCCGCGCAGGCGTTGCTCGACAAGGTGAGCGAGAATTATAATTCCGCACCTTCGCTGAAAGTCGGTTTCTCGCTGATGGTTGATACTCCGGAGGAGGATGCTTACATGAAATCGCAAGGCTCCGTGTTGCTGAAAAAGGAAAAATACAGGATTGACACGGATGAGATGGTCATCGTTTGCGACAATGTGAAGCGCTATGTTTACCTGAAAGAATCCAATGAGCTGCAGATCAATTTTTTCGAGCCGGATGAGGATGAGATCGAAAGCCCCAGCGAGTTGTTCGAGATTTACAAAAAGGATTATTTCTACCGCATCAGCAGGGAGGTTACGGACAACAACCGCAAGCTGACGGTGATCAGCCTTATTCCATCTGACCTGAAAAACTCTCCGTACAATATGATTTTCCTGTATGTGGATAAGGAAATTAATCAAATTGTAAAGGGTGAAATCGTGGCGCGTGACGGCAACAAATACACTTACACAATTTCATCCTTTGAAAAAAGCCCTGTGCCCGACACGGAGTTTTCATTTGATCCTGGGCAATATCCGGGGATATATGTGGATGATATGACCAAGTAGTTTACGGTTCACGGTTTACAGTTTGGAGTTTCCGTAAACCGTAAACATGTAAACCGTAAACAGAAATGGAAAATGTACGATTCTTATCCCGCGCACAGTATAATCAGCGAAATCACAAAATAGCCTGATCAGCGATTCTGACTTCTGTGATTTATTTTTGCCCCCATGAATTACGATCTCATTATCATCGGCTCAGGTCCGGGCGGTTATGTTGCCGCCATCAGGGCAGCTCAACTTGGATTGAAAACCGCTGTAGTGGAACGTGCCGAATTAGGCGGCATCTGCCTCAACTGGGGATGCATCCCCACTAAAGCCCTGCTTAAAAGCGCGCAGGTGTTCGATTACATCAAACATGCAGCCGACTACGGCATCGAAGTGAAGGATGCCAAGCCTGACTTTGCTTCCATCGTGAAAAGAAGCCGCGAGTCTGCTAATGCCATGAGCAAGGGCGTTCAGTTTTTGATGAAGAAGAATAAGATTGATGTGATTGCCGGAAGCGCAAAACTCAAACCCGGTAAGAAAGTCGCAGTGACGGACAGCAGCGGCAAAGCCACCGAATATGCCGCCAACCACATCATCCTTGCCACGGGCGGACGCTCGAAAGAACTTCCGAATTTAAAGATTGACGGAAAGAAAATCATCGGCTACCGCGAGGCGATGGCGCTTCCCAAAAAGCCCGAAACCATGGTGATAGTGGGCGCGGGCGCGATAGGAGTGGAGTTCGCTTACTTCTACAATTCCATTGGGACGAAAGTGACGCTGGTTGAATATCTCCCCAGGATTGTTCCTGTGGAAGACGAGGAAGTATCAAAAGAGCTTCTGCGCAACTTCAAGAAGCAGGGGATAGAAGTGCTCACCGGCTCATCCGTGGAGGCGGTTGATAGCTCGGGGAAATTGTGCAAAGTGAAAATCAAAACACCGAAAGACACGCAGCAGGTGGAATGTGAGATGGTGTTGTCAGCAGTTGGCATCTCCACCAATCTCGAAAACCTCGGATTGGAGGAGACAGGCGTTAAAACTGAAAAAGGCAAAGTTGTGGTTGATGATTTTTACAAAACCAATGTTCCTGGAGTTTATGCCATTGGCGACATTGTGAAAGGTCCTGCGCTGGCGCATGTCGCTTCGGCTGAAGGAATCATTTGCGTGGAGAAAATCGCAGGGCAAAATCCCGAACCCCTTGATTACAACAACCTTCCATCATGCACCTACTGCCAGCCCGAAATTGCCTCGGTGGGATACACCGAAGAACAGGCGAAAGCTGCAGGCTACACGCTGAAAGTGGGCAAGTTTCCGTTCACGGCATCGGGCAAAGCAACCGCTGCCGGAGCGCGCGAGGGGTTCATTAAAGTGATTTTTGATGCGAAATATGGCGAATGGCTGGGCGCCCACTTCATCGGTGCCAGCGTCACGGAGATGATTGCTGAGGTTGTTGTTGCGCGCAAGCTCGAAACCACCGGTCACGAAATCATCAAATCGGTTCACCCGCATCCAACGATGTCGGAAGCCATCATGGAAGCGGCAGCAGCGGCTTACGGGGAGGTGATCCATTTGTAATGCCGAAATGCGTACCTTACGGTAATCAGGGGCACCTGCTTTCGCTCGCCTCTGGCGAGTGAAGTTATTGCGTGCGCTCACGGGAGAATCTCTGAGAAAGAAAATGAAAACCAAAAATTAAATCATCCAACTGCAAAGCAGGTGGATTTTAAAGGCCAAGCACCCTACGGGTGCTTTTTCGCGCAAAGCCATCGCTTCTGCCCACGCTCAAAGAAGTGTGAAACGTGAACCAGAGCAAGGCAAAACGCGAAGGCAAAGCCAAAAGAACATAACAACCGCCTAAGGCGCTGGGTTTCCAAGTTGCACTAAACAGAGCAACAAAGAAACGAGATATCCCGCGCCAAAAAATCAGTAGTTAGCAGCAACCTCAACATCACACAATTCTCTTCTCCTTCTTGACGGTTTCATAAGCCTCTACGACTTTCTGAAATTTTTCTTTCGCAGCACGTTGCACCTCTTCCCCAAGATGCGCCACTTTATCAGGATGATACTGCAGCGTTAGCTTCCGGTAAGCTTTTTTGATTGTTTCTTCGCTGTCGGTCTTGCTTACTCCCAGAATCTGGTAGGCGCTCTCAGTTGTAGGTTGTCGGAACATGCTGCGCATGGAGTCAAATTCGGTCTGGTGAAGCCCGAGATAGGAGGCTATTCTCCCGACCACCGCCACTTCCTCTTTCGAAAGATGCCCGTCAGCCTGCGCCACGCCAAAAAGAAAATGCACTAACTGCAATCGGGAAGGATAGTCAAGGAGCCTGCGCACACGGACACATACATCGGCAACGTTGGTGCTGCTTTTATCCAGCCGGTTGAAAATGCGCATGCTCGTGTTGGCTTTTTCCGTCCCGAACCTGCGCACGAAAAAAGTGCGGACAAAATCCATCTCCTTTTGTGATGCATCCCCATCAGCTTTGATGACGAATGCAGACAACAGCAAAAGGCTGATCCTGAAATCGGCTTCCGGTTCCGTTGCATGTTCGGCTTCCAGTTCCTTGCGGATGTCTTCTTCCGTGGCGCTGTCGAGCAGCGAACCGAAAGCAAAGCCCAGCAAGCCCCCTATGGGACCACCGAGCATCCATCCCACCCCGCCACCGAGCCATTTTTTGTAGTTGGCCATTGTTAAAGAGGATAAAATTATTCATATTCGGAAGGATTTTAGATTAGACTTTAGACATTAGATGTTTGATGGTAGAGAAATAGACGTTAGAGCAAATCCTTCACTCCCATCTACTATCTAACATCTTTCATCTATCATCTAACATCTATCATCTAATATCTAATATCTAATATCTGGCATTCCCCTATGCGAATAGACAAATGGCTCTGGCATGTGCGCGCATTCAAATCACGCACCCTCGCAACTGACGCCTGCAATGGCGGCAAGGTGAAGCTGAATGAACGGAGCGTGAAGCCCGCACATGAAGTGTCGGTAGGTGATACCGTTCAGTTCCGAAATACTGCGGGCTTGAAAATTTTCAAGGTGGCGATGCTCATCGAACGAAGGGTTTCTCCAGAAGTAGCCAAAACCTGCTATGAAGATTTGTCACCGCCACCGGAAAAAAATGAGAAACTGCCATCAGCCTTTTACAAGTATCCCAAGCGTGAAAGAGGCGCAGGCAGACCAACCAAGAAGGAGCGGAGGGACATGGACAAATGGAGAGATTAGATGAACCCGAATGCGGGGCAGTCGTTTAAATTTGCCGTTATTTTCATTTGAATATCAGCACAACACATATTGGCATTCTCGGTGGCGGGCAGCTTGGACGCATGCTCATTCAGGCGGGCATGAATTTCAACCTGCGTATTTCGGTTCTTGACCCGGATAAAAATGCGCCCTGCAAATCCATTGCGGATGAATTCAAGGTTGGCAGCCTCACCGATTTCAAAACCGTTTATGATTTCGGGAAAAAAACGGATGTGCTCACCATTGAAATCGAGCACGTGAACACGGATGCTTTGGAAAAGCTGGCGAACGAAGGCGTGAAGGTTTTCCCGCAGCCGCAGGTCATCAAAATCATTCAGGATAAAGGATTGCAGAAATTGTTTTATCAGAAAAACAAAATTCCCACATCGGAATTCCGGCTCGTTGACTCAAAAGACGAATTGCTGCACACCGAAGGCTTGATTCCTTATTTCCAGAAACTCAGGAAGGGCGGCTATGATGGAAGAGGCGTGCAAAAAATCGGTAGTAAGAAAGATTTCAAAAAAGCGTTTGACGCTCCATCAGTTTTGGAGAAACGGGTGGATATTGCCAAAGAACTTTCGGTGATCGTTGCGCGGAATGCAAGCGGTGAGGTGAAAACTTATCCTGCCGTTGAATTAGATTTTCACCCGGAGGCAAATCTTGTCGAATATCTTTTTTCGCCTGCTGAAATTTCATCTTCCGTTAGAAAGAGAGCGGAGCAAATTGCATCGAAAGTTGCTGAGTCATTAAAAATTGTTGGATTGCTTGCCGTGGAGATGTTTCTGACCAAAGACGGGGAAATTCTCGTGAATGAAATCGCCCCGCGGGTTCACAACAGCGGGCATCACACGATTGAGGCGAACGCCACTTCGCAGTTTGAACAGCATCTGCGCGCGATCCTGAACCTTCCGCTCGGCTCCACAGCCATGAAAGCTCCGGCAGTGATGGTGAATTTACTTGGGGAACCCGGCTATGACGGTGTTGCGGAATACAAGGGGCTTGAGAAAGCGCTGAAAATTGAGGGAGTCGCCATTCATCTTTACGGGAAAAAGTTCACGCGCCCGTTCCGCAAGATGGGACACGTCACCATCGTTGACCGCGATTTAAAAACAGCTAAAGAAAAAGCTAAATTTGTGAAGCGTACGCTTAAAGTCATCGCATGAAATCAACATGCTTCAAAACTCTTAGAGTTATAAAAGCAGCATGTTGATTCCATCTGACCTTATAAAATCAATTATTACAGATGAAACCACCGCTTGTTGGAATCGTGATGGGGAGCAATTCCGATCTGGATGTGATGCGCGAGGCTGCCGACATCCTTGAACAACTGGATGTGCATTACGAACTGACGGTCGTTTCCGCGCACCGCACACCTGAGCGGATGTTTGACTACGCGCAGAAAGCGCGCGAGCGCGGCCTTAAAGTGATTATTGCCGGTGCCGGTGGCGCTGCGCATCTGCCGGGAATGGTTGCCTCCGTTACAACGTTGCCTGTGATTGGCGTTCCAATTCGCTCGTCCAATTCCATTGACGGATGGGACTCCGTTCTATCCATATTACAGATGCCTTCGGGAGTCCCGGTAGCCACGGTTGCTCTGGATGGCGCGAAGAATGCTGGAATTCTTGCAGCACAAATCATCGGCACGTCAGATGCGCACATTGCCGAGAAGCTGAAATCCTACAAAATCTCCCTTAAGGAAAAAGTGCTGAACATGGTTTCTGACGTGAAGGGGCAGTTCAGGAATGAATTTGATGGGTAAAGGCGACATAAGAAAGGACGCTGGTTAACCGGTTTCCTTATGGAGTGCTCTATTCTCCCGAACACAGGGAAATATTCATTATTGCGGTTATGCATCTGTACAGGGAGCCATTTTACTAGAAGAAAAGAATTTGATTTTTCCTGCTTGCAAAATGGCAACGCAAAGTATTTATCGTAAACCTGGTTTTCTAAATGAAACTATATGTCATGCATTGATAAGCATATCGTTAATACTTATCAATATGTCTGGCTTTTTGAGGACTGAGTATTAGCAGCAAAAAGGAACTCATCGAAAGCCTGTGCTGAGGATTATCTACGAGAATGAATTAACAGTTCACGCTTGCAATGAATTGGTTATTGAGTTGGAGCGGGTATTGAATTATGACCGTCTGAAAAAATGTAAACCGGACGTGAAGGAAGCGATCAGAATTTTGAAAGAGGCAACCTGCCATTATGCACTTTCATACCCGGTTAAGAATTACATTCCGGAAGATTCTGACGACAATTACGTCATTGCATTGGCTATACAATAAAGCTCTGCACGAACTCAATCGGAGCGTAAATTTTCAGTTCGCTGGCATAAGGGTAGAAATCGTGAACATCAAAAGTGATGATTGCTCCAGCCCCTGCATGTAAAGCCGAATAATATTGCAATGCATCCTCTTTATCATGAAACGATGACCGCTCCGCCTGTCGGATAACAGCATCATCAATAGCGGTATATTTAAAGCGAAACAAATTGCGCAGACGAGTGTCTTTCAGCGTTTTGTTTTTCGTTCGTTTGAAATCTTTTTGGATGTAGTAGTTGAGGATGATAAACGTTGCAGGTGACAAGAGGAGGTTTGAAATTTTCCCTGCAAGCCACGCTGCTGCCACTGCCTCACGGTGGCGCTCATCCCCCTTGAACATCACTCCGATCATAACATTGGCATCCAGCAACACCCTCTTCATGTTCCGATGCCGTCCTTGGGAGGTCTGCCTTTAAAGGTTCCGGTTAAGCCTTCCAGTCCCGGGTGCGTTCTGCCCTGATAGTCGGCAGCCATCAGACTGTCAATCAGGCGGTCAACCATTCGTGAAATGCTGGTATTCCTTTTCCGGGCTAATTCCTTCGCGCGCTTCACCGTGCTTTCCCTGCATACAAGCGTGAGTTTTACGGTTTTCTCCGTGCTTCTCAAATGGAGCCTTTTTTTACCCATACGTGCAAATATATCGAATCGCACGGGACATCATAAAATTGAATGGACATTTCACATCACTTCAATTTTTCTGAAATCAGTTTTTTCACGTGTTCTAATGGAGCCAGTCTGGAAATAATTTTGCCCTGCTCGTCAATTAAAACATAGGTGGGAGTAGTATATGCGTTGTATTGGGACACGGCAATCTGCCCCGGGTCGAATACATGCACCCATTCAGGTGATGCTTTGCTTTTAATAAAGGCATTCCATTCTTCATTCGTTCCTTCATAACCTGCCAGAAAAATTTTTAGTCCCTTCATTTTATACTGATCCCAAATAGGTTTGAGCGTGGGTATTTCCGCTTGACAGTGGGAACAGGTTGGACCGTAGAAAACCAGTAGCGTGAGCTTCGAAGAATCAACAGTTGCGCTGAGGCTTCTTATCGCTCCGGAAGGGTCCTTCAGCTTGATTTCCTTGTAAGTATTGCCGGGCATAGACCCACTTTTCTTCAGGCTTTGCAGGCGTCCTTTAACGCTGGTATTATACATTAGTGCGTCATTAGCATCCAGCCATTTGATGTAACTCGTCATTAAATCATCGCTGTGGGAAAAGGCATCGTAAGCGATTTCCTGGAGCCTTTTGGCGGCATCAATATTTTTCGTTCCCAGTGCGAACAAGTTGTTGACGGTCTCATCGGTGGCGGCTTGTTCGTCACGAATGGCGAGATAGTTAGCCAAAATGTTTCTTGCCAGAAAATCATTATACAGTTGAGGATTGGAAAAAGCGTTGCGCTGAAGAAAATTTTTGCGCAGCGTCTCCAGCGATTTCAATGAACCTTCGGGCAGCTTTTCGGATGCGCAAAGCACTTTGGCAGTGAAGGTGTTTGGGTTTGCCGATGCTATGCCTTCAAGAGTTTTCTGGTATTCCAGAATAGTGCTTTTCAGTTTTTCAAATACTTCAGGATTTTTCAAATCCTCTTTTCCAATCTTGTTCAGGTCTTCGACAAATTTTTTATTGGCGTTTCTAAACGGTTGATATGCGCTATTCTCAGCAGAATTTTTCAATTCCGGTTTTTCCATCCCATTCACACACGGGATTTCGATTTGATAGACTTTATCTTTTGTCGTTGCTATGAAAGAGTAACGAACATACTTTTCTGTTTTGATTTCTATTCTTCTCGGTTCAGCGAGGTAAAACCGGCTTTTAAATTCCCCATTCGTATCTACGGTCAAGCTACGGTAGGCGCCCCCTAATTCATTGTGTTCGGCAATTTTGATGGCTCCGGGAATCTTGCACCCCGACAGATAATTGCCCCGTACTTCAATGGTATCTGGCGTCATCGGGAAAACTATTCCTTCGTTTTGCGATTTGAGTGTTGCACTCAATGTTAAAAATATTGATAGTAAAATGAGGTCTTTCATTTGCGATCTTACTTTATTGTTATCTGATAAGGTTCAAGCTGGTTAATCTGAACAAGATAGTCGCCACTGAACGGAACAAATATATCAACGGTCGTTTGCTTGTTGAAAATTTCAATCGCATCTACCGGAACTGCAATGTCAGGAGTCTTTTCAAATTCAGATTTCAGATAGACCTTGATTAACACGGGGAAAGTAGCGTTTGAAAGTTCTACCGAATGGCTTATCAAGTAGCTTGAATATAGCCAGTCTGCCCTTCCGTTAATATATTTTGTTCTAGGGTGATAAACTTGTACATCCTGATAACTCGAATTACCAAGAATAGTTGCTCCTTCTTTCAGTACCGTTGGGAATTCAAGCCAAGGGGCTGTCCGCTGGTAATTGGTTTGTTCACATTTAATTTCACTATGTTCTATCATTAATGATTGGTCAACGGTGAAAGGGTCAATCTGTGAGAATGTCTTGAAATAGTATCCCATTGCTTTGAAAGAACTATCCTCACAGATATGTCCATGCCCCGCATGAATTATAATTTTAGCGGAGCTATCCCTTTGCAGGATTTCATAAATTTTGCTGGCTTGCATCCTTTCTCTTCCACCTTTTTCCTTTGACTCGTAGATTTCTTTAGTGACGGAGTCATACGCAAATACGGCAAACCCCAAGCTAAGCACCTCCCTTACCATATTGGCAAACTGCGGCTCTCTCGGATAAACTCCGATATTGGTCGTAGGATAACCATTGGTTTTTAATATTTTCAATTTTGTCGGGAAGATGCCTTCGCATCCGAAATAATTGAATCCTTGCTTTTTTAAACCTTCCAGCAGAGAGGCGGTAAATACCCGGTTAACCGCATAGTTATGCGATTCGTTGAGCATCACCACCCGGTAGTTCCTGGCTTGCTGAAGGATGTAGTCCTTAGCTTTTAAAAACTCGTAGCCGGGCTTTGTCGTGTCGATATTTCTTGGGTAATTGTAGTTAGCCCCGTACGCCTTATCACCCATGACAATCGCAGAATCTATCAACCCGATAAAGGAGTAGAACTCCATCGCATCAACGCATGACATCCAGTCGCTGCCATCATAACCGATTGCAAACTCTTTTTTTATTTCTTCTGCGGTTTTGTACCACTGTGTTGTTTGGCAAACAGCAGAAATGATAACACAAAATTGAACGGCAAAAAACAAAAGGAAGGGTCTCATGCTCCTACTTTAAAATGCGCCATAAGTTAGTTACTTTAGGTAAAGAAAGTACCTTATGCGGCCTCCCTGTAGTTAAGAATGCTGAACAGATGTCCTTTGCTCCGTTCTTCCTTAGCAGTTTTTAAGAGCGATTTCGCCACATTTTATGAATTGGGTTTGATAATTTAGCATCATGAGATACACCGTTGAAATAGACGGCAGCACAACCAATGGCAAGGAGGCTATTACTTTCCTTCGCAAAATGCGGTCGGCAGACAGCATTATCATCCGCAGGTTTAAAAAACTGAAAGACGAAGAGATGGGGTTGCCCGGACCGAAAGCTTCAAAGTGGCAAATTGATGAATGGCTTTCGCGTCCCGACAGTGACAAGGGTATAACGCTCGAAATGCTTGACAGAAAAGTAAAGGCGCGCATCAAAGCGGCCCATAGCCGCAAAAGTCGCGGATGAAAGAAATCATTATCAAGAGAAGAGCCGAAAAATCTATCCTGCGGCTTGTAGAATTTATCGAATCGCAAAATACTGAAGGGGCTGGAGCGAGGTGGTATGCATCATTCAGGTATTTCCTCGAATTGCGCTCCCGGTATCGGTTTCCGTTTCCATTATGCAGAAATCCAAAGCTCAATAGGCATGGTTATTCATGCTTCACCTATAAGCGCAAATGGATTATAGCGTTTAAAACTACTAAGCAAAGATTCATTATTTACCGGTTTATCTACGCTTCGCGCTTGTATTGATTCTTCCAGCACACTGAATTAAACCGCCATCGCGGAGCTAATGTGTCGAGCGGTAAAACTTTGTTGCTTATCTGTCCTTGCCTCATTTCATGGCAACTCAAAATCGAATAACTCTGAAAGACTAACATTCATTGCCCGCGCTATTGTGAATATTGTGCTGAGAGTCGGGTTTGTCCGCGCTGTTTCTATTCTTGCGATTTGGCTGAGAGCCAATCCTGATTTATATGACAAAGCCTCTTGTGAGAATCCTTTCTTTTTTCTCATGGTTTTAAGTTGGCGGGCAAATGCCCGCAAACCGGCTTCATCAAAGATCAGCTTCCGCGACACGGCACGGAAGATGGCGGAAACACTTAAAAATTATTATAGCACTTGTGCTATATTTCAAATATTCTTTTTACCTTCACCCCCGCTAAACAACCGAACATGAAAAACAAACTCACTATTCTGCTCATTTTTGGCGCTTTTGCATTTGGTTTACAGTCCTGTAAAAAAGATGTCGAAGAAGAACCCCCGGTTTACAAACTTGGTCCTAATGTGTATGAAATAGATGCCCCGACCAGCCAGACCCTTATAAAAGTTGATTCATCGAGGATTGATTTTAATGGGAACACCGAACAGCTTCAAAAGCTGAAGGTGAATGACATTATTGTATCAGGTATTGCAACCAACGCGCCCTATGGTTTTCTTAGAAGAATCACCGCCATACAAAAAAATGGGAATGACTATAAATTCACAACGGAAGAGGTTTCTTTGGATGAAGCATTTGAGGAATTGCATATTGATTATAAGAAAGCATTCAGCACTGACGACACAACCGGAAAGAAGGAAGGATTGGATTTTACTACTGAATTTGACAAGACCTTTGATGTTGATGGAAATTCAAGTACCGAATATGACCAAATAAAAATAACGGGTACGCTTACATTTACTCCTGATATTTCAGTTGCCATTGACATTTCGCGCTTTCATCTGGATTATGCCAAAGTAGAGGGTTCGTTTACTACGGAAATGGAAACCGAGATCACTGCGGGTGGAAGCATTGCCTCTTACAGCAACGAATTTCCGGTATATCAGCAAGCGTTAAGCCCGCTTCCGATTCCAGGTACGCCCATTGTTATTGTTCCATTCTTGAGAGTTAATCTGGGAGCAAATGGATCAATTAATGTTGAAGTTACGGCAACAAATACTACAACTGCCACCGTCAGCGCTTACATAGCTTATGAGAATGAGGCATGGTCAACAGGAGGAAACAGAGAACTTACCAATCCTCCTCCGGTTATTACGGGATCAATTGGTTCTGTAACAGCCAAACTATATGTCGAACCTGGCCTTGACTTCAAACTGTACGGCTCCAACCTGCTCAAAGGCAGTGTCATTGTTCAGGGCTACGCAAAATTCGCAGGATCATTAGTTCCATTAACTTGTGAAATAAGAGCAGGTATCAGCGCAGGCATTGAAGCCAATGCTAAACTTTTTTCGATCAGCTTGCTGGATGTCTCTTATGATAATATTGTAGATTACAGCAAGGTGATTTGGAGTTGTCCTACAACACCAAATTGTTCAGGATTTTCAGTTTCCACATCTGTGAGTGGTACGTCAATCACAGCAAATCCAAGCGGAGGTACATCACCATATACTTATAGCTGGTCTAATGGACGGACAACCCAGACAATTTCTGGTTTAAATAATGGTACTTATACTGTTACTGCTACCGATAACGAGGGATGTACCGCTTCTGCATCCGGAACAGTGGGGGGTAACCCATGCCAATCTAATCCGGTGTCAGTTACGACTAATGTTTCGGGAACTTCGATTACAGCAAACCCAAGCGGTGGTACCAGTCCATATAGCTACATTTGGTCAAATGGAGAAACCACCAAAACAATTTCTGGATTGAGTAATGGGACTTACACCGTTACAGCAACAGATGCTAATGGATGTTCCGCCTCTGCATCAGGCACAGTTGGGATTGACCCCTGCATCGCTAATCCTCTAACAATCAGCGTTGCTGTTTCGGGCGATGATATTACACTTAGCCGAAGTGGAACTTTTCCCTATGATTATAACTGGTCGGGGCCAAATGGGTTTACTTCCACTTCGCGCAATCCTAGCAACTTAGACCCGGGTACATATTACGTTACCGTGACAGATGCGAATGGTTGTACTGCTACGGATTATGGGATCGTTACCGGTGTTACACCCACCATAATAACACCAAGCGATTTCTGTACAGATCCGAATATATATAAAATGCAGGTCAACACTGCGTATAGGGTTTCTTCGCTAGATATTAGCAATATTGGCTTTGGTTCCCCTATTGACGGTGAAAGTGCAGGTGGAAATGATGTCAGGGGATTTTGGTTGGCTTTTGAAGTTCCAAGTAGTTTCACCGGGTATTTACAGCATATTAGAATAACAAATGTCAGCAGCAATTTTGATCCTGTGGTAGGATTAAAATCTAATTGTGCATATTCCTGGTACCCTAATACCAATACAACCACTCAAGATTTTGCGAATGCCGATGGTAATGGAGGAGATGAAGACTTCGGAACCGGGATTCCCTATGTGTCTCAACCGAATCCCAATAATAATGATAACATTTATTATGTCAGAATTTATCACTACGATGGTAGTGAAACACCAACTATTTCATTTGACATTATCATTGAGGAGTAAATACCAATAATCATAATCATGAAAAACAAACTGTTCATTTTCGCTGCGATCTTCGGGGCTTTGTTCAATAAAATAAGCAAAGCTCAGAATTTAGAATGGGTGAATTCTTTAGGCAATTCAGAATTCGAAAAGGGAACTTCAATTGCAATTGATAACTCCGGAAACTATTATTATACCGGAAGTTTTGAGGGAACGATAGATTTAGACCCTTCCTCTGCCACCTATGATTTGACCTCGGTTGGATTAACTGACATTTTTGTGGCTAAATATTCGTCATCAGGGAATTTTCTTTGGGCTTTTTCATTAAGCTCATATCAAAACCTAACCAGTCAAAGTCAGTGGGATGACGAGTCAACCGTAATTTATACAGACGAGAACGGCAACACATATTTAGCAGGAAATATGGGGGGAGCCAGAGCCAATTTTGACCCCCACGGCAATCAGGTGCTTTTTCCAGCTCATTCATTTTTAGCAAAGTATAACACAAATGGCGCGTTCGAATGGGCTATTGAGGTAGATGGTTCTTTATTTCGAACAAGCGATGTCGCTGTTGACAACGCGGGTAATATTTTCCTGATAGGATCCGATTCTGGAAGCGGCAGAGTTGAAATCTATAAGTATAATTCGGCCGGAAACTTGATATGGTCAATACAAGATGGACTCTCCAACGATACCCCGCATGGAAATGCGATTACTTTAGATGATAACGGTAATTTCTATGTTACCGGAACCTTAGATAACCAGCAATGGCTTCAGATTACCAGCGGCCAAATGTTCCTTGCCAAGTTAGACAGCAGTGGTAGTTTTCTAAAAGGTTATGGCTTCAATATTACCGAAGGTATGGACTTGGTTTATCATGATAATCATCTTTATGTAGTTGGAAACGGAGAAGGGGATTTTGACCCGTTACCGCCTGTTGCCAGTATCACCGGAAAATCATTTGTGGCTAAATATACTGCTGACCTTGATTATGTATGGGCGCGAGGATTTGACGGAGTATGCGCGAGTGGTTGCATCAACGCCAAGGATATTGACATTGACTATCAAGGCAACGTTATACTATCAGGAAATTTTAATGACACAGTGGATTTTAACACAGGATTTCCTACTGGTGAAATAGGAGCAACGTCAAATGACAACGGGTTTTTAGCTTTTTTCAATAAAGACGGGAATTTTTTGGAGGCATATAATTTAGCTTCAACTTCGGATGTTTCTATTGAAGATTTAAAAGTTGATGACGATGGCTCAGTATTTATAACGGGGGAGTATAGCGGGGTAACGGATTTTGATCTTTTAACTGGAGCCACGAACCTCACTGCTGCGGGGGAAACGGATATTTTTCTGGCAAAATATAGTAATTCATGGGTTGGAATTTCAGTGCCTCAAAAATTAGTTAATTATCAGGTTTCCCCCAACCCTTCCTTAGGCTACTTCACCGTTCAGATACAAGCCTCAACCCAAGAAGAAATCCAGGTAAGCGTACTGAATATCCTGGGACAGGCAGTCTTCAAAACACCTGTGGAAAATGTGGTTGGAGAATACACTAAGCCTATCGAACTGGCAAACACTTCTGCAGGAGTGTATTTTGTGAGGGTGAAGGTTGGTGAGGTATATGCGAGCCAGAAGATCATAATGCAATAAATGCCTTAACCATACACAGAAGAATTAAGCCGCTTTCCTGTAGTTAAGAATGCTGAACTGATGCCCTTTGCTCCGTTCTTCCTTAGCGGTTTTTAAGAGCGATTTCGCAACAGTTCCCTCAATTACGTAGTCCCCGCAAGTGTCGCATACCAGGGCGGGCACATGACGAAAGGCAATAAGCGTATTTTCCTTATCGAAGGCAACAGTGGTGGTTCCCTTTTTAAGAGTCCCGGATTTGCAAGTAGTGCAACGACTCATTTTTTACGCTTGGTTTTGAAATCCTTCTCGAAGATAAGCAAACTGGGTTCATAAATGGTTATTACCCGGCATATTTTGCTTGATATGGGCGCAAAACAAACATGGAGCGGTTTGCCATTGAAAAATTTCAGGTACAGATAGCTTTTGTAAGGTTTGTCTTCGGGATACTCGGTAATCTTTTCTCCAAATTCAATCGTGCTTTCAACCCATTCGAGGTCAATATGCCGTTCATCCGCTTTTTCAATGGCATGCTTGGTGTATTCAAATTTTTCGAATCCAAAATTTTTTACAGAGCCCATTACCTCTTCATGTCAAACTTCCGCCTTCGCAGGCTCCGCCAGAATCCCCTGCTTCATCAAATACTCCGCAATCTGAATCGCATTCGTAGCCGCGCCTTTGCGGAGGTTGTCTGATACCACCCACATGTTGAGCGTGTTGGGCTGGGATTCATCCCTGCGTAATCTTCCTACATACACCTCATCAGTATCATGTGAATGAAGCGGCATGGGATATTTGAGGTTCTTCACATCGTCCACGAGATGAACACCCTCAGAGTTGGAAAGGATTTTCTTCACTTCCTCCAAATCATAATCCTTTTCAAATTCCACGTTCACCGCTTCGGAGTGTCCGCCCATCACGGGAATGCGCACGGTGGTTGACGTCACTCCGATTTTCGAGTCGCGCATGATCTTGCGCGTTTCGTTCACCATCTTCATCTCTTCCTTCGTGTAGCCGTTATCCAGAAACACGTCAATGTGCGGAATGGCGTTCATGTCAATCGGATAAGCATACGCCATATCTCCTTTCACACCTTTGCGTTCGTTCATCAGTTGGTCAACGGCTTTCTTGCCCGTGCCGGTGACGGATTGATAAGTGGAAACAACTATCCGTTTGATTTTATATTTCTTGTGCAGCGGATTCAGCGCCACCACCATTTGTATCGTGGAGCAATTTGGATTGGCGATGATCTTGTCTTTTTTCGTCAGCACATCTGCATTCACTTCGGGTACAACGAGCGGGATGTTCGGCTCCATGCGCCAGCAGGAGGAGTTGTCAACCACTGTTGTGCCAGCGGCAGCGAATTTTGGCGCCCATTCTTTTGAAGGACCGGAACCGGCTGAAAAGATTGCCAACTGCGGCTTTGCGGCAACAGCATCAGCAACACTCACCAATGTCCATTCCTTTCCCTTCCATGATAATTTCTTCCCCACCGATTTTTCTGATGCCACCGGAATCAACTCCGACACGGGAAAATTCCGCTCTTCCAAAACTTGCAGCATCTTTGTGCCTACAAGCCCTGTTGCTCCTACAACTGCGACACGCATGAGATTTAATTTTCGGGCAAAATTAGTTTATTATTTTTAGGGGCTGACCTGACAGGTTTGGAAAACCTGTCAGGTCTAATATCTGCAACGTGAGCAAAGCATTATACCTCATTCTATTCTTTCCGTGCGCTGCTTTAGCGCAGTTGACTGACAGCTTTGGCGATGGCGACTTTACGAATAATCCACCCTGGCTGGGAGAAACTTCATTCTTCACGATTACTTCCAATGAACTTCAACTCAATGCACCGCCTGACTCGTTAACCGCTTACCTCTGCACGAATGGCGCTTCATCACTTGACAGCGCTGAATGGCAATTTTATGCGCGGTTTGCTTTCGCTCCCTCGTCCACCAATTTCACCCGCGTCTATTTTGTTTCCGATAATCCCAACCTCGAAGGCGCGCTGAACGGATATTTTGTTCAGCTTGGAGAAACGGGCAATAACGATGCGATAGAATTGTTTGAGCAAACCGGAACGAATACGGCTTCGGTTGTCAGGGGAACCACCGGTGGAATTGCAAACAGTTTTAATGTCCGCGTGAAGGTGACGAGGGATGCTTCCGGCAACTGGTCGCTGTTTGCCGACTATTCGGGAGGAAATAACTTTCTGCTTCAGGGCAGCGCGCAAAATCTCGCGCACAATTCCGGTAATTATTTCGGGGTGTATTGCAAATACACTTCCAGCCGCTTCAACTCATTTTTTTACGATGACTTCTACGCGGGACCAGTTATTGGCGATACTTCAGCGCCTGTTGTTAATTTGATCAACGTAACCTCCAATTCCTCTGTTGACATTATTTTCAACGAGACCGTTGAGAAAATTTCATCGGAAACGGTTTCAAATTATTCTGTCAATAACGGCATCGGCAATCCGTCAGCAGCCACCCGGGATGCAGCCGATTCCGGTATTGTTCATCTCGTTTTTTCCACGCTGTTTCAAAACGGGATTGTGAATACGCTCACCGTTTCCGGTGTCAGCGATTTGAACGGAAATGCCATCGCCTCCGCCACAAAAGATTTCCTCTATTTTGTTCCGGACACCGCTGCCGGACGCGATGTCATCATCAATGAATTTTTTCCGGATCCCGATCCGCCCGTAGGTCTGCCTGCCGCTGAGTTCATAGAGATTTACAACCGCAGCTCAAAGGTTTTTGATCTCAGCACGTGGACATTATCCGATGGAACCTCCAATGCTTCTCTGGGAAGCTACACGCTATTGCCAGGAACATATTTGATTTTATGCGCAACCGGAAACGTGAATTTATTCTCTCCGTTCGGCAACACGCTCGGCATCGGCTCTTTTCCTTCGCTCAATAATTCAGGCGATGATCTTTCGCTGCGCGACAACACCGGAAGATTGATTGACCGGGTGACTTACAGCGACTCATGGTACAAGGACGTTTCAAAGCAGGACGGTGGATGGACGCTGGAACGCATTGATCCCGGTTTTCCATGCAATGATGGGCGGAACTGGGCCGCATCCAATAATGTCCAGGGCGGAACTCCCGGAAGCGTTAACAGCGTCAATGGAATCCTGACGGACACTGACCCTCCGGAAATTCTTTCCGTTGAGCTTTTGTCTTCCGATTCTTTGCAAATCACATTCACTGAAACTGTTGACAGCTTTCAGGCTTCGCTTGCTTCCAATTATTCAATCAACAACGGCATTGGCAATCCTGCCGCAGCAACTGTTCCGACCGGATTTACAAAGGCGGTCCTTACGTTCTCATCGCCATTCAACTCAGGAGTTGTTTACACGCTGACGGTTAACGGAATTTCCGACTGCAGCGGAAACGTGATGCAGAATGCCGCCATTGATTTTGCAATACCTCAATCCGCAAACAGATATGACGTGCTGATTACCGAAATTTTTGCCGACCCCGACCCGCAAGTGGCTTTACCCACCGCGGAATTCATCGAACTGTTCAACGCAAGCGGTAACACCATCTCGCTTGAAAGGTGGACGTTTTCAGAAGCTGCTGACCCGCTTCCTGCGTACTTGTTGTTGCCCGGTGATTACCTGATACTGTGCCCTGAACAAAACGTGAATGAATATCTGCCTTTCGGTAAAACGCTTGGCGCTGGCGGATGGGGAACGCTTACCAACGAGGGAGAGGAACTGACGCTGGCGGATGTTTCCGGAAACACAATTTTTTATGTTAACTATTCCCTTGCGTGGTATCATGATGAGATTAAAAAAGATGGCGGCTGGAGCCTGGAGATGATTGACACCGGCAATCCCTGTGGTGCGGCTGATAATTGGAAGGCGTCAAACGATGCGCGTGGCGGCACTCCGGGGCAGGTAAATTCGGTGAACGGCATGAACCCTGACGAAACCGCTCCTTCGCTGAATTATATTATCGTAAATGATAGCCTGAACCTGCTTTTGAACTTCAGCGAAACCCTTGACAGTTCCGCTGCAACAACCATCTCCAACTACTCGGTTGACCGCGGAATTTCCGTTGCTTCGGTTTCCATTGCCAATGCTGCTTTCTCTGAAGTGTCGGTGAGGCTTTCCGCACCGCTGCAACGCTACACCATCTACACGCTCACCGTGCACGGAGTAACGGATTGTTCGGGAAATACAATCGGGGTGAACGACAGCGCTCAATTCGGCTTGCCCGAAACGCCAGACAGCTTCGATTTGGTGATCAACGAAATCCTGTCGAACCCCGTAACGGACGGCAGCGATTTCATCGAACTCTACAACCGCTCTCAGAAAATCATTGACCTGAAGGATGTTTTCATTGCAAGCATTGATGAAGAAACGGCAGATACCAATGCGGTGGTGATTTCAACAAAAGGATTTCAACTGCTCCCAGGGAATTATATGGCTCTTACGGAAGACCCGCAAAATATCGTGTCGCAGTATTACACTCCCCATCCCCAATGGGTGATTGACGTTACGGGAATGCCCGCCTTCGATGATGACGAAGACATCGTTGCCCTGTTCAACCGCCTTGACAACAACAGCGTGATTGATGCGGTGCATTATTTTGAGGACTGGCATTTCCCACTGATTGACGACCTGAACGGGGTTTCGCTGGAACGGATTAATTACAATTCACCATCACAAGATCAAAACAACTGGCACTCAGCGGCATCAACAGTTGGATACGCCACTCCCGCTTATCAGAATTCACAGTTCGGAGAATCGGCTTCGGCAACTTCCACCATCACCGTTGACCCCAAAACATTCTCACCCAACAATGACGGTTATGAAGATGTGCTCAACATCCGCTACAAACTCGACCAGCCCGGCTATGTGGCAAACATTAAAATCTATGATGATGAAGGAAGGGAAATCCGCGAACTGACGAATAACTGGCTTTTGGATTTGGAAGGAAACATCACCTGGGATGGCGTGAATGACGATGGCGAAAAAGTGCGCATCGGGATTTACATTTTGATAGCAGAATTATTTAACCCATCGGGAGATAAAAAGAAATTCAAGGAATCGTGCGTGCTGGCGGGGAAGCTGTGACTTCCTGACCCCATGTTATCCTTTCCAATTCCTAATTTCATCCGGTGATTAATCCGAAAGTTTCAACAGTGTCGAGCCGGAAAATTCTATCCGCAACCGCAAGGGTGAAAGTGCGCTTCAATGAAGTTGATTCCCTGCGTATCGTGTGGCATGGGCATTACCTGAAATATTTTGAAGAAGGGAGGGATGCTTTCGGGGAGAAATATGAGCTGAACTATCTCGACATCTATGAGAAGGAAGGGCTGGTGTTGCCTGTAGTCAGGACAGAATGCCGTTACAAAAGTTCCCTCCGATATGGCGATGTGGCGCTGGTTGAAACGGAGTACGTCAATTGCGAATCCGCCAAATTGAAATTTCAATACAGGATTTTCCGGGAGTCAGACCGCCAGTTGGTTACGCTGGGTGAAACCGAGCAGATTTTTCTGAACAAAGATGGCGAACTGCAACTGACTATTCCGGCTTTCCACGCGGAATGGAAGAAGAAATGGAACCTGCTTTGAAACTCCCTTAATTTAATGCCAGGCGTTTTTACAGTTGCGGACAACATCATTTCTCCTTTGGGATTTACCACAGAAGACAACTGGAACAAGCTTGAAAGCGGAACCAGCGGAATAGCGCAATGCAGTTTCAGGACTTCCTCCTCTCCGGTTTTTGCAGCCATGGTGGATGCCGATGCCCTGAACGCTTTATTTGAAAAGGCTTGCAAGCCCAGGACTCCCTGTACCAGGTTCGAGAAGCTGGTGATATTGTCAATCGCGGATGCATTGGAAAATTCAAACATTGATGTTACGAGCCGCAAAACGCTCATCATTATTTCTTCCACCAAGGGAAATATTGACCTGCTTGGAATGAAAAATTCCGGGTTTGATGAAAGCCGCATACTGATGGCTGAAACCGGCAAGGTTATCCAAAACTATTTTGGAAATCCGAATACACCCGTTGTCGTTTCGAATGCCTGCATTTCAGGTGTGCTGGCAATTATCATCGGTAAAAGGCTGATTGATGCCTGTAAATATGAAAATGTGATTGTTTGCGGTGCGGATATTATTTCTGACTTTGTCGTTTCGGGATTTCAATCGCTGAAAGCATTGGCCGGTGAACCATGCCGCCCTTTTGATATTGACAGGAAAGGGTTGAATCTTGGCGAAGGAAGCGCAACGATCATTTTGTCATCAAACAAAAAGTTGCAATGCAATTCTGAACCGGTTTTTGTTTTGAGCGGAGCATCAGACAATGACGCCAACCATATCTCCGGTCCTTCACGGGACGGGCAAGGGCTTTTTGAGGTGATTGAAAAAACGCTGCGGGGAAAGGATAACTCACATGTCGGGAATATTGACTATATCTCTGCACATGGAACCGCCACCGGCTATAATGATGAGATGGAAGCGAAAGCAATTTCGAGATGTGGCTTACTGGATGTTCCTGTCAACAGCCTGAAGGGTTATTATGGGCACACATTAGGCGCGGCAGGCGTCATTGAATCGGTGATTGCAATAAATTCGATGAAACGAAACACGCTGTTGAAGTCTGCCGGCTTCAACGCGCTGGGGGTATCCAGTCAAATTGATGTTATCAAGGAAAACAAAAAAGCGGAATTGAAGCGCTGTATTAAAATTGCTTCCGGCTTTGGCGGATGCAATGCCGCAGTTTTATTTTCAAAACATGAAAACTAAAAACCGCATAACAGGTTATTGCATTGCCGCCAGGAACAGGCTGGCACTGAATGGAGATATTATTCTCGCAACTGAAGAAAGCCTTGACGTTCCCGCGTTTTGCAAAGCAGCTTACGAGCATCTGGAAATAAAATATCAGAAATTTTTCAAGATGGATAACCTCAGCAAGCTGGCAATTGTCACTTCTGAGATGCTTTTCAGAAATCACAACCCTGCCGGGCGATATTCCCCGGATGAGATTGGAGTCATCTTGAGCAATTCCTCCTCCTCGCTTGACACCGACAACCGCTATCACGAATCCATCAGCAGTTTCCCAAGCCCTTCTTTATTTGTTTACACATTGCCGAGTATCCTTGCCGGTGAGATTTGCATTAAAAATAAAATCACCGGGGAAAATGCTTTCTTTATCTTTGAAAAGTTTGATGCTGATTTCATGTGCGGATATGTCAATGACCTTCTCGACCGGGATGTTATCAGGGCATGTTTGACGGGTTGGGTGGATGTGAAGATTTCCTCGGAATTGAAATCAGGCTTGGGCTCCCCTCTCCTTTGGAGAGGGGGCGGGGGTGAGGCGGAGGCAATGTTTTTTTTAGTAGAGAAAAAGCCTGCACTCAATCAGAATTTAATTTTTGATTCAGCATCAGTGCAAAACCTTATAAAACAACAAAGTGAATTGATATGGAAGCTTTAATTGAAAAATTGAAAGGGGAGATAATCTCACAACTGAACCTTGAAGATATTTCACCAAAGGATATTGACTCCGATGCTCCGCTGTTTGCCGAAGGGCTTGGGCTTGACTCCATTGACGCGCTTGAGTTGATCGTAATGCTGGAAAAAAATTACGGCATCAGGATTGAAGATTCAAAAGTGGGGAGAAAGGTGTTTCAAACGCCAAGAACGATTGCAGAATACATCGTTCAGAACAAGCCGGAAATGGCGAAGTAACCGCTTCTAAACTATTTGAAATAAAATCGTCCCTCTACCGGAAAAGGCAAAAGGCAATAAGCAATAAGCAAATTGCAAATTGCCTTTTGCCCTTTGCCTTTTTCATCGGGGATAGTGCCACATCTGAATATATTTATGAAAAAGGTCTTCATCACCGGCTTAGGCTCTATTTCTGCGATTGGCGATAACGTCCAGCAGGCTTATCAATCCTTAAGGCAGTCGAAGTCGGGCATCGGCAATATCAGCATCCTGAACACCCGCCACAAACACTTGCCGACCGGTGAAGTGAAATATTCAGACCGTGAACTGATAGATTTGGCTGAAATTTCAGCCGAAGGGTACTATTCACGCACTTCACTGCTCGGAATGATCGCTGCGCGGGAAGCTTATCACAATGCGAAGTTGAGTTCAGGCAAGCCCAAAAGAATCGGGTTCATTTCGGCTACAACGGTCGGAGGAATGGATAAAACAGAAACTTTCTATAATGAATATTTTCAGGATGATGACAAAAATCCCAACCTGAATTATATTGACATCAATGATTGTGGGGACAGCACGGAGAAGATTGCGGCTTATCTGGGAGTAACGGATTTTATAACTACGGTCAGCACTGCCTGCTCGTCATCGGCTAACGCAATCATGCTCGGAGCGCGGCTCATCAAACACAATCTGCTTGACGCTGTGATCGCGGGCGGCACTGATGCGCTTTCACTGTTTACGTTGAACGGTTTCCACACATTAAAAATTCTCGATGAGCGGCCGTGCAAGCCATTCGATGAAAACCGCAGGGGGCTTAACCTCGGAGAGGGCGCGGGCTATATCGTGCTGGAGTCTGACGGTACAAATGCTCTTTGCGAGTTGAAAGGGTATGCCAACGCCAACGATGCGTTCCATGAAACGGGCTCATCACCCGAAGGCGATGGTGCATACACCGCGATGAAAAATGCAGCGGAAGTCGCACAGTTGGCTCCTGAAGATATTGATTATGTGAATGTTCACGGTACGGGAACGGAAAACAATGACCTTTCCGAAGGGCGCGCGATGCAGCGGTTTTTTGAAAAAATTCCTGACTTCAGCTCGACCAAGGCATTCACAGGACATACACTGGGCGCGGCTGGCGGGATAGAGGCGGTTTTTTCCATCTTGTCAATTCTGCACGGAGAAATATTCCCTAACTTGAATTTCAGCACCAGGATGAAGGAACTGGATTTTATTCCTGCACAAGCCCTTAAAAGCGCAGTTAAAGTCAATAATGTTATGAGCAACTCTTTCGGATTTGGAGGGAATAACACGGTGTTGATATTTGGAAGGAGTTCGTAATGTCTAAATTTGCTTTCATGCAACCATTAAGAAATAGAATAGCTGATTATTTTGTGCATCAGCCCGTTCTGAGGGCATACTTATTCGGTTCGTTTGCAAGGAATGAGAACGACAAGCAAAGCGATATTGACATCCTTCTTGAATTGGACGAGACTGTTCCAATCGGCTTGGAATATGTGAAAATGTATCTGGACTTGAAGGAGATAACCGGCAGGGAGGTTGATTTGGTTACCGAAAAGATGCTTTCCGTTTATGTAAGACCTGCGGTGGAAAAAGAAAAAGTCCTGATCTATGAGAGAAAAGCCGGGCGATAAAGCAAGGCTGCTGCACATCAGGGACGCTATCTCGGAAATCAAAGACTATACTAAGGGATACGACCAGAACTCGTTTTCACAAGATTCCAAAACAAGGTATGCTGCGATTAAGCAATTGGAAATAATCGGGGAATCTGTTTATCATCTCACCGATTCCCTGAAAGATAAATATCCTGACGCGGAATGGAATGCAATCATCGCCCTCCGGCATATTCTGATTCATGAGTATTATGGTATTCAAAGTGATATTCTCTGGCGCATCATTGTGGTACATTTGCCTCCGTTCGAAAAGCAAATCAATCTTATGATTACGGAGGAAAAAATTGATTGAGAAAAAGAAGCGAAACAATAACAATACCTAAAACTGAATGCAGGCGTACATAACCGGAAAAGGCAGCGTCACACCTCAAAGAACCTTTGACAAAAACTATTTCTTTGAGGAGCTGCATCAGCCTGAAAAAGAATATTACGCCTGCATTGATCCGGGTTACAAGAACTACATCAGTCCCGTGCGGCTGAGGAGGATGGGTAAAATAATGAAGATGGGTGTCTCCGCTGCTAAAATGTGTTTGGATGACGCGGGAGTTGCAAACCCCGGAGCTATTTTGGTCGGCACAGCGCTCGGATGCCTGGGTGATACAGAGAAATTTTTAACATCCTTTCTTGAAACCAGCGAGGGATTGCTGAACCCGACTCCGTTCATCCAGTCAACCCACAATGCCGTTGCGTCACAGATTGCCCTGATGCTCGGATGCAAGGGATATAATTACACTTATGTCAACAGGGGATTTTCATTCGAGAGCGCTTTATTGGATGCCTGTCTTCTTGTTCAGGAAGGAACTGATTACGCGCTCGCAGGCGGTGTGGAGGAGATGACCGAAGGTTATCATGTTGTGACGAAAAAAAGATCGTTCTGGAAAAAGAATATCAAAAGTGTGGATACAAATATTCTGGAATCGGCAACGGAGGGGAGTTATGGCGGGGAGGGAGCGTGCTTTGTTTTGGTAACCGGTTCACCGGGACCCAATTGCTATGCGAGAGTCGGAAACATCAAAACAATTTTCCATCCACATGGAGAGCCGCTGGCAAGATCTGATTTTGAGGAATTCGCAAAAAGCACGGAAATCAACCTCGCTGCGATAGATGCCGTTGTATTGGGAATAAACGGTGACGCGACAATGGACAAGATGCATTACACTATTGCAAGAGAGTTGTTTAATGACCGATGCCAGCTTTACTTCAAGCACTTTTGCGGGGAACATTACACGTCAGGTTCATTTGCCCTGGATTTTTCTTTGTCGCTCATCAGAAATCAAAGCATACCGGCACTTGCAAAAATTAACAATATCACTCCCCGGCAACTGAACGATGTGCTCATTTATAATCACTGGGGCGGAGTCTATCATTCGCTCATTGCGCTTTCAAAATGCTGACGTTTAAAAGTGCCACTATGGTGTTTATCGCGCTTTCAGGCTTGATGACGATGGCGAACTTGAGCCTGACAGTTCCAAAATGGCTCTATGTTGCGGCTATTGGCGGGTATGTTTTGCTGTTGATATATGGTTCATTTTTTGTCTGTTCAGGTTTTTATTTAAAAGCGGTATGTTCGGCAGCGGTAACCGAAAAAAAAATTGCGCTCACCTTCGATGATGGTCCCGACCGGAACATAACGCCACAGGTACTGCAACTGTTGAATGAAAATAATGCCCGCGGAAATTTCTTCTGCATCGGAAAAAAGATTGATGATAACCCTGAAATTTTAAGGCAGATTGAAAACCACAAGCACGTCATCGGCAGCCACTCCTATTCACATTCGATGCTGTTTGACTTTTTTCCAAAAAACAGGGTGGTGGCAGAATTGAGAAAAACCGAAAGCGCGATTGAAAAAATCACAGGTAAAAAAGTGAGCTACTTTCGCCCACCGTTCGGAGTTACAAATCCGCCCCTCAGCAAAGCCGTTGACAAAATGAATTACAAAGTGATTGGCTGGAATATACGCTCGCTGGATACAGTCATTACCGACACCGACAAGGTTCTGAACAGGGTAATCCCAAAAATCAAACCGGGAGCAATTATTTTATTCCATGATGACAACCCGCGGCTTCCGGCTATTTTGCAGAAACTTTTAAGATATTGTGCTGACAATGGTTACCGTTGTGTGGGTCTTGATGAGTTGTTAAAAGATGAAGCGTATGCTTGAGGAAATTAGAATAAAGAAAAGATTATTCGGGTTCTGCGATCTCGGAAATGATGCACAGCCGGGACTCCCCTCTCCAAATGGAGAGGGGGCGGGGGTGAAGCTGCTCTTATTCCTGCCTCTCCTATTTTTCACTCACTTCCTCCATGCCCAGCCCGATGGCTTCAGCTTGCTCAATGACACTGCCACCTTCAAACAGCAATTCGACAAGGTTTCCAAAAGCACACTCAACATACAAAGCGATTTCACTCAGGAAAAAAGTTTGAGCGTATTGAACGAAAAAATAATCACCTCCGGCAGATTTTTTTTTAAAGCTCCCGACAAGCTGCGATGGGAATATGTTGACCCTTTTGAATACCTCATTGTTCTGAATGGCAAGAGTGTGATCATAAAGGATGGCGAACACATCAGCAAATATGATATGCAGGCGAACAAGCTTTTCCGGGAGATCAACAGCCTGATGATTGAGCTGGTGCAGGGCGCAGTTCTGAATAACGCGAAATACAAAGTGAAATATTTTGCGAGCCAAAGCCACTACCTGATGGAATTGGTTCCGAGCGATGGGCAGATGAAAGCATTTTTGAGCAGTATCCATATCACATTGAATAAGGACGACTATGCAGTGATAGGAATAAAAATGACCGAATCCTCCGGAGACTATACCCGCATTACGTTCAACAACAGGAAAATTAACCAGCCGATACCCGATGATACGTTTGTTGTTCATTAGCATAGCACTATGCTGGCTGCTTGCAGGGTGCTCGATCAAAACTTACCGGAACTTTAAAATTGACAATGATAGGAAGAGCGGGCTGCGGAGCTTGTTCCATGATTTGGAGATTCAATCGTTTCTGTTTAAGACGACCGTTAATTTCAGGCAAGAACGTTTTAGCGGATTGCTTCTGATAAAGCGCATGGAGGAAAAAGTTTTTCGGGCAGTGTTCACCACTGAAGTCGGTCTTAAAATATTCGATGTTGAAATAAACCAGAAGGAGGGCAAGGTTCATTTCGTTCTGCCGGAGATAAACAAGAAGAAGTTCATTGATCTGATCGTAAGTGATTTAAGCCTGCTGCTTATGAATAACGTTAGCGGTGTTGAAATGAAAGTTTTTTCCGATGAGCACAAAGCATACACTTTATATGCCGGCAAGAAAGAGCGGGTTCATTATCTCATGGAAAGCACAACGGACAGGATTATCACGATGGAAAAATCGAATTTGATCGGAAAAAGTTTAATAAGCATCCGGCTTGAAGATTATCAATTTAATTTTCCTGAAAGGATAGCTATCACTCACGGCAAGGTTCCTTTAGACTTGCAGTTGCGGTACATCAAGCGGTGAGTGAATTATAATAGAACACTGATGACGCAGATGCTGCAGATTTGCGCGGATATGAAAAATCAGCGACTATCCGTTCCATCAGCGTCATCTGCGTTCTATTGGCTTTAGTACAGCACCATCTTCCTCCCGAGCACACCCTCCCTGCCCGCCACCTGCAGCAGGTAAACACCTTTGGCGTGGCGGCTCGGAAAAGGTTGGGGGGGAGAATTTATTGGCGTCTAAACGAGTTGAAGACCGGATATTCTGCCGAAATCCTTTTTATTATTGGTGACCAGCCTTAGTTTATGCTTCATTGCTATCGAGGCAATCAGGATGTCTTTAATCTCAATCAGCAGTCCGCGCTTTTTTAAATCACGATAAATTTCTGCGGCTATCCCAGCGGAATCAAAATCAAAGTCATGCCGCATCACGCGGGAAAAGAAATCTTTCCAGAAAACATCTTCCTTTGAATCATCGCCTCTTAAAAGTTCATAAGCGGAAATGGAAGTAACAACAAACTGATGTCCTTTGGAAGCAAGCTGGTAAAATCTTGTTTTGTTCTTTTCCTCTTTCTTAGCCCGCTTGTGTTCGATCAGGATATTCGGTATCCAGGCAGACTACTTCCATTTATTGAAATGTTTACGCTTCTCTTCAATGGCTTCCATTTCATCGTCCGTCATTTCGGGCCAGCCGAGCAGGTATTTGGTGAAATCGTTTTTATTATTGCTTTCCGGTTTTTTCTTTTCAGATGCTGTAAACTGCCGCTTCAGCTTCTCAATCTGCCGCAGCAGGCTTGCATCATTGAGATGCATGAGCCAATCAATGAGTTCGAGTTTTTTTGACGTCAAATCCATAGATGGAATTTACTCAAAGATAAGAAACGCTGCCAACGATGTAAAGTTTCAAAAACAAAGCGCCTGCCTGTGGGGCAAGCGGGCGCTTTTTGAAACGGTCGCTCCGTTGCCGGAACGGAACGCTGATGACGCAGATGATGCGAATTTGCGCGGATATGAAAAATCTGCGGCTATCCGTTCAATCAGCGTCATCTGCGTTCTATTGGCTTTAGTACAGGATAGTACACCATTTGATATTCCTACTAACTGCACCCTTATTACCTTAGTAACAAAGCCGTCCGGCAAGGGCTGATTACCTTATTAGCTTATTCCTTTTGATAAGGCAATAAGGTTGTGTTTCCCAATGGTTTCAATATTACTAAGGTAATAAGGTTGGGTGTTCTGCGCTGACAATCATCCTTGCCCGCAAGTTGCAGCACGTAAAATGCCTTTGGCGTGGCAGTATTGCGTGAGCTAAAATTTAAAATCCAATAACCTTTTATCATCAACTATCGCTAAAGCTTTCTCCCGGATTTGCCTGGCCGAATTCAGGTCATTGGCAGCAAGGCAATAACTGATAAGCTGCAAGTTCTTTATTACAAAATAATCCTTACTGTATGTTTCAAGAAAAGCGCCTCCCATAGCGTCATCCTTGAACATTGCGGTGTCTCTATAGTACTCAGCTTCGATGATGGAGTACTCATACAATGGATTTTCAATAAAGTTCTTTAAAATGTCATATCGCTCTGCTTCAAACAAATCTTCTTTCACGACACGCCAACATTCCTTTGCAAGCAGCGGTTGTTTTGCCGCAATTGTTTGAAAGAGTTCAACGCTCTTGGGAGTCTCGTTGAGTGTCCTATTGATGGCATGCACATCCATGAATAAATCTTTGTCCGCTCCTTTGTCGAGTAGCTGTTCTGTATTCTTGTCACGTATTTCTTTTAGCGCTGCCATGGCCGGAGGATAAACTTCTCCAAGAGCTTTCCAGTATGACAGTGCAAAAGAGGCGCGGACTCCAACCATTCCCGGGTCGTGTTCTAATACATGGTCATGAAACCAGATATGACGGTCAAGCGCCTCCCGGTATTTTCCTTCGCTTGCCATTAATCTGGTATCGGTAAGATATTGCTGCATATCCTGCGCCTGAGCTGGCAGGAAGGCAAATCCGGCTATTATGCTGATTATTGTTTTCATTTGGTTCTTTTTTAAAGTACTGGCGGTGCACCCATCGCTGACAAAAATCAGCAGGTAACGGCATTTGGCATACAACTCAGGTCAGGGTTGCCCAACCTTATTACCTTAGTAACAAAGCCATCCGGCAAGGGCTGATTACCTTATTAGCTTATTCCTTTTGATAAGGTAATGAGGTTGTGAATTCCCAATGGTTTCAATATCACTAAGGTAATAAGGTTGGGTGTCTGCGCTGATAA
>CAZCXH010000035.1:0-34771 GCA_964502525.1 uncultured Chitinophagaceae bacterium
AAAAGATGTGGGCATAGACAAGCCTTCTGGAGAGGGAAGGGGTGAGGCGATAAAAGAGCAATTTTTAGAACTGCCCATAAAACACTCCATTATTCCCCTCCTTGGGCTGGGGTGGGCGCTGATATAAAGATGATGATGCGAAAATTTGTCCTACACCAGCCATTGCGCAGGCAGCGCGCATTGAAATTTTTATCCTAAATTCCCGTTCCAAACTCCCAGAATTGAGAGCGCGGCATCAAAGTCTTTTCCATGTCTTCCTTCAGCGAACATCGCTCCATCATCCATCTCGATCTGGATACGTTCTTCGTATCCTGCGAGCGGCTGCTGGACAACAGGCTGTTCGGCAAGCCCGTGCTGATTGGCGGCACGTCTGACAGGGGAGTCGTTGCATCCTGCAGCTACGAAGCGCGCGAATATGGAATCCATTCCGCCATGCCCATGCGGCTGGCACGGCAGTTGTGCCCGCACGCGATTGTGATTCGCGGCAACAGCAGCACCTACAGCAAGTTTTCCGATGAGGTAACTGAAATCATCAAAGAGCGCTCTCCCGTTTTTGAAAAATCATCCATTGACGAATTCTACATTGACGCGAGCGGCATGGACAAATTCTTCGGCTGCTACAAATGGGCGATTGAGCTGCGTGAGAAGATTTTGAGGGAAACACACCTCCCGATTTCATTCGGACTCTCCACAAGCAAAACCGTTGCGAAGGTCGGCACAGGACAAGCGAAGCCGAATAATCATATCCAAATTGTTTCAGGGCAGGAGAAGCCCTTTCTCGCTCCGCTTTCTGTGAAAAAAATTCCGATGGTGGGCGAACGGACGTATCAACTGCTGCGCAGCATGGGCGTGGAATACGTGCGCACCGTGCAGGAGATGCCCATGGAAATGCTTGACCGCGCACTTGGAAAAAATGGAGTTTCATTATGGAAGAAAGCGCAGGGCATTGACAACACGCCCGTGATTCCGTATCACGAACGGAAATCAATTTCCATTGAACGCACATTTGAGCAGGATACCATTGATGTCGTGAAGCTGAAAAGCCTCATCACCGCCATGGCAGAGAATCTCGCGTATCAACTCCGCAATGGCGACAAGCTAACTTCATGTGTTACTGTTCGCGTACGTTATTCTGACTTTCAGACCTACAGCAAGCAGAAACGAACTCCCTACACTGCCAACGACCACACGCTGATTCAAACCACGCTTGACCTCTTTGAGCAGCTTTATGACCGCAGGGTTTTGGTCCGGTTAATTGGAGTGAGATTCAGCCATCTCGTTGAGGGAGGGCATCAGATCAACCTGTTTGAAGACGACATGGAATTGCTGCATCTCTATCAAGCCATGGACAAAATCCGCAACCGCTACGGGCAGGATGCGGTGAAACGTGCTGTGGCTATGGAATCTCATGGTATAGGACGGGCTAATCCTTTTAATGGAATGCCTCCGGTGATTCCCGCGCACAGGCGAGCGTGAGGCGGGAAGAAAGATATCCAGGATTTTATCATCAAAGAATCACGCCATCCGCTAATCCGCTCATCACCGAATCACCGAATTATCGAATCACCGAATCACTTGCCAGCGGCTTTTGAATTATGTTCATTCACCAGCGGAATCAGCAAGTCCAATTTATCAGCCTGCAGGAAGTCAGCGCCTGCAGTGATGGCGCGCTTCATGAACTTGATGTTGTCACCGCGCCTGAGAGCGTTGACAAAAGCCAGCTTGCCCTTTTGATGGATAAGATTAATATAATATTCGGAAAACGAACCTTTGCCCACATTCACTACCGGTGGGTTCACCTCATCAATTAATTTTTGCAAACCGTTTGCACCGTCAAACGCACCGGGACGAACCAAAATATTATCGGTCAATTCAATAATTGCTTTCGCATTTTTAACATTTCCGTGAAATGTCACGTTGCTGTCAGCGAGATATCCCTCTTCTTCGAGCAGTTTCACAAGCGCGGCAGGATCGCCTGATTTAAAATCAATATCCGGAATTATTTTTCCCTTGATCGCCTTCAGCGTTTCACGCAGCGTTGGAACCGCTTCACCGGAAAACTCCTTTCCGAACCACGAACCCGCATCCAGCTTTTTTATTTCTTCCAGCTTCATCTCACTCACCTCGCCCTTGCCGTTGGTGGTGCGGTTTACGTAGCGGTCGTGCATAATGATGAAATGCCCGTCCTTCGTCTGCCGCACGTCCATCTCCGCATAGTGCGCTCCCATCTCAGCGGCTTTCAGGAAAGCGGCAATCGTATTTTCAGGCGCGAATCCGGACGCACCGCGATGCGCCACAATCTTGATTTCATGAAGGACTGAAGTCTGTCCGAAGGAGCAATAAAAAAGAAGGAGCGCGGCTGAAGCGGTAAGAACCTTGCGAAGCATCATGTCATGGACTTCTCTCTGCGATAATCCGCGATGCGGTAAATCAGCAGCCAATGCGCCAGCGCACCGAGGATGACGCAAATATGAAAAATCTCATGATGTCCGAAAACTCCGGGAATGATATTGAATGAGCCGGTAAAATCAATGATGGCGCCAATCGTATAAAAAGCGCCCCCCGCGGCAAGGTAAGCCGCAAACCGCCTCTTGTGCTGGTAAATGTAGCGGACGCTGAAAACCCCTATCCACCCCATGCCGAGGTAAAGCGAATACGACAGCCACTGCGGGATGTTGTCGAAATAGATGGAGGTCACCGCAAGCCCGGTAATGGCGATCGCCCACACCACCACCAAAATCGCCCATCGCTTCGTCCCCCTGAACAGCAATATATGCAGCGGGGTGAACGACCCGGCTATCATCAGGAAAATAGCGCAGTAATCCAGTATCCTGAAAACATACCGCACGTCCGTGTTCCTCTCAAGCATGTGAAAAACCCCGCTCATCGAAAAAAGAAACACGAGGCAGAATGAGTAGATCAGCAGGCTGATCTGCCTCCCCCTGCTGCTTTGGCGGCTTTTCGCCATCAGGAAGAAAGAGCTTACCAGCCCCGCTGCCGCGCCCAGCAGGTGCGAAACGGAGCTGATCGGGTCGCTGATTCCGGCAAATGGAGTAGGCGTCATCGTTAAATTTTTCGCAAGATAGTCCGTTGACAATTTTCAAAACACGATTTCACGGTGCTATCTTAACCGTGGAAACCCTTCTGGCAGTATCTTACATGTCAAAACAGGAATATAGCAGCCTGCTGCATTAGATGCAAATATTATAGCCAAATTCAAACACCATGACGAATGAAGATATTTTTAAGCTGTGCAATTCAATTGCGTTGATCGGTTGGATAGGGCTGGCATTTGCGCCCCATTTAAGATGGACGCAGCGAATTATCACGGGCATCATCGTAACTTCTTTGTGCGCGCTGTACGCATTCATAATAATGCAATCTATCGGAAAAGGCGGCTCCGGAAACTTCAGCTCTTTGGAAGGCGTCATGCAGTTGTTCACCATCGAGGAGGCGGTACTGGCTGGCTGGATTCACTATCTCGCGTTGACTTTCAAGGCTCAGGTCGCCTCGCCTGAGGTTGTGCTACAGATTTGCGCCAGAATGGAGGGAAATCACCCGTTGTGATTTGCTTTCTTTCTTTGACATGATGATATTTACCGCAGTGCTGTCGCTCTGCGTAGCACTCATGTTTCATTTGTTTGGGAGATGTATTTTTGATTCATGCTGTGCCTCATGGTTTAATTTTCTTACCCGTGTTGTGGTCAACAACAGGCTGTTCGAAGTTGACGTTTTGAAACACTCAGTCCTTGATAACGAGTTTTGCAGTTGAGATTATCTGATTGTTCTGCGATAAGTGAGCGAAATACAATCCGCTTGATAAGTTGTCACGATTAAAAATAATTGCCTGTCCGCTGATGTTTTTTATTTGAACCACTGTCTGCCCGAAACAATTGACAACCGTGAGCGCAGCGTTTGACAGATTTTTTTCTGCATATAAAGTTGTTTGAACCGAAAACGGGTTGGGACAAACAGATATGTTTTTATTTTCGCTTGCTTCTGTTATTCCCGTGTTGCCATTGGTAGTAATCAGTATGGGCATTGAACTTAGAGTGAGATTCAAATTGCCTCCTGAAATGCTTGCCGTGCTTGCCTGAAAAACAGGATTGTTGTTTGTCAACGCAGGCCAATCATCGGTCAATGAGCCGATGGTTTGCATGCTTGTATTGCAAACTGTATTTTTTATTTGCGCGGAGCTGCCCGTTAATCCGGTCAGAGTGTAGTTGCCGCCATTGACATTCCATGCAACATATTTCTCATTGCCTCCTACTGTAAATTCAATTACGTAGTTTCCGTTTCCTGTCAAAGAATCTCCTTCAGAAATCATTTGAGCACCGGTGAAACTCACAAGTTCATTAAATAAAAGTTGCAAGCTATACCAACTTGGTTTTTGGGCAACTACTCCGTTTGTATCATGATAAACGGTTCCGTATCCATGAAACCTTCCATTATTTCCAAAATCGTCTATATGAGAAAACCAGTGGCTCTGCGCTGCGCCTGCTCCAATCGCCAGGCACATTCGCGGGAATATTTGTTCGGCTTGGTTTTTTGTGCCCACTCCCGGAAGAGGCGATGTATTTGAATAGTCGCTGGAAATACCGTTTTCGCCAACCAGGATTAACTTATTGCCGCAGCCATGTTGATTTAAAATGGACTGTATCTTTCGGATGAAAACCGGTATTCTGTACCAGTGAACGTACAGGTGGCAATCCACCATATCAAAATATTGTCCGGGGTTGCTGCCGAGTGCGGTTAATACACTGTCTAACCAAACAATGTTTGAATCATTCGTGTCCCATTCGTCTTCAGGGTTGCCAAGCCCTGATAAAACAATAGTTGCTCCGGGATCGGTTGCATATATGGTTGGTGCGGTTTCCTGTACAATGGCTGCATATTGATAAGGCTGGAATACTCCCGTTTTCCAGCCATGTGATTGTTCGTTTCCAATCTCCCAGTAATCAATGTGGTTTTTATAATGATTCACTACTTTGAAGATATAATTCTGCCTGAAAGATGCGGAATCATGTTGTTGCAAAGCATCCCAGGGAGCAAAGCGCAGGTCGGAAGCGGCACCATTGCTATAAAACAATTCACCCATAAAACCGCAAGTTGGATTAATGATAATCAACGAATCGGCCGTCAAGTAGGTAAACAGATTGTTTTGTTTCTCTATATACTCCCAGGTTAATCCTCGATTCTGCATCTGCCGTATGATGGGGGCATTTAATGAATCTATATTCATTTTCTTCCATGTAGTTTGCTGCACAAGGTCATCACCGGTATTATTCAACGGATCAATATAATTCAGATAGGTAAGTCCAAAACCCGGAAGTTGCTGCCCAATGCATCTCATTGTTATCAATAGTGCGGAAATCAGCAAATATTTTTGCATCATGTTTATTCGTTTGCGTGTTCCAAATGGTTTTCGGGTTTTCCGCGATTAAAACTAATCGAAGGAAACTACCCGTTCCTTGTTTTCTGTATGATATCATCCGTATCCTCTCCCAGCCGTGGCGCTTCCCATGAGATGTGTGCCGGGGTTCCGGAGAATTTCAGCGGGGTGCCCGTGTATTTGAAGTCATCATGCGCGCTCTGCAAAATCATTTTCCGGTGCCGGAGTTGCGGGTCGTTTTCCAGTTCAGCGATGCTTAACACCGGAGTGATGCAAACATCTTTTCCTTCGCTCAATGCAAGCCACTCCTGTCTTGTCTTTGTTTTGAAAACGGAAGCGACTTCATTTTTCAACGCAAGCATCGCTTCACCCGCATCGAGGATGCGGTTCTTCCATTCCGGTTTTCTGGCAAGGTCGCAAAACTGTTCCCAAAATTTCGGCTCCAGCGCCCCCAGCGCAACATATTTTCCGTCAGCACATTCATATACGTTGTAATTGGCGATGCCTCCCGAAAGCGCAAGCGAGCCGCGTTCCGGGTTTTCTTTGGTGGAATAGAATTGAGCGACAGCAAGGGCGGTGATTGGCATCATGCAGTCGAGCATGGCGACATCCACATGCTGTCCCTGCCCGGTTTTCTCACGGGCATAGAGGGCAGCGAGAACTGCATTCACCGCCATGTAGCTTCCTGCCGCCACGTCAGCCACCTGCCCTCCGGGAATCACGGGCGGCTTCCCTTTTTCACCGGTGATGCCGAGCAACCCGCTGTAACCGATGTAGTTCAGGTCGTGCCCGGCTTTCTGCGCGTAAGGCCCGTCCTGCCCATAGCCGGTAACGGACACATAGATTATTTCTTGATTTACTTTTTGAAAATCATCATATCCCAGCCCGATGCTTTTCATCACGCCCGGGCGGAACTGCTCGATAACGACATCGGCATCTTTCGCCAGGTCCATGATGATGTTTTTCCCTTCGGGAGCAGAAAAATTCACCGCAAGGCTCCTCTTGGAGCGGTTGAGGCTGAGATAATATGCCGATTGATTTCCGATGAACGGAGGGAAGCTGCGGATGTAATCGGGTGAATCCGGGTCTTCCACCTTGATGACATCCGCTCCCATGTCGGCCATCAGCATAGTCGCCATGGGTCCCGGGAGAAGCCGGGTGAAGTCAATTATCTTCAATCCTCTCAGAGGACCGTGTTTCCCATGTCGCGCTTTCTTTGCAGCCGGAGCTGTTTTGGCGTCATCGGCTCTGAACTTGCTGAACATCTTTGAGAAATTAATCATCGCGGTGATGTTGCTCACCTTCACCTTGCCCGTCATCAGGGCGAGCTGCGGGTTCAACTCACCGGTTTCGAGCTTCACATAATTTTCAGCGGTGGTTTTTACAATGCAGGAAGGGGCGCCCTGCAAGCCGGTTTCGAAGCGGCATTGACCATTGGAGATAATAATGGTGAACGGGTTTCCTTCGCCTGAAATATCAAAGTGGAA
This sequence comes from uncultured Chitinophagaceae bacterium, assembly GCA_964502525.1. Classification (GTDB taxonomy): domain Bacteria; phylum Bacteroidota; class Bacteroidia; order Chitinophagales; family CAIOSU01; genus DATLYB01. The sequence goes on from CAZCXH010000035.1 coordinate 6,880, forward strand.
TGTTGTTGAAACATTCTCCGCTTTTTCCTTGCGGAAGCGGGAAGGTATAGAAGAGATGATTTCCTGAAAGGAGGGTTTCACTCAATGAAATGGAAGACCTGGCAGGTTTTGAAAACCTGCCAGGTCTAAAAAGATGCTTATGATAACCGGTCAAACAACCCCATGAACCGCATCATCGCCCCGATGTTGTTGATCTTGATCTTGCCCATCATCACCGCCATCTGCGGGTTGGTTCGTCCCAATTCGACATCTTCATAGACCTTATCCTCCGCGGTTACGCGGCAGGTGGCTTCACCCTGCAATCCATCGGTTACCGTGCAGGTTTTATCCTTCACGTTCACGGTGAATTGACCTCCGTTGGGTCCGGCAATTTCAAAGTGAAACACGGCATCGAAGCCATCGGCTTTGTCGGCTTTAAAGCGTGTCGCAAGCGATTTGATGATCTCTGATGCTTTTTCTGGTTTCCCATTCATAGCTGTTGCAGTTTTATGGTGGTTAGTAAATGATTTTTCATTTGAGCCTGCATCATACCCGCTGGCAGCGGACATCCCTTTCTCCATGGTGCCATAGGCGGAACCGTATTGCACGTCATCAATCATCATTTTCGACAATATCTCTCGCATGATTTCCGAAGTGCCGCCCACGATGGTGCCTACCCGGGCATCGCGGTACATCCTCGCAACCGGGTATTCTTCCATATAACCATAACCTCCAAAACATTGCAGGCAGGTGTCCGCAGCTTTTTTCGCCAGTTCGGTGGTGAGCAGCTTCACCATTGAGCATTCTTTCACCGCCATCTCGTTTTTGTCATACAACCATGCGGTGTGCAATGTCAGTTGTTTTGCCGCCTCAATCTCGGTGGCGAGATCAACCAGCCGGTGGCGAATCGTTTGAAACTTGCTGATGGGCCGCCCGAAAGCTTCGCGCTCCGAGATATACTTAAGTGTTGTTTCCAATACATGTTCCGCGCCATAGATTGCGGATATGCCCGCCACCAGCCGTTCCAGTTGAAAACTTTCCATGACGTAGTAAAAGCCCTGGTTTTCCATTCCAACGAGATTGGATACCGGAACTTTCACGTTTTCAAAAAACAATTCACCGGTGTCGGAACTTCTCCATCCGATTTTTTTCAGCTTCCTCGTTGTAAAGCCGGGAAGCCCCTGGTCAACCACGATGAGGCTGATTCCTGAGTAGCCTTCATCGGGTTTGGTTTTGCAGGCAACCGTCACAAAGTCGCCATACACGCCATTCGTGATGAACGTCTTTTGACCGTTGATGACGTAATGATCGCCCTGCTTCACGGCAGTCGTGCGGATGTTTGCCACATCCGAGCCTGCTCCCGGCTCTGAAATCGCCAGCGCGCCCCACAATGTCCCATTCACCGCACCGGGCAAATATTTTTGCTTGAGTTCCTTGCTGCCGGCTTTCAGGATATGGGCGGTTGACATGTACTGGTGCACTCCGTGCGCTGCGGCAAAACCCGCGCAGCCGCTGCGCGTCATTTCATCGAGCAGCACTACCGTGTAGAAAAAATCATTATTTGTTCCACCGTATTCTTCCGGAAAATTAATTCCAAGAAACCCCAGGTCGCCCATTCTCTTCCATACCTCTTTCGGGATGCGCTCTTCCTCCTCCCATTTTTCAACGTGGGGCGCCACTTCCTTTTGAATGAATTGCCGCGCGCTCTGCCGGAAAATTTCGTGGTCTTCGGTGAAATAGAGGGATTTCATGAATTAAAGATGCGGCAAAAATAGAGATATTGGGTGGAATTTATCAGTGTGGAATTTTAGAGATGCCATCCCTTCGAGGGATGGCATCTCTTTGTCTTACTTCGTCACAACCACTCGTTTAGATTGCGTTTTCCCGCCCGCTTTGAGAACAATCATGTAAATGCCACCGGATAGATTATCAAAATCTACTTCAAGCTTGTTGTGCCCTGCCTGCAAGGAACTCAGCTTATCGTTCCGGTAAATTCTTCCGAGGAGGTCAACCACCAGCAAATTGACAGGCTTATTCCGGTCATTCAGTTCAAACTCCACAATGGCTTTGTCATAAACAGGGTTCGGGTACACCCGCATGCCTGCAACTGATGCTTCCACATCTCCGTTTCCAATTCCTACAGGTTCTCCCGCCACCAGGTTGCATCCGAATTTGGTAAGCGTGGTGGTTCGGAATATGCCCCTGCCATGAGTTCCTGCATACAGCACCATGCAATCCGCTTCATGCAGCTTTCTCTGCACGAGTTTCATGGCAATTGTGCGCGCCAAGCCGTTATTTTCTTCATTCCAGCCCAAACCTTTGTCGGTTGAAGACCAGATGCCCGATTCTGTTCCCAATATGATATTGTTTGAATTATAATAATCAATAACAGCATCATAAACGGGCATCTTTGGAAGATCATTCTGGATGCTTGCAAACGAGGTTCCATTGGTGGATTGATAAACATAGTTCTGGTTGCCATACTGGCCAAGCGTTACCACAATGTGATTTTCATCGCCCGGATTTACTGCGATGCCTGTAACGAATCTTCCGGAGTAGGTAGTGAGAAGCGTACGCGTCATATTCTGGTAGCTGTCGGTGCTGCCCTGTGTCGGCCAATCCCATCCGGGGTGGGGTGGGGTGGCGCTCGGGTCAGGACGCGATGGCTCCGGAAAATCAGGAACGTACTTGATGACGTAGGTATCGCCAACCTTGGGAGTGTCGGTGGCAACTTTGTATTTGCTGTCCAGTCCGGTTATCCTGTAGATGTTTCCATTCGTGGTTCCGCAGTAAATAACGCCTTCTGACGATACTTCTATTTCTGACACGATACCGTTCAATTCCACATCATACCAGTAGGATTGGGTGCTGAGGTTCAATGCCCCTGTCGTAAACCAAAGCTGGTTGTTGCCTGCTATAAAGTAAACCGATTTTTTAATTTCAACTAAAGTGGAATCATTCAGCATGTAAGATTCATCCTTTTCCCACAAGAATGAGGTGCCGACAAAAAGCGATGCGTTGTCGGCATTGCCATCACCGTTGCGGTCAATGTTATTATCCATGAAGGTGCCGAACGAACTTCCTCCGCTCGATGAGCGCACAAATCTGCCGCCATAAGAAGAAGCAAACATCACCTGCGGGTTGATGCTTGAAATTTCACAGTCGCCCCCATCGCCACCGGAAACTTCGTCAGCGCTCAGCCTCGTGTTGCCCTTGAGGTCAACCAGTTGCGTGCCATTATCTTGCGAGCCGCCCATCACATAGCCAACGTCAGAAGCTGCCATGCCGTAAAACTGGGTGACATTATAGCCTTTATTGCGCATCGTGAAAGTGGGGAACTGCTGCGCGGCATTGTTTGACCTGTAAATGCCACCGTCACTTATCACGTACATGATGTTATTGTTTGCGGGATGAAAATAAACCCCGTGCATATCGGCATGAACGTAATAGGGATTGTCGGGATCATCCGGATAAGAGGCTGCCACCTGGTTCCATCCGCCATTGGCATAAAGCCAAAGTTCCGCTTGTCCGCCCACAAATATCCGGTCTTTATTCAGAGGGTCAATGCCAAGGGCGATGTTCCACGTTCCCTGGAATCCAAGCACGTCAAATGTTTCGGAGGCTGAGGGAATGAGCGCGGTCCATGACTGTCCGCTGTCTGTGCTTTTATAAATGCCGCGCAGCGCTTCTCCTCCCGTTGCCACTACCGCATAAACATATTTGGGGTCTGAAGGGGATACTGCAAACTCTATCCTCCCTATGCTGTTGGATCCGGTGCCATTCACCGGGAAGCCGTTGGTGCCGGTGAGGTTTTCGAAATTAGTTCCATCTTCCGAACGGAAATACCTGCTGTTCACCTCCGCATAAATCACGCCATTGCCGCCTATGGCTACCTCCCAGCTATACACATTTCCGGTTACTCCGGGCGGACTTGACCATGAATTGCCCCCATCGTCTGAAAATTTCAAACCTCCATGGGTAGCTGCATATACTTTGCGCGGATCATTGGGATCAATTGCAATTTCGCTGACGTATGACCACTCGTCAACTCCCGAGTTGGGGGCAGGTTTTGTAGCTGGCAGGCGCGAAAATGTTTGCCCCCCGTCAGTTGATTTATATATGCCATCTCCGATAAATCCGGGCGCGCCATTGGTCATCGGAACACCGCCAAGGGCGTAGGCAAAGGATTCGCCCGTGCCTACATATATGTCACCGTTGGAAGCCTGCCTGATGGTGGCAATGCCAACCTGCCCCATGGAGTCGGAAGTGGCAGGATGCACAGCCCACAAAAGACCGCCATTTTGCGAAACAAACAATCCGCCTGCAACGCCACCCGCCAGCATGTGCTCAGGGTTATTTTTGTCAATCATCAAGCCGCGCGTTCTGCCGCCTACATTATCAGGTCCCAAATCTTCCCACTGGAGGTTAAGAGGAATGCCTCGCTTTCCGCGCTGCGAATTGCTTTGTTTTATTTGCTGACGCATTTTGTAAACATCCTCAAAATCAATCCTTCCGGTAACCTGGTTCGCCCGCATCTCATTAAAATATTTTACATAGCCTTTGGCTTCTTTCTTTTCACTCTCTTCTTCCGATCTGTTTTCCCGGTATTGCTGCGAAAGCCTGTAAGCAGGCGACTGCATGAGCCGGTCATGTTCGGAAAGAAGAGGCATTCCCCTGTTAAGAGAGGCAACAACGGCTATAAGCAGGATTGCTCCAAAAATGATGGCAAGGGCAAGGTATCTGTTCATTTTTTTGGTTGTAAAAAATTCAGGAAATATTAAGCGATAAAGATAACCAATTGACCGAATGCTAAGTTCAAAATAATGTCAGATTTTCAGACCGTGCCTGCGTGGCAATAGGTTATCTCTCTCCGCCTGATTACTTTTATGGCGCGGATTTCAGACCGTTCATTTCAAGACGGACATGCCATACCGGGTTCCATTCAAAGACACCATCAGGTCGTTTCTTGCTGAAACAGGCGAGTTATCCTACTTCGCAGGCCGCTTCTTCAAGGAGGCAGTGAAGCCGCCTTACGAGTTCAGCGAGTTCATCAGGCAATCCTATTACATTGGTTACAATTCGCTACCGCTGGTGGGCATCACCGGGTTCATCATGGGTCTGGTGTTCACGCTGCAAACGCGTCCAACGCTGGAGGAATTGGGCGCAGTGGCGTGGATGCCCAACATGGTGGGCATCTCCATCATCCGCGAAATCGGCCCCGTGCTCACAGCGCTGATCTGCGCTGGAAAAATCGGATCGGGCATTGGCGCTGAACTGGGTTCCATGCGCGTCACGGAGCAAATCGAGGCGATGGAAGTTTCGGGTACGAACCCGTTTAAATACCTGGTGGTCACCCGGATTCTTGCCGCCACCTTTACGCTGCCTGTCCTCGTTGTGTTGGGCGATACCATTTCTCTTTTCGGCTCATTCCTTGTGGAAAACATGAAGGGCGAGGTTTCCTTTCAGCTCTATTTCAACAAAATGTTTGAAGCCCTTGAATTTGGCGACCTCATGCCGGCAACGATCAAATCATTCTTTTTCGGATTCGTCATCGGACTGGTTGGCTGCTTCAAGGGGTACAATTCCGATAAAGGAACTGAAGGCGTGGGCCGCGCTGCCAACAGTGCCGTGGTGATTGCCTCGCTGCTGCTGTTTCTTGTTGATTTTCTCGCGGTGATGGTGGCAGATATATTTTATGACTTATGAAAACTGCGGAACATGCAACCGGAAGCGCTTCGGGCGCTGATTTGAAAAGGGGCATGCCCGTTCTGGAACTGAGGAATTTGTGCAAATCATTTGGCAGCAACAAAGTGCTCAAAGGCTTCAATCTCGATCTCTTTGAGGGCGAAAACCTCGTAGTGGTCGGAAAATCAGGATCGGGAAAAACAGTCATGATCAAATGCATTGTCGGACTGGAGGAAATTGACAGCGGCACCGTGAAAGTGCTTGGAAAAAATATCATCGGCATGGGGCGGGATGAAATGGATGAGTTGCGGACGGAGATTGGATTTCTCTTCCAGGGCAGCGCGCTGTACGACTCCATGACCGTGCGCCAAAACCTTGAATTCCCCTGGCGGAGGCATAAAAAAAAATTAGGCAGCCGGCACAACCTCGATGAAATGGTGAAGGAAGCGTTGGAAAACGTAGGGCTGGTTCATGCCATTGACATGATGCCCGCTGAACTGTCGGGCGGCATGAAGCGCAGGGTAGCTCTGGCGCGCACGCTGATACTGAAGCCGAGAATCATTTTGTATGACGAGCCTACCAGCGGACTTGACCCCATCACCGCCAAGGAAATAATTTTGCTGATGCTGAACATACAAAAAAGGTTCAACACCTCATCGCTCATCATCACGCACGACATGGATTGCGCGCGCGTAATTTCCAACCGCATGATTATCCTTGCTGATGGCATCAATTATGCGGAGGGCGCTTTCGCGGAACTGGCTCAACTGACGGACCCGAAGGTGAAAGCATTTTTTAAATAAAGGGACATGGAGAAAACTACCGGGCAAAAAATAAGGCTTGCAATATTCGTTATCGCGGGACTGGTGTTCTTCGCTGTTGCGGTTTATTTCATCGGGAACAAGCAGAACCTCTTTGGCAATACATTTGTCATTAAATCAATATTCAGAAATGTCAACGGATTGCAGGCAGGCAACAACGTCCGCTATTCCGGCATTAATGCGGGAACCGTCAGCAAGCTCGAATTGCTCAGCGACACCACTATCCTCGTGGAAATGGTACTCAATGAAAAAATCAGGCAGTATTTGAAAAGTGATGCCATTGCCACTATCGGTTCTGATGGATTGGTGGGCAACATGATTATCAACATCATTCCGGGAGCGGGAACCGAAACGGCAGTGGAATCAGGCGACTACATTGAATCATACAGCCGCATCAGCGCCAGCGACATGCTCAGCGCCTTTAACACCACAGGAGAAAACGCTGCGCTCCTTACTGCGGATCTCCTCACCATTACCCGCGCCATCAATGAAGGTCATGGCACGCTGGGAATGCTGATAAACGATCCCGAGATGGCAAAGAACCTGAAGGAAACGGTTGCCAACCTGAAAACCACAAGCAGGAAAGCCACCGAGTTCATGGAAAGCATCAACAAAACGCTCGGCAACATCAACGGTGATGAGACGCTTGCCGGCATGATTGTCAGCGACACCGCCACTGCCCATCAATTCAAAAAAATAATTTCCGATTTGGAAAACTTCAGCAGAGGAATCAATCAATCGCTCGACAGCATCAATACGTTCATCTCAACGGTGAATGAACTTGGCGAAGGGATCAAAAAAACGGAAGGACCGATCCATACTGCCATCTACGACACGGTGTTGGTAAACGATTTGAAGCAATCCGTTTCAAACATCAAACTGGCAACGCAGCAGTTCAACGAAGTGATGGAAGCGGTGAAGCAAAGTAGGTTTCTGAGGAAATACTTCAATCTGGAAGAAGAAGAAAAACAGCCCAGGCAGAGATAGAACTGGACAGAACTCTTGAGGCTGTTTAATTTGAAATTAAATCATAATAAAGAATGATAATGGAACGCTGATGGCGCGGATTGTACAGATAATCGCTGATTGTTTTATCTGCGGTCATCCTGTTTTTCTGCGTCATCTGCGTTTTGTTTTTATACCATCGGCAAACAGGTTTCCGAACTTGTACCAAATAGCACCCGATGGCGTATCCTCCGAAGGAGTCCGGAGTCCTTCGGACCGATCACAGTTCATTTTTTACACTTGTTTCGGGATAATTTTAAACAGCATCTTATACCCCAAACCGGCCGGGTGATGATTGAAATGCTTAGCCCCCTTGTCCTGAACAGAAATATAATGAAATATAATTAGATATAGGAACGGAACACCTCATCCTGGTTAAAACCAACAGGCTATCTTGTCCAAACATTTATGGAGAATCACCTCGACCAATCGAAAAAAAAGTTTATCCGGCAAAACCTGATCAAAACAGTTATTTACCTGCTTGCCGTGATCGCAATTATCATTGCGGGCAAGCATTTCTTTAAGGACGAGTTGGAGATGCTGATTGGCGCTGCGCGTCACAATCTTCCTGCCTTTTATGCCGTGTTCTTTCTGCTCGAAATTCTGCCCGGGCAGCTTCCGCCTGAAATCTTTTTCGTTCTGTACTCCAAAGAAAACACTGCGTTTCCTGCGTTCATGGGAGCTGTGCTTTTGCTCGCTTGTTTATCATACATCGCCATCAACCTGTCATATTATATTGGTAAGATATTGCCAAAACTCAGGTCCGGTAATTGGTTTGAGAAAAACAGCAGGCTGGTTGAGCAGTATGGGAGCATGATTATCGTTTTCGGAATGTTCACGCCACTGCCTTCAGCATTCATCAGCATGGCTGCGGGCTACCTGGATTTTCCGGTATGGAAATTCCGCCTGCTGACGCTGGCGCGATTTATACGCTTTTTGGTGTACGGTCCAATCGTGTTTTTCTCAACGTAATGGAACACATGCTGTTAAGCCTGCTTGGATTTTTGTTTTTGCTTTTCCCACTTCTCCATGAGATTCACCACTTCCTTGTCATCAAGGTTATAAAAGTATTCGTATCCCTGCGACACCGCCCAGTAGTCATCAGGCTTTTCGAGAATGACAACTTCATCTGCCTTTTCCTCCAGGCATGCCGCAGTGTCGCGGCCGGAGATGGGCGCGGCAACCACTACCTTCTTCGCCTTCAGATTCCTGCACATCGCGATGGCAGCGAAAACCGTGGCACCTGTGGCGATGCCGTCATCCACGAGTATTACGATTTTATCTTTAATATCAGGGAAAGGCCTGCCCCCGCGCAGCAGCCTGATCCTGCGCTGTATCTCGCGCTTCTGCATGTCAATGGATTCATTGATGGCCGCCTGCTGCAGGTAATGCAACGCGCGGCTGCTTAGATAGGCGCTTCCATCTTCCGCTATGGCGCCAAAAGCCGCTTCAGGATTGCCGGGAAGACCAAGCTTGCGGGAGATAAGCAATGAAAATTTTACGTTCAGATAAAGGGCGACATAATATGCGGTTTCTGCACCGCCCCGCGGAATGCCCAATACAATAACGTCTTTATCCTTGTATTTTTCAAGGGCTTCCGCCAGTTGTATTCCGCCATCTTTCCTGTCAACGAACATGATTTGCCTATTTTTGCTCTGCCTGAACTCTTATAATGGGCAGTTTTTAAAATTGCTCTTTTTGTCGCCTCACCCAATAGCTGTAAGATTTTCAGAACTGCCCTAATGTCTCTCTCATCCTCATTGGTCAAAAAAGACGCAACTCGCAAAAGGTCACTCTTTTTTTTCCGTCACATGAACCTCAAAATAATTTTCATCCTCTACAAGTACCCACTCCTGCGGAATTTTCTTTGAGTAATCCATCCATACGTGAAAGCCGGCACTGGTAAACCTCGAATCGAGTGAACGGATCACTTCGTCTTTTTCCGGGCACTTGGAATAGCTTGTGCACATGTTTTTTGAAACATACTTTACGCAAATTTCCTGGTTTGATTTTTTCCCGCTCTTCACTGGTATCGTCATAATCTCAAAGTAATAAAAGACCGCTCTTTTCTTGTCCTCGGTCACATAGGAGATGAAATGCAAGGAATCAACCTTGAATTCAACAGGGCCTTTCATATCCCCCCGCTGGCTTTTAAGGGCTTTGATGATATACTGCTTGCTGTAGCCAAGGTAGTTCTGGGCATCCGCCATTCTGAAAAAAAACAGCAGCGCGATTATTGTAAATGCTCTCATCAGCGATGGGTTTTAATCTTTTCCCAGGATTATCTTCACGGTGCTCATCTTCTGCTGTTTCTGGCGAGAGTCATCCGTTGTTGCTGGCGGAGCCTTGTCTTCGCAGTCATTGTTTTCCACCGAGGCATCATTCGGATTTACCAACAGCTTCGATGTCAACGACATCCGGCTTTGCGGAGATTCACCGGGCGCGCACTTTGGCGAGAGATCAACCACCTGCCCATGTTCCGAAACCGGAATTTCAATTTTCTGCTCTATAAAATCAAGGCATTCCGATGAAATGCTGTTGGAAGAACAATCTCTTTCGCTGAACGGCTGATTCAGCAACGCCCGCTGTTCCGCCAGCGTCATTTTCGTGAAAGCATTAAAGCTGGTATTGGCAGGGATATAACCCCTTCGGATCGTCTCGAGATAAAATGTCCTTACCGTTATGTCTGTGTAATAAGTTCCCAGGCTTTCGTCAAAAATCATCCCTGCTTCGCGCCTGTCGCTGAGATACTGGTACCTGCGGTCGTCCGTAATGCGGTATTCCACCTCCTGGGCAAATACATGGACGCCCGGCAGCAGCCACATGATGATTAATATTTCTTTCATCGGTTGAAACACTTCCGGCTTGGTCATTTAAGGTATTGATACAAGGTTAACGCGCAGCAATAATCTTACCAATGACATAAATCATACTTCGAAAGGCGGAATAATGCTTTAATTGCGAAAAAGGTTCACAAGGGAGCAACGCTGCCTTCGTAAAGGCGGTAATCGCCCGAAAACTGCGGGAGAATTTCACCGGTGTCTTGGTCAACGAGCCAATCCAGCGCCAGCTTTCTCGGAACCATCAGCACCCCGGGCGTTATGTTTGTTCCAAACACTATATCCCACAGAGGGCTTGTCACCCCATGATTCTTCTTCGGGTCTTTGAAATGATGATAGAAATGATGCCTGCGCAGCCACCTGCCGTAAGCGCCAAACGGAGCGTGCGTATGCGCCCGTTTATGTATCGCTTCATAAATCATATACATGATGCCAAGCCCGGCAGAAAATGCCGCCCCTTCAATCCAACCGATAAAGAAGCCGAGCAGTCCAGCGAGAATACTCACGACACTTGCCGCGGCAATCGCTTTCTTATATGCAGGCGCGAAGTAATGCGTTTCCCGATGATGGCGCAGATGCTCTTTGGTGAAAGCGTTTCTGCCTTTTTTCCAGTGTCCGAGAAACCGGTGCAGAAAATATTCAAGCACGGTCCACAGGAAAGCGCCACTCAGAAAGTAAATAATTAACGACACCATGCCGGGTCTTGAAATTGCATCCGCAATACCTTAAAATTACCAAATCAATGGCTGATGAAAAAGCAAAGCGCGGGAATTCTTCTTTACAGGTTCAACAATAATTTACCGGAGCTGTTTCTGGTTCATCCGGGCGGACCATTTTGGACAAAGAAAGATGAAGGAGCCTGGACCATCCCCAAAGACGAGTTTGCCGATGATGAAAATCCGTTAGACGCAGCCATCCGGGAATTTGAAGAGGAAACCGGAAAAAAGTTACCCGGTGACTTTATGGAGTTGAATCCCATTATGCAGAAAGGCGGCAAAACAGTTTATGCCTGGGCATTGCAGGGAAATATCAATCCTCTGGACATCAAAAGCAACATGATTGAAATTGAGTGGCCGCCTAAATCGGACAGAAAGCGGTCATTTCCGGGAGATTGACAAAGCGGACTGGTTCAGCCTGGAAGAAGCAAGGAAAAAGATTAATGAGCGGCAGGTTGGATTGATTTTAGAGATGACCGTCAAGCTCAAAGCCTGAATGACTACAACTCAATTCAGCTTCCCCGCAAGATGATTTTAGTCATCCGTTTTTTTATCACGCAGATTAACTTTACAATAGTTCGTTTACTTTTTTGCAGCGGGGATTATGCAGATAATCGCTGAGTGTTTTATCTGTGATCATCCTATCTTTTTGCGTCATCTGCGTTCTGTTTTTAATTTTTAGCAGTTTCTAAAAATTCTGCCGCTTTTGAGGCTGTATCGTTTGCAAGGAATGACTGAAAGGGCGGGCGACTCTATATTTCGTTCTCCGTGACTTTTGAAACAGCCTCTGAAGCGAGGCGATAAAAAGAGTAATTTTTAGAGATGCACTTTTAAAAAAATCGTTTTACAATGAGCAGACTGATCTGGATAACATCATGCTGGTGTATTTTATTGATGTCTTCAGCATGTAAAAAAGAGGAAACCACACCTGTTGGCACTGCAAACATTGAATTGGAATACAGTGTTGACGGCCAACTGCTGCAATTCGACACCATCGGTTATGTGAATGAAGCGGGGAACAACTACAGCGTGACAAGGCTGGAATATTACCTCTCGGATTTCACATTCATAAATGACGATGAGATCATCTATAAGGCTTCCGAAATTCAGTATGCTGATGCGCGTTCTGATTCCAACAATCAGTTCAGTTTAAAAAACGTGCCTGCGGGCGATTACGATTGCATGGAGGTGACCATTGGGTTAAGCCCTGAAAACAACGTTTCAAACTCCCTTCCAAATACAATTGACAATTTCAATATGTTTTGGCCCGATGTCATGGGCGGTGGTTATCATTTTATGAAACTGGAGGGACATTACCTCGACAGCGCTGGCAATTTCACAGGCTACACCATGCACCTTGGAGTCAATGGAAACGCGGTAAAAGTTAAGCTATGCGGACTTCAGCTTCAGGTGAAGGAAAATACGCCCGTCACCATCCTCCTCAGCATGAACATCAACGAGTGGTTCCAGAACCCTTCCGCCTACGACTTCAATGTTGACGGGAACTACACCATGGGGATTGACTCCCTCATGCAGAAGCTGTCCGCCAATGGCGCGGATGCGTTCACGGCAACCATTCACTGAAAGTGAAAAAAGAGTAATATGATTACCGTCATCCGCCTGCACCTGATGAGATAGGCGGATCTGCTCCAATTCATCAAAGACGCTGCAAAGCCTGGAAAAAATATCATCCGCCACTGAACTTTCTCTCTAATTTACGTCAGCCACCCTCCCCTTTTTTTGGAACATCATCTAACCCTGCGCATGTCCTTTGCTGATATGGACTGACTTGAACTGAATTGTACTGAATTGTACCAATTCCATCTACCCCGATCACAGTTCGTTTTTTTACCCTTGTTTCGGGATAATTACTCAGAATACTCAGAATATTAATGCAAAAATGATACAGTCGAATGCTGAAATGTCAGAAAAACAACGGATGGAACACCACTCCATCTTTCCTGTTGAACTCAAGGGCAGGTGAAGGCACTTTGATCAAATTCAGCAGGTGCATCAGCACTTTCACGCCCGCCTTTTTAGTTTGCACACGCGTGAAGTCAACATCGAGCGACAAATAAAATTGCGGGTAGCGTTCAATATCCGTTCTATCCGCTTTGTTCGCATCGCTGCAATCGCAGTAGGGAACCGATTGCGGGTCGCTGCACCATTTGTTTTCAAAACCACCCAGCATTCCGTTTGCTCCATAACCGAATGCAATATTGAGCCAATGCGGGAATCGCCTGTCCTTCCTCATGAATGATTTCAAGTTTGCAGATGCCCACAGCGTGACTGCGTTATAATCCTTCAGGAATAATTCTACATTTGAATCACCGAAGAGATAATCCGTGCGGTATTGCACGTCTTCAGGATAGGTTTGCGGCAACGCGGACAGTTTAATTACAATGCGTTGGTCATGCCAGGCGAACTCCTGCCCGATGACCAGCGCGGAGCCGCCAAGATTGGCAAGCATGTCCCATCCCGAGAATCCCCATTTGGATGAAAAAGCATCGAGCAGTTCAACAGATGACAATAAAAACGTACCCATCATTCCGCCCGTGAGAATTGCTGCGCGGTCGTTCATCCCGGTCCAGCGGTACATTCCCACCGACCAGCGGCTGATGAAATACGAGCCGAACACGTGTCCCGCTTTGTCAATGCCATACCACTCCCTGCCATCATTGAAAAAATGGAATGACGTTCGAGGGTAATCCTTGTACCAGTATTGGCTTAAGCCAACAAGTGTAATTCCGTAAACTCCCGCAATACCGCCCGTAACTCCCCAGAATCTTTTATGACTGAAAGACGGGGCGCGTTCGGTGAATTTAAGTTTCTGGGTTTGGGAATATGAAACATTATAAAAAATCAAAAAAACAATCAGAGTGAATATTTTCATCCCCTTTAACCAGGTTAAGACAGGTAATCTATGAACTGCCACAGTTATCAAAAATACTGAAACAGCAGTGGTTGCAAAGGTTCTGCCGGATGGAAAAAATGTCCTGGCTTTTTATCGCTTTGTGCCGGAACAGAACAGGGCATAACAACCAACAGACGATTGTGCATACCTGCTGATACATGCTTAAATCCGGTCATAGTGAACGGCTACATTTGCAAGACGTGAATCTGCCTACCGAACAAACCATTCTCGGCATTGACCCCGGCACCGTCTATCTCGGTTTCGGCATTATCAAAAGCTGCGGGCAAAACCTGTCATTAATAGGACTCGGAACCATTGACCTCGCTAAAATTTCGACACAGCAGGAAAAACTAAAAAGAATATTCGAACGTGTTTCAATATTAATAAAGGAGCACAAGCCAACGATTTGCGCCATAGAAGCCCCTTTTTATGGAAAGAACGTCCAGTCCATGCTGAAACTCGGCAGGGCGCAGGGAGTGGCAATCACGGTGGCGATGCTGCATGAAATTCCGGTAATTGAATACTCTCCTAAAAAAATCAAGCTTGCCGTAACTGGAAACGGGAATGCCTCCAAGGAACAAGTGGCAGGCATGCTGCAAAATATACTCAACTTCAAAGGCGAGCCGAAATTCAAGGATGCTACGGACGGATTAGCGGCAGCGGTGTGCCATCATTTTCAAAACAGGCAGATGGTTCCGGGAAAAAAAGTTTATCGGAATTGGAAGGAATTTGTGGCGGGTAATCCGGAAAGAGTTCAGAGATTGGCGCCCGGTGTTTAAGGCTGATGCCATGTCAATTCAATCTCTCAAAACTCTCCTCCAGCGCCTTCAGCTTTGCTTCACCGTCAGCCAGTTTTTGTTTTTCTTTTTCAATGACTGCCGCTGGCGCTCCGCTCACAAACCGTTCGTTGCTGAGCTTGGAAGAAACTGATTTGATGAAACCTTTGATGTACTCAATCTCCTGAGCGATTTTCTTCTTCTCTTCTTCGGGGTTGAGCTTGGTTTGGATATGCAGGAAGAATTTATCTGCGCCCACCACAACGGTTTTCGCCTCAGCAACGTCAGCGTCAGCAAATTCAAACGATTTCAGGCCTGCAAGTTTCACAATCACTCCTTTGAATAAATCATAGCCCGCTTTGTTGCCCGTGAGCACGGAAAAAGTCAGTTCCTCTCTGGGGCTGATACCCGCCTGTCCGCGCACATCGCGGATGCGCGAGATGATTTCTTTAGCTGTTTCAGCTTTCTTCAACACGGACTCATCAAACGGTTTTGCCTGCGGATAGCTGCTCACCGTGATGCAATCTTTTGTATTTCTCTCTTTCAGCGTGTGCCAGATTTCTTCGGAGATAAAAGGCACAAACGGATGCGCCAACTGCATCAGCTTTTCAAAAAACTCAATCGTTTTGTCGTATGTGTATTTGTCTATCGGTTGCTGGAACGCTGGTTTAATCATTTCCAGATACCACGAACAGAAATCATCCCAGATGAAATTATAAATTGTGAGCAGCGCTTCCGAGATTCTGTAGTCAGTATAAGAATTTTCCAGTTGCTGAATCACCTGGTTCATGCGGTTTTCAAACCACAGAACCGCAGTTTCGTTGGCAGTATCTTTTCCTTCTTTAACCTCCCATCCTTTCACCAAACGGAGCGCATTCCAAATTTTATTACAGAAATTTCTGCCCTGCTCGCAGAGCTTTTCATCAAAGAGCAAATCATTTCCCGCAGGCGATGAAAACAACATGCCGATGCGCACACCGTCAGCGCCATACTGCGCCATCAAATCAAGCGGGTCAGGCGAGTTGCCGAGCGACTTTGACATTTTCCTGCGCTGCTTGTCGCGCACGATGCCATGCAGATACACATCGCTGAATGGCTTTTCATCCAGATATTCATAGCCCGCGATTATCATCCGCGCCACCCAGAAGAATAAAATTTCAGGCGCGGTAACAAGAATTTTTGTCGGGTAATAATAATTCAGCTCAGCGTTTGCCGCTTTATTGATTTTACCTTTTTCCTTATCAAAATATTTGTCGTTGAATCCGTCAAACACCGCAATGGGCCAGAGCCAGGACGATGCCCATGTGTCGAGCACGTCTTCGTCTTGCTTTAAAGTGTTGAGGGTTGGGTGTTGTGTGTTGGGAGAAACTTTAGACTTTAAACTTTGAACTTTAAACTGCTCCAGCGCTTCTTCATAGGTCTCAGCCACATAAACATTTCCTGCCTCGTCATACCATGCCGGAATGCGGTGCCCCCACCAAAGCTGGCGGCTGATGCACCAGTCGCGCACATTTTCCATCCAGTGGCGGTACGTGTTTTTGAATTTGTCAGGGTGCAGCTTCACTTCGTCTTTCTCAACCGCTTCCAACGCCTTGCGTGAAATTTCCTTCATTTTGATGAACCACTGCATCGAGAGCATCGGCTCAACAATGGAGTTTGTTCGTTCGCTTCTGCCCACGCGTGTTACAAACTCTTCTTCTTTCACCAGCAGATTTTCGGATTTCAATCTTTCCACCACCAGTTTGCGCACTTTGAAACGGTCTTTGCCGATATATTCCGGCAGTTCGCATTTTTCATTCAGCGTGCCGTCAGGATTAATTGTGGCAATCACCGGCAGATTATGACGAACTCCGATGTCATAGTCATTCTGGTCATGGGCGGGAGTAACTTTCAGGCAACCAGTTCCGAATTCTTTCTCAACATAATTGTCTCCGATTACCGGCACTTCGCGGTTAATCATCGGCACCAATACTTTTTTGCCAATCAGATTTTTGTAACGCTCATCGTTTGGATTTACCGCCACAGCCGTATCGCCCATAATCGTTTCGGGACGCTGCGTGGCAATCACAATAAAATCATTCGTGCCTTTAATTTGATATTTCACATGGTAGAGAAAGCTTTTCTCTCCATTTTCTTCATACAACACTTCTTCGTTTGATACGGTGGTTTGCGCTTCGCAATCCCAGTTCACCATGCGCAAGCCGCGATAGATATAACCCTTCTTATACAAGTCAACGAACACGCGGATTACAGCCTTGTAGTAGCCGTCATCCATCGTGAAATGCACGCGCTCCCAGTCAACCGATGCTCCGAGTTTTTTCAGTTGTTCGAGAATGATGCCGCCATATTTTTCTTTCCACTCCCATGCGTATTTTAAAAATTCTTCACGCGAGATGTCTGATTTTTTGATTTTCTTTTCGCGCAGCATCTGCACCACTTTTGCCTCTGTGGCAATCGAAGCATGGTCGGTGCCCGGTACCCAGCAGGCATTCTTTCCTTCCAGTCTTGCTTTGCGAATCAGCACATCCTGAATGGTGTTGTTGAGCATGTGCCCCATGTGCAGCACGCCTGTAACATTGGGCGGAGGAATTACAATGCTGTATGATTTGCGCTGGTCGGGCGTGGAGCGAAAAAATTTCTGCTCAAGCCAATGCTTGTACCATTTATCTTCAACGGTTTTCGGGTCGTAACGATGGGAAATTTCCATTCAAACAAATTATGCCGTAAAGTTAAAATTCACGGACAAAGAATGTACGGCTGAAAATTCCACACGTTTTCACACCACCGGATAGCCACATGATTGATAAAAGACAATTATTATGACTTCGCAACCTTGAACTTTACTGCTATATTCACCGCACCAAGTTTGTGCATAACCAGAAACTGCTCTCCGCATTTTTGTTCCTTTGCATTGTCGCGCCAATTGGGATTACTTATTCCCTGCTTCAGTGTGAAAAATACCAGGTAAAGAAAACCATCAAATGGCGCATGATTGCCGGCATGGATAAATCTGGACTGGTGTTGCTGAAATTTTCAAAAGAAGAAGCAGAAACCCAGTTGGAATGGGAACACTCCCGCGAATTTGAATACAAAGGGCGGATGTATGATGTGGTTGAAAAATCGGTTCATGGCGACACAATTTGGTATCGCTGCTGGCCTGACGATGAAGAAACAAAACTCAATCTGCAACTGAACGAATTAGTCGCCAGCGCAATGGGCAAGAATCCGGTAAGCAAAGACAGTCGTGACCGGCTGAATAATTTCCTGAAAAGTTTGTATTGCTCAGACCATTCAGATAAGAATTTACTTGCAAATAACGCAAAGGAAATTTCTCCGTTTCACTTCAGTTCAGATTATTCCTCTTTCTGTTTTTCTCCTCCCACACCGCCTCCTGAGATAGCTTGAAAGTATCAAGTAGTGAGTATCAAGTATCAAGACATTCAGGGCTTGTTGCCGTGAAAGTTATCTTGATACTTACACCTTGATACTTGATACTTGTTACTCATTACTATTTACCAATTCAAAAAACTAATCATGAAAAAAATATTCTTTTCATGGTGGTGTCTTGTGCTTTGCTTTTGGGCAAACGCGCAGATTATCACCGTGCGCGACAGCGCCACAAGCCAGCCCCTTGAACTGGCAACGCTCGTCAGCGAAAAACCTTTGGCGTTCACCACAACGAACGCTGAGGGACAAGCCGATATTTCGGCATTCAAGGATGCGGAAAAAATTGAATTCCGCTCATTGGGATACAAGAGCGTTCACAAAAGCTATGCGGAATTGCAGGGCGTTTCATTTGTTGATTTATCTTCTGCAGGGCTTGCGATTGACCAGGTGGTTGTTTCTGCGGTTAAGTGGAATCTTGACAGCCGCGAAGTGCCCAACAAAGTGAGTTCAATTTCACAGCAAACCGTAGCGCTTCAAAATCCGCAGACGGCTGCGGACATGCTCGGCATTTCAGGCGAAGTGTTCATCCAGAAAAGTCAGCAAGGCGGTGGAAGCCCGATGATTCGCGGGTTTGCAACCAACAGGCTGCTTTACACCGTTGACGGTGTGCGCATGAATACTGCGATTTTCCGCGCGGGCAATTTGCAGAATGTGATTTCGCTCGACCCGCTCGCGATTGAAAACACGGAAGTGCTGTTTGGTCCCGGCTCGGTGATTTACGGCAGCGATGCCATTGGCGGTGTGATGAGTTTCCGCACGCTTACGCCTCAGTTTTCATTCACCGATAAAACACTTGTGAAAGGGAGCGCTGTTGCGCGCTTCGCTTCCATCAACAAGGAACTGACAGGGCACTTTGATGTGAATGTCGGCTGGAAAAAATGGTCGCTGCTCACTTCGCTTACCTACAGCGACTATGACGATTTGAAAATGGGGCGCAACGGTCCGGACGAATACCTGCGCGAATTTTACGTGCAGCGGGTGAACGACACGGATGTGGTGGTAACGAATGATGACCCGCTCGTGCAGAAGCCTTCGGGCTATTCGCAAATCAACCTGATGCAGAAGCTGCGTTTCAAACCAAGCGATAAATGGGATTTTGAATACGCGCTGCATTATTCGGCAACGAGCGATTATCCGCGCTACGACCGCCTGATTCGCACACGCAACGGTTTGCCGCGGGCTGCGCAGTGGTACTACGGTCCGCAGGAGTGGCTGATGAATTATCTGAGCGCAACAAACACCGGCAACAACGCGGTGTATGACCAACTCACCATTCGCCTCGCGCACCAGCGTTTCAAGGAAAGCCGCAACGACCGTGATTTCAATGATGATGAGCTGCGCCACAGGAACGAGGAAGTTACTGCATGGTCAGCCAATCTTGATTTCAACAAATCCATCGGAAACAGAAACAAATTGTTTTATGGATTGGAAATGGTGCTTGATGATGTGAACTCAGCCGGGGTGAACGAATACATTTCAAATGATTCCACCGCAGCAGGTCCTTCGCGCTATCCGCAGTCAACATGGTCATCTTATGCGGCATACGTTGCGTGGCACTGGCGCATCACAAAAAAACTGTTGCTGCAGGCGGGTGCGCGTTACAATTACT
Organism: uncultured Chitinophagaceae bacterium; assembly: GCA_964502525.1. Classification (GTDB taxonomy): domain Bacteria; phylum Bacteroidota; class Bacteroidia; order Chitinophagales; family CAIOSU01; genus DATLYB01. The sequence goes on from CAZCXH010000035.1 coordinate 26,672, forward strand.
TTTCGCTCGATGCCGAGTTTGACACCACGTTTTATCCGTTTCCATTCACCACTGCCGACATCAATGATGGCGCTGTAACGGGAAGCATTGGACTCGCCTTCAACCCGACAGACAAATGGTCGGTGAGCGCAAATTTTTCAACAGGATTTCGCTCACCCAATGTGGATGACATAGGAAAAGTGTTCGACTCGGAACCCGGCTTCGTTGTGGTTCCGAATCCTGATTTGCAGTCTGAATACGCTTACAATTTTGAAGCAAGCGTTTCAAAAATTTTTGGCGATGCAGTGAAGCTGGATGTTACCGGTTATTACACCATTTTACAGGATGTGATGGCATTGCGCGATTACACGCTGAACGGACAAGACAGCATTTTGTATAACGGAGAAATGGGTAAGGTACATGCGCTGCAAAATGCCGAGAAGGCTTATGTATATGGAGTGCAGGGCGGCATAGAAGTGAAATTGCCGAAAGGCTTTGGCATTTCATCACGCGTGAATTATCAAAAGGGAAGACAACAACTGGAAGATGGCAGCGAACTGCCGATGGGGCACGTTGCGCCTTTGTTTGGCAATGCTGCGTTCACTTACAGCAGAAACAAGCTGAAACTCGACTGGTATGTGGTGTATAATGCCGAAGCAAAACCGGAAAACATTCCCGATGATGGCGAAGGCGTTTTTCTGACCAATGATGATGGTGAAAAATATTGTCCGCGCTGGTACACGCTGAATTTTAAAGCGCTCTATCAAATCACGGACAACTTCTCAGTGAGCGGTGGCGTGGAAAACATCACCGACCAGCGTTACCGTCCATACCGTTCAGGAATTGTGGCGGGAGGAAGGAATTTTGTGCTTGCGCTGAGGGCGAATTTCTAAATGCCATTTGCGGTTTACTGTTTATGGTTTACATACGGTTTGGTTTCCAAACCGTATGTAAACCATAAACCAGAATAACCTGATATGAAACGCTTGACAATGCAATAGGACTATATGGAAACAATTACATATCACATGATTCCTGTAGAGCATTCATCTGATGACTTTTCAGAATGGACTCAAAGTTGGGCACTTCAATCTCAAACTTGTTAAACCCATTTCACCAAATTAAAGTCCATCTTGTTTGGCAGCAGGGGATGCTTTGGGAAAATGCGGAAACCATATTCAAACACTCCGGACTGCGTTACCGGAAAAGTGGTTTCATAGGTTGCTTTGCTTCTGCCTGCATTGCGAACGGAAAGTTCCTGCTTGAAAATAATTTCCTTTGGCGAATCCTGGCTTTTTTTCTGTATGAAAAGCACCTCGACTCCAAGTTCCTCCGGTTTCAGGTTGCCAAGGCTCAGCACAATCTCCGCTTGAAAATCTTCGCCCATTAGCAGAGGCTTGTGGGCTGAATCATGCAAGGTCATGTCAATTACCTTGATGTTGTTCCAGTTGGAAATCACTTTCTTTTTCCATCCGCACAATTCCCTCACCGCGCTGAAATTGCCGCTGCAGATTTCCATGCTGCGGTTATACATGGGCGCATAGTACTTGCTGACATACTCGGAGATCATTCTTTTCGTAGTGAATTTGGGTGCTATGTTCGCGATGGAGTGCCTTATCATGTCAATCCACTTTTCCGGCAACCCATTATTATTACGTTCATAATACATGGGAATGACTTCTTTTTCTATGATGTTGTAAAGCATCTCGCTGTCCAGTTCATCCTGGAAATCTTTTCTTTCATAAGTATTTTCAAGCGGAAGCGCCCACCCCGCACCGGGCAGGTAGCCTTCAGCCCACCAACCATCCAGCACGCTGAGGTTCAGCACACCATTCAGCGCTGCTTTCATTCCGCTGGTTCCTGACGCTTCCATCGGGCGCTCCGGATTGTTCAGCCACACGTCAACACCCTGAACCAGATATTTTGCGACTTCCATGTCATAATTCTCGATGAAGATCACCTTGCCGCGGAACGCAGGCAATTCCGATATTTCAACGATGCGTTTGATCAGATCCTGTCCTGCTTTATCCTTAGGATGCGCCTTGCCTGCGAACAGAAATTGAACGGGCATGTCTTTCATGCTTATGATTTGCTTCAGCTTCTCCATGTCGTGAAACAAGAGGTGAGCGCGCTTATAGGTGGCAAACCTGCGGGCAAACCCAATGGTGAGCGTGTTTTCATCCAGAGAATTAAGAATTTCAATGACATCCCTCGGGTTTTCATGGCGCCTCGTCATGTCTGACCTTATCTTTTCGCCAAGAGCGTTTTTTAATTCACGCTTGAGGGCGGTCCTGATTTCCCAAACCTTATCATCAGGCATAATCAATATTTTCTCCCAGTCGCTGTCCTCCGGATGGCCTGAGAATTTTTCCCTCCCAAACAATTCGCGGTAAAAAATTTGCCAGGATTTTGCGGTCCACGTTTGGTAATGAACCCCATTGGTCACATAGCCTACATGCAATTCATTCGCCATGAATCCGGGCCACAGCGGGTTAAGCATTTCCTGCGAAACTCTTCCGTGTATTTCACTTACCCCGTTTATTTCCTGCGAAACACGGGCAGCCAGGTGGCTCATCGAAAACTTTTCATGAGAGTCGGTTTCGTCAATCCTTCCAAGCCCAACGAATTGCTGCCATCCGATATTGAAAACAGTTGCGTATTCAGCAAGGTAAGCGCGTATCATTTCTTCGCTGAAAACATCATGCCCGGCCGGAACGGGAGTGTGCGTGGTAAAGAGGGTAGAGGCTCTCACTATGTCGAGAGCTTCGGTGAATGAAATGTTCTCTTCCATTACGAGATTTTTCATGCGCTCTAAGCCAACGAATGCGGCATGTCCTTCGTTGCAGTGATAGATAGCGGCTTTGATGTTCAGCGTTTGCAGCAGGCGGTTGCCTCCAATGCCAAGCAGCATCTCCTGTTTAAGGCGGTTTTCATGGTCTCCGCCATAGAGCTGATATGTGATGAAACGGTCATCAAAATTATTTTCTTCAATATCTGTATCGAGCAGGTAAAGCGGCACGCGGCCTACATCAATCTTCCAGATTTTAGCATAGACGCGCCTGCCGGGAAGTGCAACGCTCACTTTCAACCAGTTGCCCGCATCATCGCGAACGGGAAGGATGGGCAGGAAAGAAAATTTCTGCGATTTGTATTCGGCAAGCTGCTCGCCATGCTTTGACAATGTTTGCTTGAAGTAGCCGTGCCTGTATAGCAGCCCAACTCCAACCATGTCAACATTCGCATCGCTTGCTTCTTTTAAATAATCGCCTGCGAGAATCCCCAAGCCACCGGAATACAGCCTTACCATTTGGTTCAGCCCGTATTCCATGCACAGATAAGCAATGCGCGGCTGTTTTTCTTTTTTCGGCTGGCTCATGTAGGTTTTGAATGCATCATAAACTGCTTGCAGCTTTTCGAGAAATTCCTGGTTCTTCTCAAGACGTTTGAGCTTTGCATAGGGCAGCGCTTCAAGCACGGCCACGGGATTCTTTTTATAGCGGTCCCACAGTTCTTCGTCAATCATTTCGAAAAGGCTCTCGGCTTCGTAGTTCCATGACCACCACAGGTTTTTGGAAAGCTCCTGCAGCGGTTCAAGCGCCTTCGGAAATTCGGATTGAACAAACACCCTCCGCCACTTCGGCTGATTGTTTTTCGGGTGCATCAACCCTTTGAAGTCGAGCGATTCCACCTCGTGCTTGTCTTTATACAGATACTCCCTTCCCAGGCTTTTCTGAAGCGCGATGTCATAAGCTTTTCTGTAATAGGAAATCAGGCTGCTCCATTGCACCGTTTTGGAAAGCTGGAAGGCAGATTCCCTTGAAACCGATATTTCTTCCCGGTTTTTATTCGAAAAATCAAAAATGACCTTGGCTATTTTGTCAGCAGTCACCTCTTCGTCATTATCGCTGCGGTCAATCACGAAGATGCCGCTGTTCACATCACCCAGCGTAGCGCGCATCCATTTTCCGAAACCAGCCAACTGCGTGGTGATGGTAGGAATGTGGAATGCCATGCTTTCAAGGGGAGTGTATCCCCATGGTTCGTAATATGACGGGAAAACGGACAGGTCGAAGCCGATGATGAGATCATAATAATGCGCGTTAAAAATTCCGTCATCACCGTGCAGGTAGGTGGGCACAAAAATCACTTTGACCTTATCTTCCTTGTTATTGGCAAGGTTGTTTGCTTTCAGGCGGTTCATCACGGGGTCGTTATCAATTCCCTGCAAATAATGAGTCAGCATTTCCGGATGGAAGGAATTCAATTCGGAAATGTTTTGCATCCTTTCCTGCACCTCCCTGCGCGGTCCCGTGTGATGGGCGGGAACCATGATGAAAGCAACGGTGGTTCTGCTGTAGTTGGAATCTTTGTTCAGCTTGCCGATCGCATCAATGAAAACGTCAATGCCTTTGTTGCGGAACTCATACCTGCCGCTCTTTGCAAGCAGCAGCGTGTCGTCCGGCAAGTCAACACCGGCAAGGGCGCGGGCAACGGTTAATAATTTATTGCGGGCTTCATTCCTTTTCGCTTCAAAGTCGTTGTCGCCAGGCACCATCTTGATTTCAAATCCATTGGGCGTGATGATGTCCGGCTCCTCTTCCAGAAATTGAACGCACTCCTGCGCGGTGATCTCGCTCACCGTGGTGAAGCAGTCCGCATATTGGGCGGAGCGTTTTTCAAGCGATTGCTTGGCGAGCACGTTGAAATCCTTTGCAATCTGGTCGCCATTATATTGTTTCAGCTTTGCATATAGCGGAAGTCCGTTGCCTGCAATAGACCGACCCACGACAGTGGCGTGAGTGGTAAGCACCGTGCCGATTTGAGGAACGTTCTCGTGAAGGTATAGCACACCGGTGCCGGTCATCCACTCGTGAAATTGAGCGATAATCTTGTCTTTGAACGACAGGTGAAACCTGTAGAAGCTTTCAATCACTTTTCCTGCCGCATAGCCAAACATTGCAGGTTCAATGTAGTCCCATTGCCCTGTCAGAGAATCAAGGTGGTATTTCGTCCAAAGGTTGGTGAATATTTCATCTTTCTTATGAAAGAATGGAGTGAAGTCAATGAGGATGGCTATGGCGTAGTTGGAAAACTTCCACCGGCCGATTTTCAAGCGAAGCCCTTCCGATGCAGCCTGTTCTTTCCAAGAAAGAAAAAGATCGGCATCTTCAATGAATTCAGGATGCTCACCGCTTCCTTTCCAAACATCCGGGCCAACCGTAATGTAATTTTCACCCCAGCCCTGAACCATCGTTGCAGATTTGCTGGTGATAACGGTGTGGATTCCGCCCACTTTGTTGCAAACCTCCCAGCTCGCTTCGAAAATGTAATCGGGTTTCAGCATTTTCTCATCTTGCACAAAGTCCTGCTTCTTGACTTTAACATCCTGAGTAACAGTGGTTTGATCCATTTTTAAGGAGTTTAAATGATATGATTAAGGCACAAATGATTAATCGTAATTACAACTCAATCCAAAAGAAGTTGTCGAGATAACACTCTTTTCCGGCTCAGCCTACATTAGTTTTCAACGTCCGCTTTGTTTCTTTCTGCGCGGCTTTTTTTGATTCCGCATCTTCAGCATGGCGCTTCAGGCGTAAAGAGAAATCGCTCAGGATGTTCATGTAGTTAATAAACGCTTCGTAGGGGGTATCGTAAGGATTGAAATATTTGTGAACATCGCCATCTGAGAAGAACTTCGTGCACATATAATAGAAGTGATCGCTCGTTTGCAGGTATTTCCAGTCTTTCAGCATGCTCTCATCCGTGCAGTTTCTGACCACCGGCTCAAGACGGTAAAGCGCATCGAAGGCATCGTCCTGCAGATCGTTGCCGAGCCATGCGGTGAGGTCGCGCTCTTCATCGGCCCATGAAATGGGATAGGGAACATGAAGCGCCCCAACGGGATTGAATATTTCCGCAGCATCAGATGGGGTGATGAATTTATAATTTGAATTCGTAAATAATGCCCGCGGCAGATGGCGCATGAACTCGAAAATGCCCGTGTCAGCCCATTGGTGTTCGCCAAAGGTTTCGTAATCCATGAAAAGGTTAACAATCTCTTCTTCGCCCGGCAGCGCGTTGAGCCAGGAAACGAACTTATCGGCAGTAAGCGGCCATTCGCTCCAATTGCGGTTGGAAAAGCGAAACGCAATATCATCGCTCAGCCTGAAATTTTTCAGCAGCAGTTTCAACTTGGGGTTTCGGGTGCTGCAATAGATATAGTTCGGGCTTTTCCAGCCCAAGATATGTTTTGCGCCTTCAGTGAGCATCGCCTTGAAGCCCATTTGCGAAACCATATCGCCAATTTGGTCTGAATAGATCAGCTCCGTATTTCTGAACACTCTCGGCTTCTGACCAAACATGCTCTGAATCCTTTGAGAATGCAGATCAACCTGGCTGAAAAACTCATCCCTGCTTTTCAGCGAGCAAAGCGAATGTGCATAAGTTTCTGCAAGAAACTCCACGCAGCCGGTTTGTGCCAGCCGTTGAAAACTCTCGAGCGCCTGTGGCGCGTATTTTTCCATCTGATCAAGGGCGGTGCCGGTAATGGAGAAGGCAATCCTGAACTGCTGCCCATACTCCTTTATCAAATCAAGAAGAACAGCATTAGTGGGAAGGTAGCATTTATTGGCGACCTTCTGCATGATGGCGCGGTTAGCGTGATCGTCATAATAATAATGGTTGCTCCCGATGTCAAAAAAACGGAAAGTGCGCAGCCTGACAGGCTGGTGAACCTGGAAGTAGAAGCAGAGATAGCGCATCGGAAGTTTTAGGGCTCTAATTTAAGGGTAAAATTAGTAAATGAAGTTGGTGTTCAAAATTTCCCTTGAGAAAGTCGCCTGAAGGAGTTGCCTGCAGGCGGAGGCAGGTTGCTCGAAAGGCTGTCCGCTTAGCATGTCAATGGCAAATTGATTTATCGGGTAAAGGCGAACCGGTTTGATGAGAATTATTTTTTAATTTTTCTAATCTGTTTGACCTCCGGAAGAAGAGGGAGTATACGAGAGTAGTCGAGTTTCCGAAGAAACGAGACGTACTCTCGGTTAATACCGAACATTCTATCGTTCCATTTTTCGATAACCTGACTTGTTTCGGTATAATTCTGAATCTCTTACTTTTCCACCCCCATAAATTTTCTCCCCGCTTTCCTATCTCCAATAAAAGCAAGCAGCATCACAATCAGAATAACCACTGTTGCCACAATGAAACGCTTCCCGATCATTCCTTTGAAAATCGCATTGTAAAACAATGCGCCATATACCCCGCCCAAAATGGGACCGACAACAGGTATCCAGGAATAATTCCAGTTGGAATCTCTTTTTCCATGAATAGGTAAAAGGAAATGTGCAATGCGCGGACCTAAGTCACGCGCGGGGTTGATGGCGTAGCCTGTTGTTCCGCCTAACGAAATTCCAACACTCACGACAATCAACCCAACAACAAGCGGCTTCAATCCTTGTGTAAATTCGTTGATGCCAAGCGCCATGATGCCAACAACCAAAATGAATGTGCCGATGATTTCGCTGACAAGGTTGGAAGTGTTGTGACGGATAGCAGGGTCTGTGCAGAAGACAGCGAGTTTAAGGTTGGCATCTTCCGTTGCCCTCCAATGCGGCAGATAATGAAAGTAAACAATCACCGCTCCGAGAAAAGCGCCTGCTATTTGCGCGGCTATGTAGCCGGGAACTTTCTCCCACGGAAATTCTCCGATTGAGGCTGACGCAAGAGTGACTGCGGGATTAAGGTGAGCTCCGCTGAAATTTCCAACAGCGTATATGGCAATTGTTACTGCCAATCCCCAGCCGGTGGTAATCACAATCCATCCGGAATTTTGGGATTTGGTTTTGTTCAGCACAACACCGCCTACAACACCACCTCCAAGGATGAGGAGGAGCATGGTGCCAAGGAGTTCTGCAAGGAATGGGGACATGGTTTTCTTTTAGCGGATAAATGTAGGGATTTCAAATGAATGAAAAACCAGCCAGGTTTCAAAAACCTGACTGTTTTGAGGTAATCTATACCATCGGTAAACAGGTTTTTGAACTTGTACTGCATGATACCCCATGGTGTACCGAAACAACTCAGGTTTTCGAACAATTGAACTGAGGAATGTTCGGTATTAAC
>CAZCXH010000036.1:0-34141 GCA_964502525.1 uncultured Chitinophagaceae bacterium
TTGATGTATGTTTCCTGAAACAGGTCTTCGGCAAGGTATCTGTCCCTGACGAACATGATAATGGCGGTGAAAACTTTTTCCTGGTGTCTTTCAATGAGACACGCGAGGGCGGCTTCGTCACCTGCGATGTACTGGTTAACTAATGCCTGGTCTGGGAGGTTTGTCCTGATCATACGGGCTTCTTTTTTTAGTTAATATTGAAATCTCTACGGAGCCGAGCGGTGACGCCTGACTAAAGACAACTACCTTGCCAAATGCCAAAAACCCTTGTAAAACGTGGTTTTTAGCGGTATTTCGGGTTTAAACCCTTTGAAATGTGCAGATTTTTGAACAGACACTGTACAGTTTTGAGGAAGATTAAAGACAATGCAAGGGAACCGGCCGCTGGCTGATGGAGCGTTTCCAATTAAGGAATTCCAACTAACTTGCCGGGAAAACAGTATCCATCAATGCCGACACTCTGCACTATCATTGGCATGGGCCCGGGAAACGGGCTATCCATTGCCAAACGCTTTGCCAAAGAAGGATTCCGGATTGCGATGATCTCACGCCCCGGTGATGACCTGAAAACGATTCAGCAAAAGCTGAAAGAACTTGGCTACGAGTCGCATGATTTCTATTCGGAAGCTGCCGACTTCGTTCAATTAAAAAAGACGATGGATGATATCAGGAATAAACTGGGTGATACGGACGTGCTGGTGTATAATGTTTCAATCTACCGCGAGGCCATCCCCACCCAGTTGGATGCAGAGGCTTGCGTTCAGGATTTTCGCGCCAATGTTGCAGGAGCTTTGATAGCCGCGCAGCATGTCGTTCCGGCAATGAAGCAAAAAAGGAGGGGAACCATTCTGCTGACCGGAGGAGGACAGGCGCTCAACCCCCTGCCGCTGCTTTCATCTCTTGGCATCGGCAAAGCCGGTTTGCGCAACCTCGCGCATAGCCTGCATGAAGAGCTGAAAGATTCCGGCATACATGCCGGAACCATTACCATCAACGGACAGGTGAATCCAGCAACGAAATTTTCACCGGACCTCATCAGCGAGTCGTTTTGGAAGATGCACGCTCAGCCGGAAGGGCAATTTGAAAAAGAAATCATCTATCAATAACATTACAAACCTCTGTCATGAAAGAAGCCATTAAAGACCTGCTGTTCAAAATGGCTGACGATGCGCTCATCATGGGGCATCGCAACTCCGAATGGACCGGACTGGGACCCATCCTTGAAGAAGATATCGCCTTTTCATCCATGGCGCAGGACAAGATCGGCCACGCTCAGGCGCTATACTCCATCCTGCATGAGGATTTTGAAGAATCTGAACCGAATGTTCTTGTTTACGCCCGCGATGAAAAAAAATTTCGATGCTGTCATTTCGTTGAATTGCCCAACCGCGGGTATGACTTCAGCCTGGCGCGGCACTTCCTTTTTGACCACGCGGAACTATGCCGTTACAGGATGCTGGAGCAATCAAGTCAGCCGAGGCTTGCAGCGCTCGCAAGGAAAATTCATGGAGAATTGAAATATCATACGCTTCATGCCGACACATGGATAAAAAAACTTGCGAAAGCGACTGAAGAAGGCAGGACGCGAATCCTGTCTTCGATGGAGGCAGCCTATCCGTTTGCGCTTGGGATTTTTGAACCGGGTAAATGGGAAAATGAATTGATCAGGAAGAAAGTTTTTGCAGGAGAAGAAGTTCTGCTTAAAGAATGGCTGAAGAGCATGGAACCGATTTTGGAAGCAGCGGGGATAAAATTGCCGAAAGAAAATGTTAAGCCTTCATTTGGCGGACGGAAAGGGCTTCACACGGAGCACCTTCATCCTCTGCTCGGTGAGATGGCGGAAGTCTATCGTACTGAACCGGACGCGGAGTGGTGAAAGCATGGTGTCAGCCGGTTCCTGCCGCTGCCCTCCTGAGCCTGTCATTAATCGCCCTGCCTAATCCTTCATCAGGAACAGGCTCAGCGAGGATCACCTCTGAATCAGATTCATCCAGATCGCGCAGGTATGAAAAAAGATTTCGGGCTGCTTCATGCAAATCGCCTGAAGGAGATAAGATTAACTCTTTCGCTGGCGAAGCGTTTGGCGCATGTGCCCGCCCGTGCCTTGTCTTTTGAAAAGAAAGTATTCCAATTTTTTCCTTTGGATACTTCATCATGTTATCTGCAATATTTCCCAACACAAATTTTTTTTGGGGAGCATAGTGCGATGCCATCATGCCCGGTGATTCCGGCAGGCTTTCCCTGGTGTGTTGGCGCAAGTGTCCGCTTATGCCGGTGACAGCATGGATTCTTTCCAACTCTATTCCTCCCAGGCGCAGCACGATCAGTTCATCGCCTGCCGCTTTCACAATCGTTGATTCAATCCCAACTGAACACCTTCCCCCGTCCAGAATATAAGCGACTCTGTCGCCCAACTGCTGCTCCACATGCCGGGGCGTTGTCGGGCTTACATATCCCGAAGGGTTGGCGCTCGGTGCCGCCAGTGGAAAATCAAGCGCATTCAGCAACTCCAAAGCGAGAGGGTGTGCGGGTACGCGAACACCCACCGTGTCAAGCCCGGCTGTAACAAGGTCGGGAACCATCTTTTTTTTCTTTAACACCAACGTGAGCGGACCTGGCCAGAATTGCTCCGCAAGCAGGCAAGCGCCTTTCGGGAAGTCCTCGACCAATTCTTTTGCATGATGAATATCCGGCACATGCATTATAAGAGGATTGAAAGACGGGCGGTTTTTTGCTTCATATATTTTGAGCACCGCATCAGCATTCATACCATTAGCGGCAAGACCATAAACAGTTTCGGTGGGTATTGCAACCAATTGTCCGTTGTTTAGTAACTCAACAGCGCGGGATATATCTTTACCTATGATGCCCATTGAAAGGTCTCGGAAAGCTTGCTTGGTTTGGTATAAAACACAGGATATTACAAGGCTTATGATAAGCGACAGGAAGGCAGTGGGCCTGGCAGGGATCGAACCTGCGACCAACGGATTATGAGTCCGCTGCTCTAACCGCTGAGCTACAAGCCCGGTATTTAAGGGCAGTTTTAAAATTGCTCTTTTTGTCGCCTCACCCTATCCCACTCCGGATGGAGAGGATAAATGCGGTAGAATTTTAGAACTGTCCTTAAGTCAATTTCAGCCGCAAAGTTACATTTTTACCAATCTTTGCAATAACCTATGCTAACCTATGCCCATCAAAAACATCATCTTCGACCTCGGTGGCGTGATCATTGACATTGATCCTGAACGCAGCTTTCATGCGTTTAAAAGGCACGTTAACGGGTTGAGCGAAAATGTTTACCAGCATCGTCTCTTCCATGAATTGGAAACCGGCAAAATTTCACCGGGTCCTTTCAGAAATGCCGTCAGAACCGAGTTAGGCATCAGGCTGGAAGATTCGGTGATTGACAACTGCATGACAACCATGCTTGGTGAAATTCCAGCCGGGAGAATTGAGATATTGGAAAAGATGAAAACACGTTATCAAACATTGTTGTTAAGCAACACCAACGCCATCCATTATGATGCGGTTTCGAGGTATCTGCTGAAAACGCATGGCGCGCCTTCATTTGAAACGTATTTCCACAAAACCTACTACTCTCATCTTGTCGGGTTGCGCAAGCCTGACATCAGGATTTTTGAATTGGTGATCCGGGAAAACGACATAGTTCCTGAAGAAACATTGTATCTCGATGACATGGACGAGCATCTGAAAAGCGCTCAATCACTGGGGATTGTTACAGTTAAGGTGACTCAGGAAAATGACCTCGTCAATATTTTAAAAGATTTCTGAAACCGCATGAAACCGCTTGCTTTGAATATCGCGCTGTTGCTGCCGTTCTATATTCATGCGCAAACGGCAGTGGCAGATTCTTTAAATGGGAAGGTTGATGCCGCGCAGCTTATTTTTTGCGGGGGAATTGAAAACGATTTGCCGGTGGGCGCAAGCGACAAATTTTTTATTGACACCGCGGGCAACGTCCACATCTATGCCTACTACTCCCAATCAGAGCCTCTGATGATGAAGCAGGTGCTGATGGAAATTCGCCCGGGCAATGACAGCATCATGCAGGCCTTCATGATAAAGCCCAAATGGAAATACACTTTTCTGAAATGCCATTTCCCATCATCAGGAGATTACAGGGTCAGGCTTTATGATGAGAAAAAAAATATTCTTGCTGAAGGCAAGGTAACCATAGTGAAATGGTAGGTGAGAATGCGAATCATATAATAATTTTATTACTTAAACTATTGTGATGATCCGCTTATGCATTGTTTTGTTGTTTATTTCCCCGGCACTGTTCAGCCAGGTGGCTGAGATTTACGACAGCACGGGAAAAACAATTCTGTTTTTTGACAACGACAGGCTGGTTGAGGCGGAAAGCAAAAAAACTTTTGTTACGGTAACGGGAAACACGGTTTTTGATGGAGAATCAACAGAAAAACGAGACATCTTGCTGCTGGTTGCCATAGAAAATATTTTTTCAAAAAAGAAGATGGGATACGCGCTTAATTCAGCACAGGATGAAGCGATCTTCAGCATCAGCAACGGAAGATTTTTTTACAAAGAGACAAAAGGACAAATGGCATACTACCAGGAGGAAAACGGGCAAAGTCTTGTTCTTTACAGCGATACATCCGGCAAAGCGCTTTGCCGCGTCAGTTCCGAATTATCAACCGGGAAACTGGTGGCGATATTTTACTATTTCATGAGAAAGTATGAACTTGATAAATTAGTAAAAGTTGAAATCACCGAGTCTGCAAAACAACCTGCAACTGATGTCAGCCAGACTTCCGGCTCCATCAGCCGCTTGTGGAACACAGGCATGGATGAGTTCGTCTGGGATGGGCAGGTGTTCAAGAGAAAATGGAATTCGTTTGATTATGAGGAGTGGACTTTCGATGGCGCAACGCTGAAAAGGCTGTGGTATCCGGGCAATGAGGAATTCATCTGGGATGGAGAGATCCTGAGGCGCAAATGGTACGCGTCACCTGACGAATTTGAGTGGGACGGCACCATCCTGCGCAGGCGGTGGGGACCTGCTTCCGATGAGTTTATCGTACAGGGTAATATCGTCAAGAGATATTTCGGAAGCAATAGCCAGGATGAATGGAAAATTGATGGCGATATTCCAATACCACTTGTCGCACTGATTGTATTCGGGCTTTTGCGCAAGTAATTATTCAACCTGGAACTTGGCTGCATGAGGAGTCAACATTTGCTGTTTTTGGAACTTGCATTTTGCCTTTGCGCCTGCAAGTATGAAAATCAGGATAACGCAAAAATTGAATATCAACAGGTGAATCCGCTTATCGGTGGAACGGAGGAACCTGTTTTCAGGAGAGGTGAGATTATAAAGGTAGTGGTGAACAAATTTGATTCATCCCAAAGCTATTGTCTCTTCATTCCGGCAAATGCCGATACGCTGAAATGTAAAGCAATATTGTTTTTTGATCCTAAAGGTGACGGTTCAATTCCGGTAATGAAATATCAGGCCGTTGCCGAGAAATACGGGATGATCCTGGCGGGTTCAAATGATTCCAGAAATGGATTGAAACCTGAGCAGACTGCCGCCATAGCAAGAAATCTGGTGAATGATATTTTGACAAGGACGAAACTGACGCGGGAAAAAATTATTGCAATCGGATTTTCCGGAGGCGCGCGTGTGGCTGTGCAAACTGCCATTAGTGAAACTCTTTCAGGGGTGATTGGCTGCGGAGCGGGATTCCCGTTTGAACCTGCGCGCAGTTACGCATTTCCATTCATCGGAATCGCGGGCAACGAGGATTTCAATTACCTTGAGATGAAACGGCTTCACGGCAAACTGGAATCACTGGGAATGCGTCATCAGTTTGTCGTTTTTGATGGCGGGCATGAATGGCCGAGCCTGGGAAGGATGGAAATTGCTTTTTTGTGTTTAACAGCGCTTGCAGATAAAAGAAAAATTTCTGATGATAAAAGAGCGGCAGAATTATTGGCACAGGATTCAGCCCATTTGCTTAATGAAACCGGTATAACGGAAATTGACCAGGCGGAAGTTATCCGGCAGTCAGATATTGCCCATGCTTTTTCAAGCCGCGATTTTAAATATCTGAACGACAAAATCAGGCGTCTCGCAACACCCGGGAAGGAATCCGGCAGGGAACAGGAGCTTTCGAATAAACGGCTGTTGAACTTTATCAGCCTGATGGGTTTCCTTTATTCGGAGAAAGCCTTGGGTATGGATCTTGCTCTTGCCAGTCAATACCTTGACATCTACGAAAAGGCGGATTTTGACAATCCTGATTACCACTATTTAAAGGCTTGCTATTTTGCAGAGGGAGGTGGGAAAGATAACGCCATTATGGAATTAAAAAAATCTGTCGAATATGGTTTCAATGATTATGAAAAATTAACCGGTAATAAATCGTTCGATAACCTGCTTGGCGAGCCTGATTTCATAAAGCTTGCTGACAGCCTGAAGGCGGCTCAATAAGGGGCCGTTCTAAAAATTTTACCGCTTACTCCCTCTCCTTCCGGAGAAGGAAGGGGTGAGGCGATAAGAAAAGCAATTTTCAGAGCTGCCCTAAAATCAGGCGGTTGGTTTATTTTCTCCATAAATCTTATCCAAATACCATTTCTCATTGGCTTTGATGATGCCAATGATTTCGGTTTTCAGAGTTTCAGGGTAATCCTTGAACAAAGCGTAACCCTGCTTCAAAATTTGAATCCCCAGTTTAATTCCTTCAGCATCTTTTCGGGAATAGATAAGCTTGTTTTTTTCTATTTTATGCAGCACATCTTCCATGATGGAGATGGTTTTTTTCAGCAATGAAGTCTTTGCCATTGACCTGAACAATGAAATCACATGACCTGTGAAAAACTCAATCTCCCTGCGGGGGATATGCGAGATGCAAGTTTCAAATTGCACATCGGTCAAGGGCAAGGTCATTTTCTCCCTGAGAGCAGCTTTGAGAAGATCACTTTCAAACCGTTTGGCATCAATATATGACTCCAGTGAAACGACTCCGGCTTTTATAGCCTGAGGAAACTGAGTGCCGAATCTGAAAATTGCCGCAGCCATATTCCCGAGCAAAGCCCAGGTTTTGGCAGGATGCCTTATAAACGATCGCAAACTTTCAAAGGCATCGTCAACTTTTTTTCTTTCATCAGCAGCCGGGTACAGGCATTCAAGGAAATAATTGCGGAGCGATTCAACAACTTCCTCCGTTAATAGAGGCGACAGATCGAACTGCCGGGATAAATGTTCGTAGTTATATCGCAGGTTGATTGAATCGCGATACTTGTCAATCATGTGTGATGAAAGCGCAGCTTCGGAAACAGGTTGCATACGGCAGCTTATATCATTTTGAATTTAAAGTTGTCTCATTTTGCAGGAATTATTAGAACTGCCATAAATTAAATTTACGTGAGTTATGGATTCAAAACTACCTCGCAACCGTCTTCACTGCCGTCCGCTTTAGCAGACGGATTGAGAATCAAGAGCAAAAGGCTTAGCCAAAATTCTAGCTCAAAATTTTTGGCTAAAGCCACATGGCTTCAAGCCTTTTTTCCGTCCGCTAAAGCGGACGGCAATGAATTTCAATAAGTTATCTTGTCGGTAATCCATAACTCACGAACTCACGTTAAATTAATCACTCCGCTCCCGGAAGGGCCAGGCAGGCTCAGGTCCTATGCTTGATGCGTTTCTGCGCAAGGTTGTAAAGTATCTGGAATGCTAAAAAAACCATAAGGCAATATCCAAGGAGAAGAAATGTGTAATTAACATGCCATGAGTCCAGATTGTTGTAAACAAACACCGTCAATAAAATTGAGAACGCGGAGATTAAAGCCAAAACGATGGCCACCCATTGGTCAGACAGGCCAAGATAGGCAAGTTGGTGGGTAATGTGATCCTTGCCGCCAACAAAGGGCGACTGTCTTCTGGCAAGCCTTCTTATAACAACGGTTGTTGTATCAATCAACGGAATAATGAATAAAAGAAGCGGAATAAGAAATTGGCGCAGCTCGATGAATCCCGAATAGCTTTCACGGTAGTTCCAGAAGAACAATATGCTGATGGCGGCAAGGAAGACTCCGAGGAACTGGCTGCCGGTATCGCCCATGTATATTTTTGACGGATGCCAGTTAAAAAAAAGAAAGCCCACCAGCGCTCCGAGCACTCCGAGCAGTATTATGAGGTAAACATTATTGATATCCCCATTCAGTAATATCAGAATAACAGCGCCCGACAATATTGAAACGGAAACCGATGTGGTTATCGCGTCCATGTTGTCAAGCATGTTAACCGAATTCATCAGCCCGATTACCCAGATCACGGTGATGATGTAATTAACCTGCGGCAATGGCGTAAGCGGGATTTCGAAATTCGTTGCCAGCAAAAGGTTTGCGCAGGTGAATTGCCCGATGAATTTAACCAGCGGATTGGTGTTATAAGCGTCATCCGCCAGCCCCACCAGGAATCCTACGCTGCATGCAGCAAGCATACCGATCAACTGCCTGTTGAAATATCCCTGGTCCTCGATAGGCACCACGCCAAGCACTGAAATCGAAATGAGAAATATGATGTAGAATGAAAACCCGCCTACTGATGGCTTGGAGGTGGATCCCCATCTCATTCCACCGAATTGGTTATTTTTTATATTCCGCATGCCAAGGTTTCTGGAAAACCTGAGAATCAGAAAATTGATCAGCACGGAAAAGCAAATAGCGATGGAAAAAAACAGCGAATAGAAAATGATATTGAACGCGTGGTCAGGAGTCATGCCGGTCTAACATATCAGGTTGATTTGCCAAGTATTTTTTTCAGGAAAGAAGTTTTGCCTTGCGATGGCTCCGCATAGTAACCGGAATCCTTATGACTGTATAAATAGCCGTAGCTATAGCCGTATTTATAGCTGTACCCTCCATAATAATAACCGGATACACCCCTGCCGACATCATTCAACAGGGCGGACAACTTTGTCACTTTGTTCTCGTTGATCAGTTTGTCAACGTTGCTGATGAATGATTTGCTGGAATACTCAGCCCTGAACACATACACCGGGTAATCAACGTTCTTGATAATTTCAAAACCGTCCGTGACCAGTCCCAGCGGTGGGGTGTCGAAAATGATATAATCATACTTCGATTTCAGGTACTCCGTCATTTCTTTCAGTCTCTCGGAAAGAATAAGTTCTGCCGGATTGGGAGGGATGGGGCCGGAGGTGATAAAGTCAAAATTCTTCAGCTCGGTTTTCCGGATGCAGTCATCAACCTTATCGCGTCCGATGAGAATGGTGCTCATGCCGGACGTATTGTCAACGTTGAATATTTTACTTAACCGCGGACGCCTCATGTCAACATCCACAAGAATCACCCTCTTGTCAAGCAGGCTGTGGATGGCAGCTATGTTTATTGAAATAAATGTTTTTCCCTCTCCGGAGATAGTGGAAGTAACAGCGATGGTTTTAGTGCCGGGTGTATTTGAAATAAACTGAAGATTATTGCGCAAAGCCCGGAAAGCTTCTGTGATGATTGACTTGGGGTTTTGAGTGACAACGATTCCTGATGCGGGAATGTCGGCAAAAACAGAAGGAACAATGCCGAGTATCGGGGCTTTGGAATTTTTGGAAATGGTTTCAACAGAGATGATCGTATTATGAAGCATGTAGCGGACAACTATCAGAATAAACCCCAGCGCCAGCCCTGCCGCCACCGCGATACCCCATAAGTAGCTATTATCAGGTCCGATAGGCTTATGAGGCAGCGAAGCGGTTTTCAGTACGATGTAATCTGACACCATCCCGGCTTTGGCAAGTTGATAATCTGTCCGTCTGCTGACGAGCATTTTGTAATAAGACGCCATCTCATCATAGTGGCTTTTGAGGCGGTCATATTCATCCTGTTCTTCCGGTAAAACAAGCAGCCGGTGCAGATTCTTGTCATATTGTTCATCCAGGCTCTCCATCCTGTAATGCTTCTGAATGACCATGTTTTCAAGGTCTTTAACCATATCCGTCTTGACCCTCAGGATGTTTTCCTCAATCATTTTAATCTTAGGATGGTCAGGAGACACGTTCAGCAGGAAATCTTCTTTCTGCAGTCCTAAATTCTTAATGTTGCTGATATACTGGTTAATAAAGGACAATTCGCTTCCGAGGAGTCCCGATGAAATGGATTCCAGATCAGTGAGGTTGCCTACGTAACTATTGAACCAATCAATAACCTTCAGGTCAAACATATATTGAAGTTTGGACTGCTCAATCTGACGCAGGTTTTGTATCAGCCCTGACATTTCCTGCTGCGGATCAAGGAATTTCTTTTCAAGGCGATATTGCCTCAGCGTATCCGAATAGGATTCAATCAATTCGTTGAACGTGTCAATCTCCTCCTCCAGGAAACCTAAAATCTGGTCAGCGCTTTCCGCCTGCCGCTCCACATCATACACCACAAATTCTCCGGCAAGAGCGTTCACAAGGTCCATGGCTTTGGATTTGTTCCTGTCCTGAAAAGTAATGCTGATTGTTTTCGTAGCCGGATCAATGGGCGCTACGGATATTTTTTGTGACACAAATTCCGCATATTTCTCAATATCATTAACGGTAAAGAAATAAGTCTTGCCCCAAAATTCATTCAAGGCGCCCCTTGCCCATGGGGCAATCGAGATTCGCAATTCAAAAAGCGGTGTTTCAATGAATTTGTCATAATTCAGTATCTCCCTGTATTCCTGCTGGCCTATTGTATAGCGCAGAATAAATGAATGCGTATTCAGAAGCTCAACATAGATTTCATGGCCGTATAAGGAGGGGTCATGAACCTTTGCAATCTCAACAATAAAGGGGCTGGATGTATATAACTCGGATGAAACAAACTTGGTTCTGCCCTCCTTAAAATAGCTGATGTCGAAAGGAAGTTTTGTAATAACCCTCTGAACAAAATATTTTGATTTAATCAGTTGAACCTCCATGGAAGCCTCCTCGAACGAGGCAGCCAATATGTTCTCGCCTCCGAATAGCTGGTTTTTCATCGGCTGTTCCCTTTTCATCATCAATGATGATGTTGCTTCGTAGCTGGGCAGCGTGTACCGCAGATAGAGAAATACAATAGTGCAGCCTGTGAGTATCAGCAGAAATATCCAGATAAGAGACTTCCTGACAATTGAAAAGAAGAGGGCAATGTTGAAATCCTCTCCCAACAACTCCTGTATGTAAGCCATTAATGAGGTCTGGCTCTTCATTGCTTGGTGATGCTAAGCACTAATAGGTAAACAGTAGTAATAGTTGTAACCCATGTAAAAAGATAGTTTAATTCGCGGCTTAAAGCTTGAATGGGCCGCAGCTTTGATTCAATGACAATAATATCGTTTGGCAAAACCACGAAATCCGCATCCTTCAATCCCGCAATGGTTGAGAAGTCAATCACCTTGATGCTCGGGCTGTCGTAGTCGCCCCTTATGATCTTAATTTTGTATGATTTGGATTCAGATCCGATCCCGCCAATTGATGCTATCACGTGCAGCAGCGTGGTATTTTCCTCCGGAAGTGAAAAAATAGAAGCTCCACCTATCCCGCTGAAAATATATGCCCTGTTATTGGTCACCGTCAACTGTATAAAAGGATCATTATACCAAACCGAATATTTCTCCTCAAGAAGTTTTTCCAGTTCCAGCCGGGTGTAACCTTTCACATAAAGTTCACCCAGAACGGGCAGCTCCACGTAGCCATCATCCTTTACGAGGTAGCCTTCGTCATCCCCGGTGCCCCCTCCGGAAGCACCTCCTCCAATAATATCAATGAGATTAAAACCATCACGCGTGTATAAACTGAACGAAATGCGATCTTTCGGCAGAATCACCTGTTTCTGATAATCTACTTCCTGCAATTCATAATAATAAAAATCCTTGGTGTCTCGGAATAAAAAGTTAGGGTAAAAAACCTTGCAGGAGCTGACTGTCAATGACAATATTGTCAGGACTAATAGCCGGATACGCATGTAAGGCGCAAAAATAGGGAATAATACTTTGCAGGAACTCTTTGCCTACTCTTTGCCTCAGGGCAACACGCATTAAAATTTTGGATAGCTTCATTGTCGTTGGCTTCAGCCAACGAAGATAAAAGAGCGGGAATGATGGGCTTTAGCCCAACCTTGCCAAAAACAAAAAAAATTTGACTACAGCCCGTTCATTTCTCAATTCTTAAACCGTTGGCTGAAGCCAACGGCAATGAAAGGGTTTGATAATCAGACTGATTTATACTGTGCGCGGGATAAAATCTTACATTTTCTATTTCTGTTTACAGTTTTGGGCAGTTATAAAAATTCTACCACTTACTCCCTCTCTTTCTGGAGAGGGAAGGGGTGAGGCAATAAAAGAGCAATTTTTAGAACTGCCCTTTATATGTTTACGGTTTACGGCACAACCTCCAAACTGTAAACCGTAAACTGTAAACGACTCAATGGCACAATTTATTCCGTTCAGTATAAATGCGTGTTGCCCTGAAAGCCTGCGCTGAAGATAGAAGCCGGGGGGAAGGTGGATTTGATGAGGGAGAGTTTTAATGCTGGTTAAGTTCAGCGCGGTGCAGCTTTCGTTTCATCCGCCCACTCAAAGCTCTTGAACATCCTCATCATATCCTCCTTCACGAATTTTATCACGGGTGCGAGTGAATCTTCATTAGGAGTGCTGCTGAAATAAAGAGAACCCCTGATATAATGCCTCACGCTGTCGGTGAGGAAAAACTGGGCGTTGGAAGCAGCGTTGCCGCCAATCTCATATAAGATGCCCGATACGCCATGGTCGTTCTCCAAAACGCTTTCGTCAATGTATTGCGCCTTGCGGGTGTGCTTGAAGGCGAGCTTGTGGGAATCTTCAAGCAGTTTTGATAACGAATTTTGCTCATTGATTTCCTTGTAGCTCAGATGAATTTTTCCTCCGAGGTTTTTAAAATCAATATTCAACCAGCAGGGATTTTCGGCAGGCTCGTTAAAAAATATCGAATCCCTTTCGATTGAAGCATAAGCCGGATATTGAAAGCGAAACGGACACGCATGGGAGGTGTATTCCAGATAGCTCTTCTCCGGCAGGTCAATACGGAAATAATCCCGGGGCTTTGGAGTGAATGTTTCTGTACAAGATGAAACCCAAATGCAGGAAGCAAGAAGCAGGAAAGAGGAAAGACTTGGCTTCAAACTCCAAACTTCAAACTTTAAACTGCTATGCAGGCACATCATCCAAAACTGTTACCAAAACTCTTTTTACGCGGTTGTCGTCAACTGTAACGACTTTGAATGCGAAATTCTCATTCCGGAACTCGTCATTTTTAGAGGGCAGTTTTCCGGAAAGCGTCAGAATCATTCCCGCCAGCGTATCAGACTTGCCGCGCACATCGTCAAATATGCCTCTGGGAAGGTTCATCTTCATGCAAAGGTCAGTCAACTGAATCCTTCCATCAAAGACATAGTTTTTTGAGTCAATTCTTTCGAATGCGGGATCTTCTTCCAGCGAATCATATTCATCGCGGATTTCTCCGATCACCTCTTCCAGAATGTCTTCGAGCGTGATGATGCCGGAAGTTCCTCCATACTCGTCAACCGCAATGATCAGGTGAACGCCTTTTTTCTGAATCTCCTTCAGCAGGGTGTCAATCTTTTTTGTTTCAGGCGTGAAAACAGGCGTGCGCAACAGGCGCTGCCATTTGAAATCATCTGGCTCATCGAGATGCTGCAGGAGGTCTTTCACGTAAAGTACCCCGATTACATTGTCAAGATTATCCCGGTAAACCGGTATGCGCGAATAACCAGCTTCCCTGACCACTTTCAGCAGGTTATGATACCCCAGGCTGTCATCAACCGCCACGAGGTCCATCCGCGAGCGCATGATCTGGCGCACCGTGATGTTGCTGAACCGCACAATTCCTTTCAGCATCTTTGCCTCATGCTTTGAGCTTTTTTCTGAAGTCAGGTCAATGGCATGCTCCAGTTCAGCCGGATTGAATTCATAATACTCCTTCTTGCTCAGCCGTTTCTCTATAATGCGGGTTGAAGATACCAGCAGGTAGCTCAAAGGCTTCAGGAATTTTCCCGCAACCAGCAGCGGCATTGCCATTAAAGAGGCTATGGTGATGTTGTGCTGCGTTGCATACACTTTCGGTGCAACCTCACCAAAAACAACTATGAAAAACGTGACGCCTATCACATTCACCAAAAAGCCCAAAACAGGATGACTGCCCGTGTAATCGTGAAGTATAAAATATGACAAAATAATTATGGATACATTCACAAGGTTGTTGAGGATAAGGATATTTGAAAGCAGGTATCGCGGTTTGGAAAGCAACTGGATGATCACCTTCGAGGAGCGGTCATTGCGCTCACGCAGCTTGCTGAACTCTTTTTCGGTCAGTGAAAAGAAACCCACCTCCGCACCGGAAATCAACCCGGAGCATATAATCAAAAAGACCATTGACAAAATTGCGATGACCGTTGATACCGGCAACTGAAGGCCGGCAAAAGCAGCCAGCGTTACAAACGAAAACAGATGATCGCCAAACGGGACGTCCAATTGAGAAGATTTATCATGGGAAAATTAAGCAAATCGCCCCACCCTCTTTCTTCCGGGAAGAAAGCGGATGAGGCGAATGTGGTTTGCCGTCAAAAAATCAGAATGGCAGGTCATCACCCCGCGTTGCGGGTTCTTCCGCAGCCGCTGAAGGCGTTTCCTGCCTGGGGGCCTGCCTGGAAGCCGGTGCCGAATAGCCGCCTGCGCTGACGTCTTCACCCTTCTTATCGAGCATGATGAAGTTGTCGGCAATGATTTCGGTAATATATTTCTTCTCTCCAGTTTGCTTGTCTTCCCATGAACGGGTTCTGATTTTACCTTCAAGATAGATGCGGCTTCCCTTTTTAAGGTAGTCTTCCGCAATCTTTGCCAGCCCGCGCCACGCAACCACGTTGTGCCACTCTGTCTGGTCAACGCGGTTGCCGTCTTTGTCCTTATAGGAATCATTGGTGGCGAGCGTGAAACGCGCTACGCTTACATTGTTGTCAAGGTATTGCACTTCCGGGTCTTTGCCCAGATTGCCGACTAGGATTGCTTTGTTTACTCCTCTCATGGCTTAAAGTTTTAAGAATTGGTTAATAATGGCATAAATATCCGTGTTTTGTCCGATAAATACAAACGCATGATTCCCGGGAAGGCGAATTTTTGACTGAAATTACCGGATGCCCGGACAAATCCGCTGGCTTTTAACCCTTTGCTGACCTGAATTTCAAAGAAGGAAGCATGTATTTTCTGATGGGTAAGAACTTGCCGAAAATTTCCTGAAAATTTTATTTTTTTAACCCCTTTTTCATGAAAAAGGCGCATCCAATCCCCGGTTTGCATCAACTCGTCTTTGCTTAAAGCTGTTGCACTTTCAATCATTGGAAATTCATAAAGGTTTCTCCAGATATCCTTTCCGGTTCGCTTTGACAGATAAACCGAGCCGGCATCATGTATCACGAGATAATGAAAATAACGGTTCCGCTGCCGGATTTTCTTTGATCGTACCGGCAGTTTCCCAACCAGATTTTTTTTTCGCGCTGCACAGCCGTTTTGAAACGGACATCTGCCGCAATCCGGATTCACCGGAACGCATTGCACCGCACCGAAGTCCATGATGGCCTGGTTAAACCGGGCGGCATGTTTTTCCGGGATTAGTTTTTCCGCAAGGGATTTGAATTGATGTTTTCCCCTGGAGCTGTCAACAGGGGTTCTTATTCCAAAACAGCGGGAAAGCGCGCGGTAAACATTTCCGTCAACAACGGGATAAGGCAGGTTGTACGCAAATGAGGCTATCGCTGCGGCAGTGTAATCGCCTACGCCCTTTAATTTCCTGATGCCTTCGTAGGTAGTTGGGAATCTCCCATTAAGTTCGCCACAAATATATTTTGCGGCTGCGTGGAGATTTCTCGCCCTCGTGTAATAACCCAGCCCCTGCCACAGCCTCATCACTTCATCTTCAGGCGCTTTCGCCAGACTTCCAACATCGGGAAAGCGTTCTTTGAATTTCTTGAAATAAGGCGATCCCTGCTCAACGCGTGTTTGCTGGAGGATAATTTCAGAAAGCCAGATGAAATAGGGATTTTTCTCCCCTTTCCACGGCAAGGGACGATGAATTGTTTTGTGCCATTGCAGAAGTTTTTCAGCAAAAGCGTCACCCCTGCCTCTCCAAATGAGAGGGAGGCCGGAACCTTGATTTTTTGAATCAAACAATTTAATAGAATCTTTCATTTTAATTTCTTATTCCTCCTATGCCTGTTCGCATCCCTGCCCGTTTTCTTCTTCAAATTTTTCTTCAGGGCAGCGGTTAGGTCCACGCCTGTTTGATTGGCAAGGCATATTGTCACGAACAGCACATCGGCCAATTCATCTCTCAATTCTTTTCCTTTGTCGGATTTTTTGAAAGACTGCTCGCCATATTTTCGGGAGATGATGCGGGCTACTTCCCCGACTTCTTCCGTGAGGATTGCCATGTTGGTGAGTTCGTTGAAATACCGAACACCGGTTGTCTTTATCCAGCGGTCAACAGTTCGCTGGGCTTCTTTGATAGTCATTTCTTTTTAACCTTTTATTGCTATTGAAACAAGAAAACCAGTTATCAGCAGCGCTGGCAACATTCTTACAATAAGATTGTTGATTAATATCCGCAGTTGATTGTCTTCAAGATTTCCGAAATATAATTTGAAAATGCAGAACAGGAAGAGTATTCCTGACGCAGAACATCCCGCCAGCAGCATGGCAGATCCACCGGCCCAATACTGCAGCCGGAACAGAATGCCCATGGCAGTGACCGCAAGCGCCATGTAGCCCGCCCTCAGCACGTGGACAACCAGCCCCCTCTGCTCTATCTGAAATATCTCGCTAAGAAAATTTCCGTGGATGGCATAAACAAAGGATAACAGAGAAATGCCTGCGACCATGAAACAGGAGGACGCGTCAATCCTCTGCGTCATCATAAAAACTCCAATAAGGCAAAGCAGCAGGCCTGCTATCTCACCGCGCGCAATCAATTTCTCAACACGCCCGCTGTTTTCCCTGATATAAGCGCGCAGATTGCCTTGCATGATGCAATGATACCGAACTGCAATTATATTTGCGGGCAGTTCAAAAAAATCAACCACTTGCTGCCACTTCTTCCGGAGAGGCGGGGTAAGGTGATGTGGCGAACAATTTTCAGAACTGCCTTTGCGCTAATGCCCAAATCAAAAAATCCCTATAAAGACATCCTGGTCATTGTGCTTGGATTTCTTGTTTTCTATCTGATCACAAAAAAAAATTTCCTCCTTTATTTAAGCGGTGGTATTGCTCTTGCTGGCGTGTTATCTGAATTTCTTGCGGAAAAGATGGTGTGGGGATGGTATAAACTCGCGGAAGGGTTGGGTTACGTCAGTTCGCGGATATTGCTCTCAATAGTATTTTTCCTGTTCCTCACACCCCTCGCGATGCTCTCTCGCCTGTTCAGAAAGGGTGATGCGCTGCAACTTAAGAAGAAGTTATCGGGAAGTTATTTCACCGAGCGCAGGCACATGTATGTGAAGGAGGATCTGGAGAAGATGTGGTGACGCTGATTTATCTTATCAGGCTTACATTTCCCGATTTCATTATCCTTCTGCGCGATTCCGTGTTGTACCATGCAATGTATGCATAGACTTCAGCGGGACAATTTCTTCCCTTAAACTTCCCGTTCCATGCTGAATTTTCCTGGCTGCCCCTGAAAACCGTTTCTCCCCACCGGTTGAATATTTTTATTTCAAGCCCGCTGATGCTGCAATCGCTCCGGGGCCTGAACACGTCATTGATTCCGTCATTGTTGGGGGTGAATGCTTTGGGTAAAAACAATTCGCAACCGCAGTCCATCAATCTTATTGTAATTGAATCGTATAGCGTTTCGCATTCAGTGGTTGCCGCCACATAATATATTCCTTCATTCGCAACAGTTAATTGAGATTCGGACGAGCCGTCCTGCCACCTGAAGGCTGCGCTGTTTATTCCGGTGTTTAAAGCAAGTTGGGCGCCTGCGCAGATTGCGGTATCGTTTCCCAGGTTCAGGATGAGTTTGTCCAAATAATTGACAATGATGGAATCTCTATCCGAGCAGTTGTTTAAAACTGCTTCAACCCAGAATATCCCCTGCTGGGTTACATTGAATGTGGAATTCGTTGAGCCGTCCTGCCACACGTAATCTCCCCCTGTTGTTCCGGCATTCAATAACAGAGATTCTCCCTCGCAAAGGGTTGTGTCATTGCCAACGTTGATTTCAGGCGCAGGAGAAAAAGCCGCATTAACTGTATCACCACTGATGCATCCGTCAAGCATCACATTCACCCAATACTCTCCGGATTGTGTTGCAGAATATTCTGAGTCCGTTGAACCATCCTGCCATTGGTAAGCTGCTCCGGGAGTTGCAGCATTAAGCGACAGAACCCCGCCCGCACAGAGAACGGTGTCCCTTCCGAGATTAATTGATGGAGGCAAAACATACATTACATTTATTGTATCGCTGGATTCGCAGCTATTCAAAGCAACCCGAACCCAATAAGTTCCGGCTTCTGACACTGCAAATATTGAATTGACCGAACCGTCCTGCCACAGGTAATCTGCCCCTGTTGTTCCGGCATTCAATAACAGAGATTCTCCCTCGCAAAGGGTTGTGTCATTGCCGAGGCTGATTTCGGTCGCAGGATAAAACGTTACGTTGATGGTATCTGCGGTGACGCATCCGCCAAGCGTCACATTCACCCAATACATTCCGGGTTGAGTTACGGCAAATGAATCATTCGTTGAGCCGTCACGCCATTGGTAAGCTGCTCCGGGAATGGATACGCGCAACCACAAAGTTTCACCGGAGCATAGCGTTGTATCATCGCCCAGGTCAAGCGACTTCGGTGAAACGAACGCCACGCTGATGGTATCGCGAAACACGCAGGCATCCTGCGACACCTCTACCCAATATGCGCCCGTTTGAGTAACCGTTAATGTTGGTACAGTCGAACCGTCCAGCCATAGATAGGTGGCACAGGAAGTGCCTGCATTTAACAGCAATGAGTTGCCAGCGCATAAGGCAGTGTCGTTGCCCAAATCCAGATTGTCAGAGCATGTGCTGGTGACGGTGAAATTGTCAACCTGCGTCCACGGCAACTGGTGGTTGACCCCTCCGCATCTCACAGTAACATACCATGCGGAGTCAGGGGCGATGAAAGAAAACATCCGGTGCGTCCAGCCTGCATCATAAACAGGAGGAGGCGCTGCATAAACGAGGATGCCAAAGAGATTATTGAAGTTGGATACACCTACCTCAACACCCTCTCCCGGGGGAAATGGCGTGCAACTGCGGTCATAAAACGATATTGAATATGTATTGCCTGCAATCAGCGGGGATGAAAGCTTCAATGAAATCGCGTCAGTGCCTCCGCTGGTAAGCGCGACAAACCAGTTGCCGCATTGCGCCTGCCCGCAGTAGTCCGATGAGCCGATGATGTCAATGTTGCCGCCAGCAGGTCCTCCGCCATTCCAGTCGCCAAAGGCGGTGGAATTGGAGATGAATGAGTTGTACTGTGCATTCTGTAAATTTAATTGGTCAGTTCCAGCGGTATTTATTTCAAAGCTGCCGTTAAGGATGGACTGGGCAAAGGTTGCCTTTAAGCAAAAAAAAGATATTATTATACCGAAAAGCTTTATCAAGGAATGCTGTTTAAAAAATGAGCATCTGAAACCAAAATCAGCCGAAGGGTATTATTGGCTGCCTGCACTCAACTTTCTATCTTTACTGAAAATCACCTTATGCGTCATCCTGTTTTTTACGTCTTCTGCTTTTTGATTGTTGCCGTTAACCTGCATGCGCAGCAGGGCTTCGCCCCGTTTCTTCATGGCGTTGCTTCGGGCGATCCGCTCAGCGACAGAATTATTCTTTGGACTCATGTTTCGCCCCTGGATTCCGCGCAGCCTCTAACCGTCAATTGGCGTATTGCGACCGACACCGCCTTCAGCAGTCTCGCTAACTCAGGAAGTTTTACTACCGATTCTTCACGCGATTTCAACGTGAAGGTGGACGCTACCGGATTGCAACCCGGAACAACCTATTACTACGACTTTGAAACAGGCGGAGCATATTCCGCTGTTGGCAGAACCAGGACAGCTCCTTCGGGGAATATTGACCATGCAAGGTTTGCGGTGGCTACCTGCGCCAAATACTCCAAAGGATATTTTAACGCTTACGCCCGCATTGGCGACAGGGATGACATTGATGCGGTGATTCATTTGGGAGATTACATTTACGAGAGCAGGGATTCAGGCGAAGTCGGCAGGGTGATGCTGCCTTATGCGCGATGCAGCACGTTGGTGCAATTCCGCGATCGCTATGCCCAATATCATACCGATCCCGATCTTGTTTACGCCCGCCAGCGGCATCCATTCATCAATGTTTGGGACGATCATGAAACAGGCAACGACTCGTGGATGCACGGCTCCGAGCATTTTCCCGACAGCGCTCAGTTTGACGCATTAAAGCAAGGAGCAATTAAAGCGTATTTCGAATGGATTCCCATCCGGGAAAATCCATCGCAGCCACAGAGCATTTACCGCACGTTTCAATATGGAGATTTGCTTGACCTTATTATGATTGACGCCCGGCTGGAAGGACGCATGAAGCAACTGCTTTTTACCGAGCCGTCTGATATGCCTGCAATCCTTGACAGTAACAGAACTATTCTTGGGCATGAGCAATTCGATTGGCTCATCAGCCGGCTTGACAGCAGCACAGCGCGATGGCGCATCATCGGACAACAAGTGATGATGGCTCCTGTGTTGTTCTTTGGCAGTCCGATTAATGAAGACCAATGGGATAACTATCCGGCTGAACGCGCAAAGCTGTACAAGCACATGGATGACAATCAGATGAATAACGTGGTGGTGCTGACGGGTGATGTTCACGCAGCGCTTGCCAACAATTTGCCGATAGATACCGCTCTGTATGATGACGCCACAGGCGCGGGTTCCGTGGCGGTTGAATTTATTACTCCTGCAATTGCCTCCAGCAAAAGCGATTTCAGCTTTCTGTCGTTTGAAACGATTAAAATCCATGATCCGCACATGCAATATGTCGCATTTGGCAGGAACGGCTACATGGTTGTTGACGTATCCGAGGATACCGTCCGGGGAGACTATTATTTCGTTCCGGATCCGGATGTTCCTGACCCGAATGAAGAACTAGGCGCCAGTTTTTATACTAACTACGGATCAAAGCATTTGTGGCGGGATTCTTCAACCGATGTTGCGCCACCCCTTCCACCGCAAAAAGAAAACATCAGATTATATCCCAACCCGGCAGATGATATTCTGAACGTGCATATACAAGGCGCGATGGGGAAAATATCCCTGAGAATTTACAATTCTGAAGGCAGGGTGGTGAAGGCAAAAGTGCTTGACATTCCTTCAGACGGAGATTATCAGTTCAACTTTGATATATCCGGGTTGAGCAAAGGGATATATTTTCTAAGAGCTTTTGCAGATAGGAAAGAATTTTACAGCGGAAAATTTTCTGTTGCCGAATAAAAGGTAATGCTGCCCCCGGATCCCGACAAGACTTATCCCAAAGAAACAGAATCCTCAGCAGTGGTCCGGTTCCAGGATTGCGATCCGCTGGGGCATCTGAACAATGCAAAATATTTTGACTACTTCTTCAACGCCCGTGAAGACCAGGTTTCCAAACTCTACGGCTACAGTCCCGGTGAGATTTACAAAAGGTTCGGCTGCTCATGGGTGGTTTACAATCATAATATTTCTTATATCCGTTCGGTGGTGTTCGGTGAATGGGTGAAAATAATGTCACGGGTGATTTTCTATGACCACAATACCGTAATCGTGGAATATTACATGACCGGCATGGATAAAAAAAACCTGAAATGCCTGATGTGGACCACCATCAAATATGTGGACGTGAAGACGGGCAGAACGACCGTGCATCAGCCGGAGGTGGCGCAGTTTCTGGAAGTGATGCGGCTCAAGGACTTTTATTTTGATGATAAGATGACGGTGAAACAACGGATTCATCAGGTGAAAGGCGAGTTAAAGGGATGATTTCCCCGTCATGCCGGGCGAAGCGAAAGCATTCATGTAAAATGACGAATGTCGAATTACGAATTGCAAGAAATCGAGTTTTCCTTCGTCATTCGCATATCGCCATTCGTCATTTGAGGAAGGTTATGTGCAACCGCAAACGCTCCGATTGTAGTGCCTGCTAACTTGAAACTTTAACTACGAACAAATGACACAACACGAATTTTTAAAACCTGCTTTGACAGGACTTGCGAAACTTCAAATCGCATTAGACAAGAAAGGTGGGCCTTCCGAAGACGGGCAACTCTTTGAACAAATCTTGTCACTTCAAGACGGTATCTTGAAAAGTTTCGGACTACCAGCAAGCCCCGACAACGAAAAACTAATTTGGTTTTCGCAATTACCAACAGACGAAGAAGTGAATGGAAGAGTAATGCAACTTCACAAGACAGCAACAAAATATTTGTTGAGTAATCCGACATCAGAACTCCAAACTTTGAGAGAGGCACAGAACTTACAGGAAAATGCTTTTGCTGTTTTGCCTGAACTAAAAATTCCAACTCATACTTACACACTTTTTGTTTACCACAAAATTCTTCTCCAGCGAAAAGACACTATTGAAAACATTTTACACGAATTAAAATTTGTCAGCAACTTCCCAGATATTCTTGATGCAATTGGAAAAATTGAGCAAGGCACACTTGACAACGAACCCGAAGTAGCAGCAGTTCTTGAAAAGATTGGAGTAAGATACCTTCAACAATTCTACATGCACAATTCAAATCTTTTAAGCGATGACGATTACTGATATTCCCTTTGAAGAACATCCATTCAAACCTTTTGTTCCAGACAAAGCAACTGTTTTAATTGTCGGTAGTTTTCCAGGCATGGAGCAAATAGTAAATAAGGACAACCCCGAAGAATGGTTTTACAGTGCAGCCGATAATTTATTTTGGGTAATTCTTTCAGATGCTTTCAAGGCAGAGTTGAAAACGGTAAAACAGAAAAAAGATTTTTTTACAACCAAGGGAATTGCAATCACAGACATCTTTGCTAAAGTCAAACGAAAGGAGAAAAGCAACCTTGATAAATTCCTAACTCAAATGGAATACAACAAGGAAATAAAATCAATCATTGAAAATTCGGAAATCAAAAAACTTTTCTTCACGAGTAAATTCGTTGAGAAACATTTTCTAAAAGAGTTTCCTCAAATTACTTTCGGAGTTTGTTTGCCATCACCGTCACAAGCTGCAAATATTCCAATCTCCATTTCAGACGACTTTAAAATTTATAAGAAAGAAAATCCGAAAGGAAACACTTATTCGTTTCGGGTTTTTAAATACAATCAACTCCTTTCATGATTATTGACGAACAAACCAATCAACTTTTTCTTACGGACTGCTTGCAAAGCAAGCGGTCGAAATTTTTTCCCGATTTGAAAAGGTGTTGAATAATTGTAAAATAAATTTTCCATTTCTCCCAAACACAAAAGATGTTTGGGCAATTGACTTCATGCTTGTTCAAGTGAGCAAAGACAAGTTTGTTCGTTTCACTTACAACCCCGACTATTTGAAGCCGAAAAAATATCAGAAAACAATTTCCGATGTTGACAGCATTTGCAAAGCAATCAACTTGACTATAACAAAATCAAATCTGATTGTTGACGGTGGCCATGTTTCAAAGACAACGGATAAGGTGATTATGTGCGACAAAGTTTTCCATGAAAACAAACACATTCCCGAAAGAGATATAATCAAGCAACTTCAAAACCTATTTGAAGTTGACAAACTCTTTTCCGTGCCTTGGGACATCAATGATTTCACAGGTCATGCTGACGGCATGGTTCGCTTCATTGACAGCAACACAGTTTTAATAAACGACTATTCAAAAGAGAACGCAGAGTTTCAAAGATGTTTTAGAATGTCGTTGCACAATGCAGGACTTGATTGGATTGAACTTACTTACAATCTACCGCACGACCCGACATTGACAAGTGCAAGAGGGCTTTACTTGAACTATCTACAAATGAAACAAGCGGTAATCGTTCCAACTTTCAAAACAAAGTTTGGCGACAAAGCAGTAAAAGTTTTGGAGCAAGTTTTCAAAGGACATTGCGACAGTTGACAGCAACGAATTAGCAGACGAAGGAGGAATTTTAAATTGCGTAACATGGAACATTGCATAGAGGTAAATCGCTTCGTTCAAAGTTTGTGCGGACTTCAAACAGTTATGCTTCGCAGGAACAGCAGCGGTGATGCGCATAACATGGTATTGCCAAAAGCGGGGCTGAACGGCTTCGATTGGACTTTAGTGCAAGGTTCAACGGTCATTCATTTCCCCATTAGAGCGGCTTGCTCTCAAACGAAGCATAAACTTCATGATTAAAAAAAATACCATCCTCCTCGGAGTGGTTTTAGGCCTCCTGTTTCCGGCTTTGTCTTACGTCATTCTCAATGAAGTGAACCTGTTGCTGATTGCCCATTACTTCGGCAGGCCTCCCGGATTATCGCAGCGCTTTATCGCCATACTCGCCATCGCCAGCAACCTCGCCCCCATTTTCATCGCCAACCGCAGCGCATCAGCCAAAACCATGAGGGGCGTCATGAGCGCTACTCTTATACTCACTGCCATTGTGGTGGTGTATTTTTGGGATGAGTTTATGTGAACATAAACCTGACAGGTCTTGGAGACCTGTCAGGTTTTCAACCAAATGAAATTCTACATTATCGCAGGCGAGGCTTCGGGCGACTTGCACGCATCCAACCTCATTCGCGCCATTAAAAACATTGATGGCGCTGCTTCTGTCCGTGGCTTTGGGGGCGGCAGGATGAAAGCCGCAGGAGCGGACATCGTGAAACATTACAAAGATTTAGCTTTCATGGGATTCTGGGAGGTGCTCGTCAACCTCAGAACCATTCTTGGCATTCTTTCTTTTTGCAAGCAGGACATCCTGCAGTTCAAGCCCGATGCCGTGATTCTTGTTGACTATCCCGGCTTCAACCTGCGGATGGCGAAATTTCTTAAAGCGAAAGGCATCAGGGTTTTTTACTACATCTCCCCTCAGGTGTGGGCATGGCACACTTCACGCGTGAAACAAATCAAGCGGTGCGTTGACCGCATGTTCGTGATACTGCCTTTTGAAAAAGAGTTTTATGCGAAATGGAAATATGAAGTGGAATTTGTCGGACATCCGCTGTTGGATGCGCTGGCAGATTACAAGTTCAATGAAAATTTTCTGCGCGACAATCATTTTGCAGACAAGAAAGTCATCGCTATCCTCCCCGGCAGCCGCAGGCAGGAAATCAAAAGGATGCTGCCCGTGATGGCGGAGATGGCTCATCTTTTTCCGGATTATCAATTCGTTGCGGCCGGACTGACCCACATCGGTGAGGCTTTCTATCGCAAACACCTCCATCGCCCTGAAATTAAATTAGTGTTTGACCAAACGTATGATCTGCTGCATCACTCCCATGCGGCAATGGTGACCTCCGGCACGGCAACGATGGAAACGGCATTGTTCAACGTGCCGCAGGTGGTGTGCTACAAGGGGAATTTCTTATCTTACGTTATCGGCAGGATGCTGGTGGAAGTGCAGTTCATCGCGATGGTGAATTTGATTTGCGGAAAAAAAGTGGTGGAAGAACTGATTCAGAATGATCTGACCACCGAAAACCTGCGGGCAGAATTGGAAAAAATCCTTAGTGGTGAGGAGCGGAACAGCGTTGTTTCCGGTTACAAGCTGCTGTGCGAGAAATTGGGTGGAGTTGGGGCTTCAAAACGGACGGCAGAGGTGATGGTGAATGCTCTAAAGACTAATTGACTACAGGAAGCGCAAGCCTCAGGATAACTGACACAAGCGGGATGCTGGCGCCAGTTCAAGGGGTATTATGTCATCCCTTCGGGATTTAAAGATGATTTTATTCGATTATTCTATAATAATGCCACTCCTTCGGAGTTTGCGCAAAATAATCCTGAAGGGGTGACATTAGTATAGAAAGCAACAATCAACGAAAACAAAAAATCCCGAAGGGATGAAATAAATGCCTTTCATGTCCTTAGTCGCTTGTGCTCAAAACGGAGCGGCAGAGTAAGGACAGGTGAGGGGGAATCTATGGGCGAACCGTCAGGGCTGAAGCCCTGCACCCGCGCATCTTCTAACCCCACGCTTAAGCGTGGGGTTATGGGATAATCGTAACACCGGCTTTAGCCATGACATCCACCTCGCTTTCGCTCGCCTCAGGCGAGTGAAGGTTATTACGTGCAATCGCGGGACGCGAGCGCAGACGAGGGGATTTCAAAGGTGATTTTATTCGATTATTCTATAATAATGCCACTCCTTCGGAGTTTGCTCAAAACAATCCCGAAGGGATGATATTATTATAGAAGGCAGCTATCAATGAAAGCAAAATCCCGAAGGGATGAAATAAATTCGTTTTCATGTCCTTAGTTGCTCGCGTTCAAAGCCGGGCTGCAGAGTAAGGGCAGATGAGTGGGAACTGAATGGTGGTTGGTGAAAACACCAACCACAGGCAAGGAACGCTCGCTTCCTGCGAATGCTGGCTTTGAATCCGTTAGGATTCAAAGGTTGTTAGAAAACAACGGAACTCCACAATGACACCGACCCCGTAGGGGTCGAACGGTTAAGGATGTGCCCCCTACGGGGTCAAAATTGTTGTGTGTGTGTGACATTTCGTATTCTAACAACACACTCCCAATAAGAGAGAACATCGTTATTTTTATTCCGAAAAGAGCCAGTTTATTTGCAGGCAAATAATATGAAAGTCGGGATTGGATTGATCGGTTGCGGCTACTGGGGCCCGCATTTTATCAGAGTTGCAGGAGAAAGCCTTCTGAGCAACCTGATAAGGGTATGCGATACCGATGAGTCGCGCGTTAAGGAATGCCGCAAGCTCTTTCCCGGTGTGGCGTTTACTGCGTCCATCAACAGCATTATCAATGATCCGCAAATAAAAGCGGTGATAATTTCAACCCCCGTCATCACTCATTTCGCCATTGCCAGGCGCTGTCTGGAGGCCGGCAAGCATGTTTTATGCGAAAAACCGCTGACTTGCAAATCGAAAGAGGCGGAGGAACTGATCACGCTGGCCGGAAGAAAAAAGCTGGTATTAATGCCCGGCCATGTATTTGAGTTCAACTCCGTGGTTAAGTACATGCAACGGTTCATTGCTGCAGGAAAGATTGGAGAAGTGGTTTATATCAATATGTTCAGGACAGGGCTTGGCCCGATAAGGAATGATGTCAATGTAGTATATGACCTTGCCTCGCATGATGTTTCTATTTTAAGCTTCCTTTTGGGCATGGCTCCTGAATCCGTTACGGCATTTGGGCGGTCATTTGTGAGCCGGAAGCATGAGGACGTGGCGATTGTCAGCTTCGAATTCCCTAAAAAAATTATCGCAATGCTGACCGTATCATGGATGGATCCCATCAAGCAGAGGATCATCCGGGTTGTGGGCACCCGAAGCATGCTTCTTTTTAACGATGTGTCAACAACGGAAAAATTAAAGATCATCAACACCGGCAAAAATTACCAGTCATTAAGAGGAGATTTCGGCAACTTTCAACTCTCCATAAAAGACGGGGATATTATTATTCCCAATATAAAATATCCGGAGCCGCTGAAGCTGGAATACGAGCACTTCATTGACTGCATCATCAAGGATAAATTACCCGTTACTGACGGCAGAAGCGGATGGAATGTCGTTAAAATCCTTGAAGCCATCTGCGATTCTATGGATAGAGGCGGTAAGAAAATCAGGATAAGATGAACATGCTGCCGGTTTCCGTCATTGTTCCCGTTTATAATGAAGAAGCGATCATTGAAAATTCGGTGAGCAGGGATATAGAGCAGCTAAGGCAATTCAACTGCGATTACGAGATTCTGATAATAAATGACGGAAGCAGCGACCAAAGCGCTCAGATCATTGACCGTTGCTTCGGTAACAAGCCGGAAATAAAAATAATCCACAAACAAGTCAATGAAGGTTTTGGAAGCGCAATCAAAACCGGGGTGGAGTTTGCCTCAAAGGAGCATTTGCTGTGCATTCCGGCCGACAGCCCTCTGACCTCCGAGGTGTTGCAATCATTCCTCCAGGCCGCTTCCAGGGCCGATGTCATCGTGAGCTATCGTCTCAAAAGAGAGGGTTACAGCGCGCGCATGCAACTGAACTCCTTGGCCTATCATTTTATCGTTCGCAGCTTGTTCAGGATTCATTTGCGCGACTTTAACTGGATACACATGTATCACCGCAGGATTTTTGAAAACGGCACCAACATCCGGTCAAAGGGAATATTCATGCTTGCCGAGGTGCTGATAGACGCCAAGAGAAAAGGATATACGTTCCACGAAATTCCCGTTCGCCAGACACAGCGCATCACCGGAGTCGCCACTGCGTCAAAACTATCCACCATTTTTAAAACCCTGAAGGAAATTTTCGCCTACTACCGCGCAAATCATTCAGGCTGAACAAAGCGGCATTTATCTTCCGACACCCGGCTCGCGGTAAGCGGCTCTGACATAGTAATAAAACAATCCCTGCCTGTTGCGGTTCAGGTCATACAGGCGCTCGTCAGGGTAGATGTCATACTCAATCTTAAATTGGTAAAGCAGCAAGCTGTAGTCGGAGATAAGCTGCATTCGCTCATGATTGGAAACTATCAATGCGTTCTGTCCAAGGCTGGACAATTTTTCATAGAAATCCGTGAAAGTGACGCTGCCGGCAAGTTTTTTCAGCAAAACGTCATAGCCGGGAATATACGTCAGGTGCGTGTCGTAAGTCCATATTGCGTTTTCAGGAGGTATCCTGAACTCCTTAAGCGGGTGCATTCTGAATAATTCAAAGGCCGGGGCTGTAAACACAACAGTTTTCTTTTCGTCTATTAGTTTGGAATAAACATCCGCCAAAACCTCTGCGTGAAATTTTTCCGTTTCAGCATCATAATGATCCCGTTTGTCAAACCATTTGAATATATGGATGAAAATCGCCAGCCCGGCAATGGCAGCTATGGCGGAAAACAGCGCCAGCACAGGCTTTCGGCAATTGACGCGTTCCATGTAAATGAAATCAAACACCAGCAAAAAGCCTGCAACTGAAAGCATAGGCTCATGCACGCGCTCCGCTGGTTTCAGCAAAAACACGATGCCCAGTATCATCACCATAAAAATTGATTGAAACAGCAGAATGCGCATCCGGTCTTTAAACCGCTTCGCCAGCAGAATAACTGTCAGCAGCAACGCGAAATAAGCCAGCAGCCATGCGCGATGCGTAATGAACATGCCGCTGCAAAATTCTCCGACCTTGTTCAGCCTCCATCTCCATTCATGCAACGTGCCTGTTGAAAGCAGCCGTCCGGACAGGAACCGTTCGTATTCATCAGGAGGAAACTGCTGCTTGTCCGGTGTAAATTCCTTCAGCATGGCTTCCAGTTTTATGGAATCTGTTGCGCCTGATGCCGCCAGGGAATAATTCACCTTGCCGGCATCGTAAAAATCAAAGTGGAGCTGCACCATCTTCTTCATGGCAAGATGTTCGTCTGTCTGCGTTATACGCTGATTCACCATCAAACCCGCTGTCGAAACCAGGAGCGGCAGTGTCAGAAGAGCCAGCTTTTTCGTTAACCGGCTTCTCCCGATGCGGTGCAATAAGCAGATCGCTGAAGGCAGAACCATGACGGTTGCCAGAATTGCGGACTCCAGCCTGAAGCAGGCGTTAATAACGAAATAGCCAAGACAAACCAGGTAATGAAAGGACTTAAGCCTGAAATCATCCGATTCAGCGCATTGAAGCGCCATGTAAATCAATATCAGCCCGCAGGCGATGACCGGCAATCGTGAAAAACTCATCCAGAAAAAATTACGCGACCACAGGACGAATGCCAGCACGAACAGCACGCTGGCAATCGCAGTCAAATTAACCGCCTGCGCCAAACGCCACAGAAGATGCAGCAACAACAGAAAAGTGGATGCCGTCAGGAACGTAATAACCGCCCCATGCCATGGAATGGACGGCATGATGCCATACAGGAATATAAAAAGATAAGACCATCCGGCTTCATAATAGTAAAAGTTGTAAAGCTTTAATCCCATGAGCGTTCCCCTGAAATACTGGGCAAACATCACATCGCCTCCGTACTCATAGTGGATGGAAAAAGACGCTAAAAAAAGGATCCCCGCCCCAAAGAGCAAAACGAGCGGAATTGTTTTTGCGAACGAATCAGATCCGGCAGATGGCAATCTCAATCAAGACGGGTTTTATGGCAAGATTTTCAGGAAACCATTGAGCCTAAAATTAATCCTTTAACGTCCTTGCGCTGTCCATGCGCAGGGGTATAATACTAACTTAGCCCGGAAAACCCGTTACTGGTTCATTGTGGAAATAAACACAACTCCGCTGGCTAAAAGCCGTTTGCGTTCAGACAGGAACAGCGGCATCTTTATTCAAGCCTGCATCTTTTTTCTTCCGGTTGCCGTTACGCTTCTTTTCATCTCCGTTTATTATGAACCCAACAACGAAGCGAGCTACTCGGCATTCGCTGACGGGGCATTCAGCGATGGTCCATTCATGGATTGGTATTTCCTTTGCCACATTTTTATCAATAAATTATATTACATATTCTACGCTGTTTTTCCATCCGTTTCCTGGTACAAATGGTTTCTCTTCGCCTATTCAATGCTGGGCATGGCGCTGATGTTTTTGGTTATCAGCAAGCTTGTTCCGGAGAGGCGCTTTATTGCAATGATCTGGACATTGCTGTTTTTCTCCGCGCTGATCAACCCGTTTTATATCCTTTCCAATGTCAGGCCGCCTGTGATGATTTGCGGTGGAAGCCTGATGCTGTTGTTGCTCAACCGGTTTAATTATCACTCGTTAAAATTCTGGGGGTTGATATTCGCGTTCATGCTCGGCTCGTTAATCAGGCTGGAACCGGCAGGCGTGGCGCTAATCATTGCTTTTCTTTTCATTTTCACCTGCGCTGACAATTTAGGGAAGGCTCTGAAGATCCTGATTATGCCGGGGCTCTTCATTGCCGGCATGGTTATTTACATTTCGCTGGACATCCGTTTTTCCGACAGCTATTATAAAAAAACCGAGCCTGACCTGCTTTATCAGATCACGGAAAAAGGGAATGTGGTCCCGCTGTCGCAAATGAGCACCAGGGCGGATTCTGTAAAGTACAAAGCGGCATTGTGGTGGATGGTCACGGAGCCTGATATAATGACCGTTGATTTCCTGAACAGCCTGGTTGTCAGGGACAAGATATTTTCCACAAGCTATTTGCGGAACAGGCACATGAAAACCAGGGAAATTCTGCTGCCAAGGATAAAAAAATATTATCCTATTCTGTTGTTGAATTTTTTACTGACCGGTGTTGCTTTCTTTTGCCTTTTTCAGGCCGGCTTAAAAACGGGATTTATCAGGTTGCTGGCATTCAACATTTCCGCCTGGACGGTGGTTTACCTGATTGCTTTCTTTATCAAGATGGAAGACAGGCTGTTCATCGCGCTTGCATCGCTCATCATTATGTTCAATTGTTTCTACCTGTTGCGCAACAGGGTTCTTGATGCTTTGAGGCAAAAAAGAAAGATGGGCATGACGGTGCTTGCCGGGGTTTTTGCGATAGCCGTAATGTCCGTTTCACGGGTGCTGGCTGAAAAAAGGGAGTTTGAAGAGACCATAGCAGGCAACAACGCGATGATCAATCAACTCCATGACGCAGCCGCAGGCAAAACCCTTGTTTTCTCCAGCACCGGACTTGACATGGTGGAAACGGAAGTTTTTTCCCGCGTTGCTTTCCCTGAAGCAAAACAGGTGATGTGCTATGACTTTGGCTCCTACAGCCTGGTGGAGCGCTACAAGAAATTTCTGGATAACGCCTGCCAATGCAATTCATCCTCGATGCCCGAATTTTTCGGGTATTTGCTTGAGAACAAACACAACGTGATCTATGTTTCCCAGATGAACCGGATGGAACTGATCCGGGAATATATGAAAGTGATACATGGCATGGATATTAGTTTCATGCCTGTCGAAGCATCCTATCCGGAAGGGCAGATGGTAAGGTTTTACACTATCGAAAATCTCTGATCCGCCTGATCTTTAGCGGACAGTTCAAAAAAATCTACCTCTTACTGGCAAGGGGTAAAAAGTTTACGGTTTACATGTTTCCTGTTTACCGTTAGTCTTTTCACAAAAACCGTAAACGTGTAAACCGTAAACAGGAAACGAAAGAAACCGACAAAACAGGCTTGACGCTGCACTACCGGCTTTTCTTCCGCCACAGTTTCAGGCGGTAATAAAAAAGATTGTGGATGAATTCGAAAATGGTTGCCGCGCTGACCATGGATTTTCTGCGTTCGTTTTTATAAAAAACCGTGGATACGTGGCAGATGCGCAACTGACTGCGGAATGCTTCAATCATGATCTCCGCATCGGTGAACCAGTCGCTTGACACCAGATTCATTTTTGCATAAGCCTCGCGCGTGAAAACCTTCGGCTTGGAATTGATGTCGGGAGTCGGAAAGCCCGGTCGGAAAAGAATCCGAAACAGCACGTTGTAGAAGAATGAAAGCGCCTGCCGGTGGTATCCGTCATAGCGTTTGGCCCTGTATGTCTTGACAAGGTCGTAACGTCCCGATTTGATGATTCTATAGACCAGCGCAATATCGCTGGCCGGCATCTGCCCGTCTCCGTCAATTACGGCAATATTCATCCCTGCGGCTTCGCCAAGCCCCGACCTCATATCCCAGCCCATCTTGCCTTCCTTCTGGCGCGACACTACCGTTATTCTGGGATTGCCCGCAGCAATTCCCTTCACAATCTCAGAGGTTCGTTCATCGCTATCCCTGTCGTAGTTGGCAACCAGCACCAACTCGTAATTAATGCCTTCTTCTTCCAGTTCATTCTCCAACTGCTTCACAAAATCGGTGATATAATCTTCCGAACGATAACACAGCACCACTACGGATAAATCAGGAGTTATCATCTTTTTTCCGCTCATCTATTTTCGCCTGATGGTTGAAGCAAGCCTGTCAAATATGCTGTCAGGCAGCAAAAGAAACAGCATGCATGCGAGCCGCGCGGCAAATGGATAGAAAAAATCACCCCTGTCAGCGGGAATCACCCTGTCCGCTATAAATCTTGCCGCGCTCTCAACAGGCGGGATAAAGAACCTGCTCTCCCGCTGGCGGTCAGTTCGGACAGGGCCCAAGTAAACATTTTTAAGACCGATGCCTCTCCATTTTTCATTTAACCTCAGCGCCCTTGTCAGCATGGATGCGCCCGCTTTGCCGGCTGAATAAACAGGATTGCGGCTGTCCGGGATCAGGGCAAAGATGGAAGAAATGAGGACGAACTGCCCTTGCCGGCTTTGAATATCGTCATTGAAAATATCCATGCAATGGATAACGCCCTGCAGGTTTGAACCAATCAGTTCATCGCACAGAGAGGGATTCACCGGGGCGTCTGAATCGTATCTCGAAACGCCCGCATTAAGGATGCATATCTGCGGGATGAAGTTTTTTTCCTTCATCCTCGCCTTCACCCTGCGCACCTGCTCTCTGTCGCCCGCATCGCACACCGACCATTTCAATTTTTCCGTCCGCGCCTCCTGTTCAAATTGCTTCAGCAGCCCTTCTCTGCGCGCAATCCCCCACACCTCGTGACCTTGCTGCAACAGGTGTTGGGCAAGCGCTTTTCCGATTCCGGATGATATTCCGGTGATAAATATTTTCATTGGCCGATGGTTACAAGATAAGTTATTTTTTTCTCGCAATAGGGTGAGGGAGTCCGGGCATTTTCCCTCTCCTTCAGGTTTGTCTATGCACATATTTAATTTTTGAATAATAATAGCCCTCATCCTTGCCGGGCAAACCTCACCCCCTGACCCCTCTCCCCGTCCGTTCCGGAACGGGCGGACATGTGGAGAGGGGAAATAAAGTGCCGTTCAGAAAAGAAAAATTTTTGCTTCGATTAAAGAAATCAGCCCCGGACTCCTCCGGTCTGACCGGAGGGCGGGGGTGAGGCTGAGACGAAAGCAGGACAAAACCTTTGT
>CAZCXH010000037.1:0-11982 GCA_964502525.1 uncultured Chitinophagaceae bacterium
GAATCGGAAGAACCCTTCAGGAGTTCATCGAAAAAACTGTTCTGCGCTTCACTGATTTTGCTGCCCGAATCAATAAGCAATGTACACGCGATAGTTCCAATGAATAAAATCACCAGAATCACGGTGAAGAAATAAAGTTTGAATTTTTTCCTGCGCAGTGTGAAGCGCATCCACCAGCGGTTGCCGTAGTAGAAGGCGAAATATAAAATCCACGAGATAAGCGCGTTTTCGGGATGCGCGCTCATTAGCAGTAGGAGAAAGAACAACAATCCGCCCCAAAATGCAATTCTGAAAAACCAAGTCATGGTAATTGAATTATGCGGTCAAGTTACAGAATAAAATAGTTGCGTGTATCACCGTGCCGCTTGCGGATAAAGCAAATTATTTGCGAAAACCGCCTGTTCGTTACAAAAAAACCGCAAAAGGTTACAACCCAGAAATCCGCCCCGATTCCGGCAGTTTCTTTGCCCTCATCAAAACCAAACTGCTATGAACAACAAATGGATTCACTTTACACGCCACGCAATCCAGCGGTTGCGCGAGCGGAACATCTCAAAACAATTAGTAATCCGGGCGCTCAGGCGGCTGGCTGATATTCCGCATGAGGAATACATCCTGCTGGTAACACCGGCAATACTCAGAAACCGCTTCGGCTATCAGCGACTGATGGGAGAATCGCTCTTCATCGTTGCCGAATGCAACTGCGTCATTACCTGCTTTTTCTGCACGGATGAGCCGGGAGCGTTGCATTATTCAAAACACAAGGGGAAGAAAATCATTGTCGTTAACTGAATCACTCATGAAAAAAGCACTCATTGTATCATTTGATCTCATCAGAAGCAGCGAAGTAAGCACTTCTCTGTCCGTAGCTTCAATTATTGCATACTTGAAAAATGATCCCCGCTGCGGGGAAGAGTTCGATGTTGATGTTTTCCAATACAATATGCTGCAGATTAAGCACAAATTATCAAATGACGTGTGCGCGTTATTATTGTCCGCCCATAACCTGCTGCAGTACGACACGATTGCGCTACCCGCTTATGTCTGGAACGAATATCTAATCAATGAACTAATCAGAAAAATCCGGCAGGCCGGGTTCATTGGAAAAATTGTCTTAGGCGGTTATCAGGTAACCTACAGTTCCCGGGAAACGCTTGAGTCCGACTACTCTTCCGTTGATTTCTATATTTCAGGATATGCGGAAGCGTCATTGCTAAAGGCAATTCTCTCAGAAAAGCCTGATAAACCGATAGTCCTTAATGAGAGTATTCCTTTCGAAAACATCCCGTCCGTTTATTTAAGTAAGGCAATACCGCTTTCTCAAAATCAGAAAATGATAAGGTATGAAACCAAAAGAGGTTGTCCGTACAGATGTTCGTTTTGCGCCCACCGTGATTTACAAAACGGAAGAGTCTATAAACACATGCTCGAAAAAATATTTCAGGAGTTGGCTTTATTCAAGGAGAAATCCGTTCAAAAAATCAATGTTCTTGACCCTGTTTTTAATGCTGGCAGCGACCATCTTGAAATTCTGAAG
Source organism: uncultured Chitinophagaceae bacterium (assembly GCA_964502525.1). Classification (GTDB taxonomy): domain Bacteria; phylum Bacteroidota; class Bacteroidia; order Chitinophagales; family CAIOSU01; genus DATLYB01. Next base: position 1,538 of record CAZCXH010000037.1, read on the forward strand.
GAGATTGAAAGACTTGAATTAAAGTCCTTGTTTACCTTCCAAACAAGGTTTGAACTGATAAAACATGAACGAGGCAAAGAGTTTCTTGAGTTAGTCTCCGGAATAAATGCGCATCTGGAATTGGGTTTGCAAACAATAAACGAGCAGGAGTATGCGGTGATACAGCGACCTAACAACAAAGCGCTGATAAAGGAGGCAATGCACATGATACAGCAGCTCCAAGTATCATACGAGGTGAGCATCATTTACGGATTACCTAACCAGACTGTTGATTCTTTCAAGCGCACAATAGATTTCCTGGTCGAAAATGGGTGCAGGAATATCAAAGCCTATCCATTAATGCTGCTTAAAGGAACCGAATTATACCATGATAAAAGCAAGTGGAAGTTGGAAGAGAGAGCTATTGGTGAATTCAATATTCCAGTTGTCATTTCCAGCAATTCTTTCACGGAACACGACTGGCAAACCATGAATGAAATGGCCGTCCAACTAAATCCGGCAGAGCGATTTTGACATGAAACCACTCAATTATTACAAAAAACAGCGCAAAAGTTACAAATCTGTTTACCCCGTTTTCCTCTGTTCTACTTTTGGCGGCATGAAAGTAAATGAAAACATCAGGGCATTGCGGATGGCGCGGGGATTGACGCAGGAGTTCATGGCGAAGAAGATGAAAATGGACGTTGCAAATTACAGCCGCATCGAGCGTGGGGTTGCCAAACTCACGGTGGAGCGGATGCAGGAAATAGCGCAGATATTAAACACCGGCATCAGCGACTTAGTGAATCTCAATATCTCAAACACCATCGGGCAGACAAGCTCAGAGGATGCGCGAACGCAGGAACTGCTGAAGCAAAACAACGCGCTGCTGGAGGGAATCAGGGAGGAGTTGAGGAGGATGAGAGGTGAGAATGAAAAGTGAGTATCTTGGTATCAAACATCAAACTATAATTCAATGGAAAAAGACCTTTTAAACCTAATCAAAGCAAACGTAAAACTGATACAGATTATCAGCTACGAATCATTGAGAATCCATGCAATGCTTGTCAAGGCGGCAAAGGAATTAGAGAAAGACCTGTTTGTATGGAACAGAGTTGAAGGCATCAGGAAGTGGGATACAAAAACACGAAAATTCGATAAAGAGGATGAAGAAGCTCAAACACCGGATGCTGCTCTGGGTTTCCTAAAAAAAGATGGAGAAGAAAAGGACTTTATTCTTCTGCTTGAGGACTTTCACCCTGATTTGACAGAGGACAAGCCACGAACAATAAAAACTCTCAGAAACTTTGCTTTAAGCAATGAAAAGAATAAAACACTTGTGCTTTCTCAGCCCTTCCGGCAACTTTCAAAAGAACTTGAAAAAGAAGTGCATATTCTTGAATTGCCCTACCCGGGCTTTGACGACATAAAAGCCATTTACAACAGAGTATGCAATGAATATAGCATAAAAGACTCGGGCGAGCCGGACAGCGATTTAATCGAAGCAGCGTTAGGCTTAACTATTATGGAGGCCGAAAAAGCATTTTCGTTAGCATATATTGAGAGCGGCAACCTATCCAGTGCGGAAGTTCCTTTAGTTATTCGTGAAAAAGAAAATGTAATTAAAAAAAGCGGCTACCTGGAATATTACCACCCCAAAGAGACAATGACTGATGTGGGTGGATTATCCAACCTGAAAAATTGGCTGATTAAACGCGGCAGGGGTTTTGACAAAGGAGCAAAAAATTTTGGTTTAACCTATCCGAGAGGGATTTTGCTTTTAGGCATTCCCGGAACCGGAAAAAGTTTAACAGCAAAAGCTATTGGCAATGAATGGCATTTCCCTTTGCTGCGTTTGGATATGGGAAAAATTTTTGGCGGGATTGTGGGTGAATCTGAAAAAAATATACGTGAAGCATTGAACATTGCGGAAGCAATTGCCCCAAGTATTTTGTGGATTGATGAAATTGAAAAAGGAATGTCAGGAATTTCATCATCCGGAGGAACAGACGGAGGAACAACAGCAAGAGTATTGGGAACATTTTTGACCTGGATGCAGGAGAAAACCAAACCTGTTTTTGTTGTTGCTACGGCAAACGACATCTCGCAATTACCGCCTGAATTGCTTCGAAAAGGTCGTGTAGATGAAATATTCTTTGTTGACTTGCCAACCGAAAAGGAAAGAGAAGAAATCATCAAGATTCATCTGAAAAAGAAAAACAGAAAGCCCAAAGATTTTAATACAAAGGAGCTTGCCAAGAAAAGCAAAGGATTTTCCGGCGCAGAATTAGAAGAAGTAGTAAAAGAAGCTTTGTTTCAGGCTTATGATGAAGAAAAAGAAATTACTGACGGACATATTACTGATGCCATCTCTAAAACATTTCCGCTTTCAAGAACGATGCACGAAACCATTGAAAAAATGCGGAAGTGGGCTAAAAGCCGTGCGGTTTCAGCATCAACTGATGAGCCGGAAAAACTCGATAAGGAACAAGATAAAGAATTGCCAAAGTTGAAACAGGAAACCTATAACAATCCATTTATCAGTTAAGGATGCTTTCCTATTTTTATAATTTGCCAAAGAATTGGGAATTAACCCACGACAAAAATTTAGTTGTTTCTAGAGCTATAAAAGAGACAGCAAGGAGAGCATTTGAGCCATTTGTTAGCTATCTAAATAATGCCATTGCTGCTTTAGAGAAAAAAGGAAACATCAAAGCAAAATGGAAAAAGGTAAATGCAGACAACGCAGCAGAACTCAGAATAATCGGAGGGTTATTTGAAATACCAAAGCAAACGATTGTTCAGTTTGAAGAGGGCGCATTAGAAAATGTAAAAATTGGCGATATCGTTAACGGCAGTGCCGGTCAGCATCGAATAACCGGTATCAATGAAAATGGTTTTGACTTTGACATTGTTCCTGAAGCGGATGAAATGCTTTTTTGGAATAAGAAGCCGGTGAATTTCTCAGTAATCCGTTCCGAACAACCTGAAGGACTAATCATCAGAGAAGAACAACACCGATATATTGTTTACTCTGAAAAAACTATCAATCAAGCAACTCGAATTCCGGACAAAAAACTACCGTCATTCATTGATTTTGAAAATCTGATTTTTGAGAACGGAACAAAACTTTCAGCTACCCGCAACGAAGGATTAAGCATTACACTCTCTGACTCCAACTATTACGGTAAAAGGGTTACATCTAACCAAATCAGGTTTACCATTGAACACACAAGGAGAAACAGCAAGGATGCCTTTTGGATTCAACTCGTGGAATTGGATGAAAACGGAAAGGAGGATATTCCGGGGTTTTCTCCGCTTCGCTATTTTTTTGATGACGATATCTCCATTGCTGACGATAAGAAAAATGAATATCAGGTTGCGGCAGGTATAGAAAGCGAAAACAAAATTGTTTTGAAACGAAAAGCCCAATCAAAAAATGGCGGCTTTTACCGGGAGTTTTGTTTTCCGCCTGACGATTCCTTACTCACAGTTCGGGTGAATACCTATTCACTGCGAAAGCAAAAAGAGGCAATCTCCACTCTTTTACAAATGCCGGCAGGAGAGCAGGCAAAACTGATTAAACTGTTTGAAAACCGGGATAGAACAGAATGGCAAGAGCCGGAACGGAAACGAATCAACGAATGGTTTGTGATTACCGATGAAACCCGCAGCGGTTCTGCTGAACAAAGAAAATTCGTTCGTCAGGCAATCAACACGCCCGATTTTGCAATTCTTGAAGGTCCGCCCGGCTCAGGGAAAACTACAGTGATATTGGAATTGATTTGCCAGCTTGCAAGAGAGGGCAAGCGGGTTTTGCTCTGTGGCTCAACGCACGTGGCGATAGATAATGTTTTAGAGCGATTGAAAGAACATCGCAACGGAACAACCTTATTAGAGCGGTTTCATATTTTACCTGTTCGAATTGGCGATGAGAAAAGAATAAACGAGGACATTCGGGAGTTTCAAATCAACAATCTGATTGATGATAACGGAATTGACCAAACCCTGCTGATAGAAGCGTCAAACCTGGTTTGCGGAACAACCATCGGGATATTGCAACATCCGAAATTCAAAGAGAGAAACAAGAGCTGGCGCGACACACCGATTATTCCTGAATTTGATTACCTGATAATTGACGAAAGCAGCAAAACAACCTTTCAGGAATTTCTTGTTCCTGCATTATATGCAAAAAAATGGATTCTGGTTGGCGATGTGATGCAACTCTCACCTTTCACTGAAAGAGAAGAGATTATTTGCAACATGGAGCAACTTGCTGTTGACGGCAAGCAATTGTCTTACGATTTGCAACAAGCGGTATTTTACCTCCATAAAATAAAAGATTGCCTGCATAGCAAACATAACAAGTTTGTGCTGCCGGCTTCATCAAACACAATTCAGTTTATCGTTCAGGAATTAGAAAAAGGGCGTTTTTATGATTTCTCAAAAAAAATCATTTACGCTATCTGTAATCAATCTCATACGTCTGAATACATTACTATCCGCAAGCCACATGAAGTAACCACATTGGAGTTAAGCGCTGCCGACTTAATTATTGTTGATGAAGCTCTTCTCGAAAAAGTTTTATTGCGCTTACCCGAAAGCCACGCAGTACTGCGAAGCCCGAAATGGAAGGAATCGGCTCACGCATTCATGCACAACACCTATCAGCATAAACATCCGTTTCAATACAGGCATAAAGGAAAAGAAATGTCCGGCAGTTTTGACATAGTTGAACAACTGAATATCTATTTCTACGAAAAAAACTGGGCGGAAGAAGTGGCTTGGCGCGTGGACAGGGAACATCAACTGAGAATGACGAGAAAAAGCAGAATTAAAGGAAACTACGGAAAAGTAATAGAAGAGTTATTCCCAAAATCTATTGAGAAAGAAAAGGTAGAATCTCAAGTCAACCAGATTGCATCTATGGCTTTCCCGTCTGTACTGGAATCATTGGTTAAAGGCATTTCGGGCAGAAAGATGCATTTTGAAAGCACCATGTCAGAAGGGTTTAAAACCGAAGACCTAAAGCACAGGAAAACAACATTAGTGTATCAGCACAGGATGCACCCAGAAATTTCCAAATTTCCGAGGGAGCGTTTCTATCAGGCGGAAAATGCCTTGCTGGACTTGGAGCATCCGAAACATATTGAGCAGTTAAGAAAATGGAATTACAACGAATACGAAAGCCGAAACGTTTGGATAGATGTTCCGGGTAAAACCGTTAAAAATTACAATCTCAAAGAGGTGGATGTCTTGATGCAGCATCTCAAAATCTTTTTGGATTATGCAGTCAAAAACCCTCAGCCGGAAGGCAAAGAGTGGACAGTTGCCTGCTTAACCTTCTACAAAGGTCAAGAAACGCATATCAGGGAAAAATTGCAGCAGCTTACAGGCAACGAAAACGGATTTTCAAATTTCAGTTTCACCCACGGAAAACAGAAAATCAATATCAAGCTGCACACCGTTGATAAATTTCAGGGACACGAAGCAGACATCGTTTTCCTTTCCATGGTTCAAACATTTAAGGATGGCTTCATGGATAATCCCAACCGTTTGAATGTAGCCATCACGCGAGCGAAGTTTCAGTTGGTAATTATCGGTCATCACGATTACTTCTCATCCAGATCTCAATCAGATGATTTAAGGGAATTGGCTAAACATACTTATAGACAGTAAAATGAAGGTAACATTAGATAAACAAATAGAATTACAGTCGGCAATCGTTTACCTCCGGTTTGAGAAGGAAATTCCACGGAAGGATATTCAGGAATATCTGAAAGGGAAACGATTTGATAATCCTTTGATTGAAAACAGAGTGAAAGAATATCTGAAGAACATTAAAGTCTATGATGAAAAGCAGCAACTAACTGCATTGGGAAACACTGTTAAAGAAAGTGGAATGTTACCCACCGTTGAAGAAGGTAAATATCAGATTTGGTTCACAAACAGAGACTCCTACTTTGGAAACAAGATTTTTTATTTCAAACGGGTTCAGCCGTCAAGAGAAGGCAACGATGAAAAACTAAATCTGAGATTTGACAGTGAAGGTCATTTTTATTTGCCTACGGAAAACAATTCGTTTTCGAATTTAATACTGGTGCCCGTTACTGACTATTTCGGGCAGAACAAAAATTACAGTGATGTAATTGCATTCCGCTGGATTTGGGATAATCTTGAAAAATCGCATTACACTTTTGATGGACAAATAGGGAAAGGAGAAAATGCTATCAAGTTTAAACCTGCGCCTATTTCCTGCGAAGAAGATTTAAAATCCCGTATTGAAGAATTATTGCCTGACTGGGATAAAAAGAATGAACGGTTAAAAATCCGATACAGTGAAGTAAGTGAGCAAAGTAAACTGTCATTTGAAGAGAATAACAGGCAAAACCAATGGAACGGTTTCAATATACAATTCCAGAAAATTCCGTTGATGCCGTATAGCCTTGAAGATGCGAAAAAATGGAGGAATTGGATAATTACAGAATCGCTGCGCAGGGAGTATATGAACTCAAATGATTTTGAAAGCATGGTGACAGAGATAAATGAAAAAGATGCTTTTAAACAATACTCGAATTCATTGGACAGTCCGGCAGCCGAATCCTTCGGCAGCGCAATCAAAAAAGATACAGTTCCATTCTGGCATCTGAACGCTCCCTTTGATTTGAACCCTAATGCAAAAATCAAACTACCGGCAAAACCGGTTGAATTAAAAAAGGGAACAAACCTATCCTTCAATGCTATTGCCAATAAGCTGAATACAGGAAATGGAACGGTTGTAGTTTATTATGACCGTTACGTAGTGAATCTGAATCAGCAGAAATCGGTTGCCGCATTTTTACAAGCCATCGGAAGTAAGTCAAAAACGGTGATAACCGATTTGACACCCAGAGAAAACAGCAGCAACTATATTCAAAAAAATGTTCCTGAGATAAAAATGAAAGATTGCAAAATGGTATTCAAGTCGCGTTTGCCGCACGACAGATACATCATTGCTGCCAACAAAGAAGAAATTCAAATCTGGAACATCAGCAACTCAATTGATTACATCGTTTTTTCAGAAGGTAATATTGATAAAGACACAACAGGAACAATTCGTCAAAGCGTGGTTTTTACTCCGGTAAGCAAAGAAATGCTCGATAAAGATTTATTGAGTTTTATAGATAATGAAATAAGAAATGGCAAATAAGATTCTTCCCCTATCAAAATCGAAGATTGTTGACTACAGCAACCAACCTGTAACCGATTTTTGGCAAGTCGGAAATGACAAATCATATTCCAAAGACCGAAATTTCAAACAGCATGTTATCGCATTGTTGCAATTTGTTACCGAAGGTTTTGTCTGCATTCAGTCTGAAATGATTACGGACAAACAAATCATCAAACAACTGTTTGATACCGCCAGAGGAAGGGAAGTGAAAATTTACATTCTTGTAAATCAACACACTCCTGAATTAAATATGCTGAGTGGTGTGTGCCTTATCCGTTACGAGCTTAAAAATACCGGGTCATTTATTTTAACCAATCCAAATTCCAATCAACCAAGTGGTCATTTTTTCAGCGGGCAGTTTACGGAAGAATCTTTAGCATCACCCAACCACGTTATTAAAGAACTGAATGGAAAAGAAATGCCTGAATTGTTTCGACATTTCTGCTATCATTTCTGGGAATCAGCAAAAAAGGAAATTGTAGAGGAAAGCAAGCATTTGAATATTGAATCGAAACCTGTTGACGTATTTCACGACACAACTACGCATGGCGAAATGGATTTTATATATGCTACCCTGTTTGATTATGTGAGAAAATCTGACAGAGGGAATTTGTCAAACAAACTGATTGTGCCGGTTAAGAAAGAAAATCAAACTCCTATTTTGATTAAACAATCAGATAAAAGAGATTTAGGTATTCTCAGTTTGACTGATTTACTTCCTCTGAATGAGTTTGAAGCCCATACACCTGATTTGCACGATGATGGAACAGCCTGTAAAGTTGAATATCAATGGAAGAGTGAACCATTTTATCTACCTGAAAAATGCAATGAAAGTCCATTGTATGAAAAATGGAAAAGCGAAAATGACAAAATCACAAATCATCTTAATACCATATTGAATAAAATTCAAGACGGGGAAAAAAGAGAGAAGACTATTTCATCAAAATTATCGAGATTTTTTCTTGGCAAGAAAAACACTTTCAATAAACTAAGGTCTGACATAGAAGACTTGAAGCAAATTGACTTTGCAGGTATTACCGACAAACAATTAAAAGAGAAGATTTCGGAAATCAATTCAATTTACTCTCAAATTGAAAGTGAAATTGGAGAAATAGAGCAAGAGGATAAGAAAGCCAAATTAGATGAGGAAATTAATGGCTTAAAAGAAAGCAAGAAAAATAAAGAAGTGGAATTAACGAACAAACAAGGCGAACTAAACGGGAAAGAAAACAATGTGAGTGAGCAGTTAAAAGATTTTCTTGCAAAACACAAAATAGAAGAAGCTCTGCTTGGTAAAATAAAAAGTGAATGGCAGCAACAATCAGGGCATAAAAACAAGCAAAAAAATCCGAAAGAAGCAGAAGATGCTGAAAATAAACTTACTGAACTAAATGAAATTCAGAATCAAGTATTCATAAACAAGTTGAAATCCGAAGTAGAAAATATCCAAAGGGAAATAAAAAGAATTGAAGATGAAATAAAACGAAAAGAAAATGAAAAATCTAAATCCGGTCAGCAAAGCGGAAACAAGTCATCTTTATCTGAATACGTTTCAAATGAATCTTCAAAGCAAAGTTCAAATTCAGGTAAACTGCTTTCGGCTCCTGGCTTACAACAAATACCTAAAGTTGGAAAACTTTATCAGTTGAACAGTCAATCCTACTTAGCAATTGAAAATTGGGAACAGTATGAAATAGGTAAATCAGAAGCTGAGAGGCTAAAAGCAAAATTATGTGCAATTAAAAATTAACAAATATGGCAGAACAACGAATTGTCATTACCATTGATGAAAATGGAAAAATCAACGCCTCAACCGAAGGTATAAAAGGCGAAATGTGTCTTGATGAACTTCAAGAACTCCTTGGAAACCAGGAGGAACTCCAATCAATCAACAAGACAGATGAGTTCTATCAGGCAAACGAACTGAAATCTCAAAACAAAATTCAAAATAAAAAAAAATGAGTGCGGTAGTCAAAACAATAACACCTTTTATTGATAAGGGTATTCTGGTCAATGCGTTAAGAAACTTGGGGTTTAGTTTTTGTACCGATACCGAAAACTTCGGGATAAACCCTAATACCATACCTTCTAAGGGATTCGGAGTTTACAGCATTCCAAAGGATGAAATTGTAATGATGGTAGGTTCGTTCTATCAGAGGTTTACTTTAATGAACGGGCGATACACTCTGTTAACTGATTCTCACGACCCAATACAATGGGGTAGATTAAATGCACAGCAGTTTAAAACAGTAAGTGGGCTTCTTGAAAAAATTGAAAGGGAATATGTTAATCTATACAATATGAAGATGGAAGAATTGAAAAAACAACTGCAGGAAGAAGAACGAATCAAATTAGAGAATGAACGAAAGGCTTTCGTTGAAAAACAGAAAGAAAGCATCATTGCCAAGGCAAAAGAAAAAGGCTATTCCATTAAAGAAGAAAATGTAAAAGGTAAAATCAAATTGGTTTTAACCCGCAATACCTATTAGAATGAATATTGCACACATTGAAGAAAGCAGCTTTATTTATGGACCCGGACAAAGGTTTGTTATTTGGGTTCAAGGGTGCTCAATCCATTGCAAAGGCTGCTGGAATAAGGAAATGTGGAGTTTTAAAAATAAAAATAAAATTTCAGTATCTGAACTAACCGAAAGAATCCTTAAAGAATCAGATATAATCGAAGGGATTACACTGCTTGGGGGCGAGCCGTTCGACCAGTTTGAGGAAATAGAGGAACTGCTTTATGTGTGCTGCAAAGCAGGTTTAAGCACCATGCTTTTTACGGGTTATGAAATGAAAGAAATTATTGATATGCGTATGGATTCGGTTTTTGACCTGTGCGACATTCTGATTACAGGTCGCTATGATGAAAAAAGGAGAACATTAAATCACCAGTGGATTGGTTCTACAAATCAGGAAATTCATTTTCTGACTGAACGATACAAAAAGTATAAAATTTCTAATTCCAACTACGTTGAAGTTTCAATTGATGATTTTGGAAAAATAGAAACATTGGGTTTTCCGGATGAAAACCTATTGGTATTATTGAGTGAGGAAAAAGTAACAGCTACAACTCCTTCTTCAGGTCAATATTCAAGTCAAACATTTTAAAGGCAAGCGCTTTTGAAGGCTTGCCGAGCGGCTTGTATTTTCCTTTCAGCAACGCAAAGCCATACACCTGCTTTTTCATCGGGTCAACGTACCACAGCTCTTTCACTCCGCAGCGCTCATACACTTTTTTCTTCTTCACGGTGTC